>CBFGTW010000039.1:0-30901 GCA_965651855.1 uncultured Verrucomicrobiales bacterium
CCACCGGGACGTCGCGGAGACGTTTCTTCCTGCCGCGGCCGAAGCACTCCGCGCCAAGGGCGTCGAGCTCCGCGGCTGCGAACGCACGCGCGCCGTCCTCCCGGACATCGCCGCGGCCACCGACGAGGACTGGCGCACGGAGTATCTCGACCTGATCCTTGCGATCAAAACCGTGAACTCGCTCGATGAAGCGATCGCGCACATCAACGAGCGCGGTTCCCATCACACGGAAACCATCGTCACCCGAGACGAGCCGGCCGCGGAGAAGTTCCTCCGTGAAGTCGATTCCGCCTGCGTTTTCCACAATGTCTCGACGCGCTTCGCGGATGGCGGCGAGTTCGGCTTCGGGGCGGAGATCGGCATTTCCACGGACAAGCTCCACGCGCGCGGTCCGATGGGCTTGCGCGAACTGACGAGCTACCAGTACCGCGTCCGCGGTTCCGGACAGACGAAGGCCTGAGGCTTTCGTGCTGCCAAGGTCGCCGCGGGACGTTAGCTTGGCGGCCGTTCATGAAGTCGCTCGTCGCCGTCATCGCCGCGTTCCTCGGGAATCGCAGCAGCCGCTCGAATTTCAAGACGCTGCTGAGGCTGCTGGGCGTGCTGTTTTCGCTGATCGTGCTCTACAGCGTGTTGTTCCACGTGCTGATGGAGCGCGAGGACCAGCGCCATTCGTGGGTCACCGGGCTGTATTGGACCCTTACGGTGATGACCACGCTCGGCTTCGGGGACATCACCTTCACCACGGACCTCGGCCGGCTGTTCTCCGTGGTCGTGCTGGTGACGGGCGTGATGTTCATGCTGGTGATCCTGCCGTTCACGTTCATCGAGTTTTTCTACGCGCCTTGGATGCAGGCGCAGGCCTCGGCCCGCACACCGCGGAAGCTGCCGCAGGAAGTGAGGCATCATGTCATTTTCACCAACCACGACCCCATCACTTCGGCGCTCATCCCGCTGCTGGAGAAATACGGCCATCCCTACGTCATCCTCACCCCGTTGATCGCCGACGCGCTCGAGCTGTACGAGCAGGGGCTGAAAGTGGCGGTGGGGGATCTCGACGATCCGGAAACCTACCGCCGGATGCGTCTCCACCGGGCCGCGATGTTGGTGGCCACGCGCTCGGACGTCATCAACACGAACATCACCTTCACCGCCCGCGAACTAGCGCCGAACGTTCCGATCGTCGCCTCCGCGTCGAGCGATGCGGCGCGCGACGTGCTCGAGTTCGCGGGCGCCACGTTGGTCCTGCGCATCGAGCAAACCATGGGTCAGGCATTGGCGCGGCGGGTCATCGGCAAGGACTCGGCGGCCCATGTCATCGGAAAGGCCGGCGGCCTGCTCATTGCGGAGGCTCATGCCGCGGGCACGGAACTCGAGGGGGTGACGCTTGCGGAAAGCGGCATCCGCCAGCGCACCGGCGCGAGCGTGATCGGGATCTGGGACCATGCCCGCCTTGTCAACGCCGAGCCCACCTACTCGATCCGGCAGCACTCGGTGCTCATGCTCGCGGGCACGAAAGAACAGCTCGACGCCTACAATGCCGCGTTCAGCCGCCCGCACTCGGAAACCCGCTCGCACATCGTCATCGTCGGCGGCGGGCGCGTCGGCCGGATCACCAGCAAGGCGCTGCAGGAGGTGGGGTTTTCCCCGGTCATCATCGAGAAGCTTCCCGAGCGGGTGACGGATCATCCCGAAGCGGTCATCGGCGACACGACCCACCTGGACGTCCTGAAGATGGCGCGGGCCCGGGAGGCGAACACGATCATCATCACGAGTCATGATGACGATACCAACATCTCGCTGACGATTTTCTTCCGGCGTCTTCGGGAGAACGTTCAGATCATCTCGCGATGCACGCTCGAGCGGAATGTCGGGACGCTCCACCGCGCCGGGGCCGATCTCGTGTTGTCCTCGGCATCGATGGGAGCCAACACGATTTTCAACATCCTGCGGAAGAGCGAAAACATCCTGCTCGCGGAAGGGGTGGCGCTTTTCCCCTCGCCGGTGCCGCCGTCGATGGCGGGGCGCAAGCTCGCTGACTGCGCCGTCCGGGCCGAAACCGGCTGCACCATCATCGCGGTCGAGGACGGCGACGAGCGCGTGATGAGCCCGGATCCCGGCTATATCTTGCCGGCCGGCGGCAGGATGCTGCTCATCGGCACGCTCGAGGCGGAGGAGAAGTTCCTGCAGACGTTCCGCCCGAATCTCGCGCCGCGCGCATTGCGGAAACGCTGACGCTTTCCGGCCTCAGCGGCCGAACGCTGCGGCAAGCGCGGCGAGATCCGCCGGTCCGGCGCGGTCGGCGTCTAGGATCGCGGCTTTCTGCAAGCCAACCAGTTCGACCACGCCTTGCTTCGCGAGATCGAGCATTGTCGTCATTTCCTCGGAGGAGAAGACGGCTTCCTCGCCGCTGCCCTGCACCTCGACGAATTCACCGGCTTCGGTCATGACGACGTTGAAGTCCACGGCCGCGTCCTTGTCTTCGACGTAGTTCAGGTCGAGCACCGGCAGGCCTTCCACGACGCCTGCGGAAACGGCGGCGACCAGTTTCTTCATCGGGAAATCCTTAAGCTTGCCGGCGGCGAAGAGCCGGTTGAAGGCAATGGCCGCGGCCACACAGCCGCCGGTGATGGCCGCGGTGCGCGTGCCGCCGTCGGCCTGCAGGACGTCGCAGTCGATCCACAGGGTGCGCTGGCCCATTTTTTTCAGGTCCACCACCGCCCGCAGCGCGCGCCCGATCAGCCGCTGGATCTCGGTCGAGCGGCCGTCGATCTTGCCCCGAGTGCTATCGCGTTGTTTGCGGTCGAGCGTCGAGTACGGGAGCATCGAGTATTCGGCCGTCAGCCAGCCGCCTTCCACGCGCTGGGCGCGCATCCAGCGGGGCACGTCTTCCTCGACGGTGGCCGCGCAGATCACGCGGGTGTCGCCGAAGGAAACCAGCACGGAGCCGGTGGCGTGTGGCGCGACGTTGGGGATGAAGGAGATCGGCCGGAGTTGGTGGGGCGCGCGGCCATCGGAGCGGTTCATGGGCGGAGTGAATGCCGCGCTTCCGCGGGCGGCAAGGACAAGGCTCAACCGTCGGGTTTTTCCTCCAGCCCGGGCGGGGTGCCGTAGCCGACGAGCCGGCCTTTCGCACCGGGCCGCGGGAGCCGGAAATCGAAAACGCCGAAGCCGTTGCCTTTCTCGCCCCGATAGCTGCGGCCGTTGGTGGCGTTGATCATCACCGGCCGGCCGTCGCGCTTCTCGGGGCCCAGATAGATGGCGACGTGAGTAATGCCGCCCGACTCGCCGTAGGTGCCGGACCAGAACAGCAGATCGCCGGGCTCCAAATCGTCGAGCGACTCGTGGTCCAGGTCCTGTGCCGCGGCCGGGATCTCGTGAAATTCCCCCGCCGCCTTGAGCCAGCGGAACTGCGCGTCGGAGCTGCGTGGCGGCTGGATGCCTACTTGCCGCAGCACGTGATAGATGGCGCCAGAGCAGTCGAAGCCGGTCTCCGGATCGGAGCCGCCGAAGCAATAGGGTCGGCCCCGCGCTTGCTCCGCCACCTCGAGCGCCGCCTCGATCAATGCGCGGCGGGCTGCCGATAGTTCCGGAAACTCCTTCAGCTCGGCAGGTTCGAGTGACCAGGTCCGTGCCGTTTCCTCCGGTTCGTCGTCGCCAGCGGCCGGCATGGCGAGCGCCAGGCAGAGGAAGGAAATCCGGAGCATCCGCCAATGTCCTCCGTGCGGCACGCAATTGCAAACGGCTCATTCTTCCGAGGCGGCGCGGCGCAGGGCCAGCGGCTCCTTGAAGGTCAGCGTCTTGTCCTGGCGGAGAAAAGCGCCGCGTTCAATAGGCGCTCAGTTGCTGTCGGTATTCCGGACAATCAAAACGTCCGTAGCGATATTCTCAACAATATGCTTTGCCTTGCTGCCGATCAGGATCTCAAACAGGAGACCCCGCCCATGGGCACCGACCACCACCAGATCGAAGGCCTCCCGCCGCAGGCAGGCGTTCAGCGCCGCGAGCGCGCTGCCCGGTTCGCAAGCGATCCGCACCCGCTCCCGTTGGTCCGGCGTCAGCCCCGCTTGATCGACGAAGGCCACGCTATCCGCCCGCGCCGCCTCGCAAGCCTGTTCGAGCAATTCGGCGGCCCCCACATCCGCCAGTTGCGCGTTGGGAACCTCCACCGCGTGGAAGAAGCAAACCTCAGCTTTGGGGAACCAATCCAAGGTCTTCCGCACGATCGCCCGCGATAGGTCGGAGAGATCGCCCGCGATGAGGATCTTTTGATAACAACCGTGCACCCGGTTTCGGACAACCAGGGTGGGCACTGCGGAATGGCGCATCAGTCCGTCCACGACTGTACCGAGCACCACTGCGCGAAGCCAGTGGTTGCGGGCCACGCCGGTGATGACCAGATCCACCCGTTCCTCTTCCGCCACCGCCAGCACCTCGTCCAGCACGCTGCCGGTCCTGACCTTAACGACCGGATGAAGACCGCCGGCGGCCAGATCGGCCGAAAGCCGCATTCTGGCTTCGGCCTCCATTCCGGACCTGCCGTGGCCCGCCCAGTTTTTCGGTAGGACCTCGTCGTCCACCACCGTGGTGACCACCAGTTCCGCCTGCCACTCCTCGGTGCACGCGACTGCACGGTCCAAGGCGCGGTCGCAACGACAGCTCAAATCGGTCGCGAGCATGATCTTCAAGGGGCGGAGAGGCGTGCTGGGTCGGTTCATGGCTTGTGGTGCGTTTGGGAATGATGGCGCTTCACGCGGCTGGCGGGTTTTCCCCCGCCGGCGAGTGGACAGGCGTCCGGAAGAACTCCTTCCGTACGCGCTCCCGTTCCCTATCGATCTGCTCCCGGGTGGCGCCGAAGGTGTCCAGAATGTGCTCAGTAATCGATAGGGCAACTTCTCCCTCACCGGTAAACACGGCACCGGCGCCAGCCGCGAGCAGTTGATCAGCTTCGCGGAGGTAGGCGGTGCGCGCAAGAACCCGGATTGTGGGGTTCAGTTTCCTCGCCTCTTGAATGATTTCGCGGCCCTGCGGGGTACTGGAAGAACTGAGGATGAGGAAGTGGGCCTTGGCTGTCCCCGCCACCTCCAGAGCCTCGATATGGCTCGCATCGCCGAAAATCACTGCGACGTTTTCCTTCCGCAGCTTCCGGACGGTATCCACATTCAACTCGATGACGACGGGGATCATGTCGTTTTCCTCTAGCAGGCGGACAACCGTTTGCCCGACTGGGCCGTAGCCGACGACTATCGCGCGGTGTCGGGTCTCCGGGACCTTGTCGCCCGAATGTTCCTTTCTACCGGACGGCGGTTTGTGCAGGAATTTTCGCAACACCGTGTTCTTCATCGCCCACTTGTCCAATGGCGATGCGAAGCGGTAGAGCAGCGGCGAAAGGGTGATGGATACAATCGCCGTGGCCACCAGCACGTTGAACGCCTCGGCGGAAACGAGGCCGTACTGCATGCCCATGGTGCCCACGATGAACGAAAACTCGCCGATCTGCGAAAGGACAGCGCCTACCGAAAGCGCGGTCTTGAGCGGGTAGCGCAGGGCGAGCGTGATGACGATTGCCGCCAAGGGCTTGCCGATGATCACGATCCCGACGGTCACCAGCACCAATCCGGGAGTGTCCAACAAGGCATGAAAGTCAAATAGCATTCCTACCGAAACGAAGAACAGCACGGCGAAAGCGTCCTTCATCGGCAGCGCGTCCGTGGCTGCGCGGGTGCTGAATTCAGAGCGGCCCACGACCATTCCGGCCAGGAACGCGCCCAATTCCATGGAAACACCGAACACCTTCGCCGCCCCGACCGCGATTCCCAGAGCTAGCACCAAGATTGCCAGCGTGAACAGCTCGCGGGACCGGGTGCGGGCGATCATCGTCAGGATCCTCGGGATCAGCCAGCCGCCGACAATAAAGGTGAACAGCACGAGGGCGCCGATTTTCACCGTCGTCATTGTCAGGGCGATGGCCACTCCGGCAACGCCCACTGCCTCGCCAGCGCCGCCGAACAGCGCCGGAATCAGGACCAGCACGAAGACCGTGAAAATATCCTCCACCACCAGCCAACCGATCGCAATGTGCCCGATGGGCGTGTGAAGTGCGTTGTTGTCAACTAGGATCCGGGTGAGAACCACGGTGCTGGCCACCGCGATGGCCATCCCGAAAACCGCGCCTTCCGTCCAGCTCCAGCCGAAGCCGTAATGCATGAGGCCCATGCTCAACAGCGTGGCCACCGCACTCTGTACCACGGCTCCGGGAATCGCGATGCGTTTGACGGCCAGCAATTCCTTGAAATGGAAATGCAGACCGACGCCGAACATCAGCAGAATCACGCCGATCTCCGCCATCTGCTTGGCCAGTCCCTCGTCAGCAACGAAGCCCGGAGTATTGGAGCTCAGGATGATCCCTGCGAAGAGATATCCAACAATGGGAGAAAGACCGATCCTTTGCGAAAGATAGCCAAAGATAAGAGCCGCAGTAAGGCCGCCGGTTAACGTGAGAATCAGGTCGAGATTGTGCATTCGGATTGAGACGGGTGGATCAGGGGCGCTCCCCACTGGTACGGAGTGGAGCGCGAGCATTGCGGGTGACGGGCAGGTGATGCGGCAGAATTCTCGCCAGGCAATGGATGACCAAGAAGGAGCCGAGAGCAAGAAGACAACCCGAAACAACGGAGCCGACGATGAAGCTCCCGGCGTTCACCGTGCCGAGCCCCGGCAGCGCGGTTTCCATCCGGCTGAAAACCGCGGGCATCGGTACTGGCAGATGGGACTGCACCAGGCTACCAATCCACACCTGCGCGGTCCAGATCGGGACCATGGTGAATGGATTGCTCAGGAAGCATGCACCGACAGCGAAAGGCACGTTGCCCCGGAGTTTCATCGCGAGGACCGCCGAAACCACCGCCTGCCCCGGCATCGGCATCACGGCAAAGAACATGCCGATGGAAAGTCCGACCGCGACGGAATCCCGACAGGGTTTCCAAAGATGACGATCAGTCAGTGGAAGCGTCAGCTTCCGCCACCACGGGCGGTGGCGGAGACGCTTGTGGCGCAGCGTCCGGATCGTCTGCCGGACCAGCCATATATACCGCCTTTTCATTCTCCACTTCCCTCCAGGAGTGGCGGGCTTACGACCGGGGCTACCTGTCCGGTTTGCGCGGCGCGCAGGTCGATGCCGGCGCGTCGCGTCCACCAAAGCACGATCGGGGATGCGATGAAGACCGAAGAATAGGTGCCGACAACCAGGCCGACCAAAATGGTGAAGGAGAAATCTCGAAGCGGCTGGCTGACAATCATCAGGATCACCACGGTGATAATGGTGGTCGATGAAGTCAGGATCGTTCGCGAAAGCGTGGCGTTGATCGCCTCATTGATCAAGTCCTTGATCGGGCCTTGGCGTAGCATTAGGCTTTCCCGGATGCGGTCGTAGATGACGATGGTGTCGTTGAGTGAATAGCCCGCCACCGTGAGGATCGCCCCGACGTGGATGAGAGTGAGCTCCTGTCCCGCTAGTATGACTATTCCGAGCGTAACCACAACGTCATGGATTGTAGAAACAAATCCACCCACGGCGAAAGACCACTCGAACCGAACGGCGATATAGATCAGGATGCCGATCAGGCCCATGCCCACCGCGAGCAGAGACTGAACGAGGAAGGTGCCGCCAATCAGCGCTGAAACTTCCTCTTTGTTCGCCGCGATCCGGTATTCTTCCTGCCTGCCATCTTCTGCGGTGGTTCGCTCGGCGAGCAACGGAATTGCTTCGCGCAACCGGTTCGTGATGATCTCCGCATCGGCCGTTTCGCAGCGAACCGTGAGCAAACTTCCAGTGGCCGGACTGTGCTCCTCCTGAGGGTAAGCTTCCTTCGTGAGCGGCAGATCGCGAAGGGCGTCGTTGATATGATCCAAAGGAACCTGTTCGTTTCCGAGCTGGAATTGGAGCAGCGTTCCGCCGGTGAAGTCGATGCCTAGGCTCTGGCTTCCTTTCCATCCAAAGGCGGCAAAAGTAACGGCGATCATGACAGCGGAAGCCATGCATGCGATCTTCCGCGTGCGGAGGAAATCGATCTTGGTCGGCGGTATCAGATTCATGAACGACAGCCTTTTCAGCGCACCCGAATCGACTCCCCAGCGGAAGAACACCCGCGTCACTAGGATCGCGGAGAACATCGACGCTAGCAGGCCTATGGTGAGCGTGATGGCGAAGCCTTTGATCATCCCACTGGCTAGCCAGAACAGGATCACGGCGGTTACCAATGATGTGATATTGGCATCGAAGATGGCGGAGAAGGCTTTCTCATAAGCTGACGCAATGGCGCTTTTGACCGATTTTCCATTGTCGATCTCCTCCCGGAGGCGTTCGTAGATGAGGACGTTCGCGTCCACGGCCATCCCGATGGTCAGGATCATTCCAGCAATGCCGGGAAGAGTGAAGGTAAAGCCGAACATCGCCATTACCCCGAACAGGATGACTCCGTTGATAATCAAGCCCGTGACCGCGAGTAGACCAGCCACTCGGTAGTAAAGCAGCACAAACAAGAACGTGAACCCCACGCCGACGACGCCCGCCCAGATACCCTCCTTGATGATGGCGGAGCCGTATGAGGCGGAGACGGTTCTTTCCGCTTCCACGACAAGAGGATTCTCCAAAGGGTTCATCAGGGCGTTCGCCAGGTTCTGAGGTTCACCCGGATCCCGCAGCCCCGAGATTGAGAAATTCTTGCCAAGTGGAACGGCTTGAACGACTGGTGCGCTGATCACCTCGCCATCAAGGACGATTGCGATTCGGCCCTGACCGACGCGCATGTTCCGAGTCAGCTCGATCATTTTGTCGGCTCCGGCGGAGTTCAGGGTGATGCCCACCGCATCATTCTGCTCTGGGGACGGGAATGCCGACGAGATGTCCGCCCCTCCCAGCGCGGCGCGCCGGCTTAGAAGTATCCACTCCTGAGCTACCCCCGAGCCTTCCTTGTCGGCCATCCGGTAGGCACGGTATCCGGGCACGATCTGCCGGCCTTCACCGACTTGTTGCGCGAGGGTGGTTCCTTCATTGGACAGCTCGCCGCTCCGGGGGTGAACCTCGCGCAGTTCAAGTTTCGCGACTTTTTCCAAGGTCTCGCGGATGTGGAGTGATTCTTCCGGCTCCACACCCGGCATCTGCACGAGTATACGGTTTGCTCCCTGCCGTGCGATGAACGGTTCCGCCGTCCCCATGCTGTTGAGGCGCTTCTCGATCACCGTTATGGCCTGCTCGATCTGAGCCACTGTCAGCGGCTGTTTGCCGCCCTCTGGGTTTTCCTTTTCTTGGATCCGGAGCGTGAAGGAACTTCCTCCGAGAATGTCGATTCCTCCTTTCAGCCGTTCCTTGGGCGGAACGACCGAGAAGACACACAACGCGCACACTCCGGTGAGCAGGAGTGTCCCGACGTTTCGCTTTCGCCGCTCCTTGGAGGTGGCGAAATATACAAAGAAGAGTATGAGCAAGCTAAGCCCGGCGAGGAAAATAAAGAATGGGTGTTGGTAAAAATTGTACATGCATTTGCAGATTGTTGCTTTTTGAGAACGTGTCCCGAACGCGCGGCGCGATGTGTCGCTAGCGTTTGTGGGGCATCTAAAGTTCCCATGTGACGGCATTGCATGCCGGGCACCTAAAGGGATACTCAACTCCGAACCTCGGAAACCACGAAGTCGGACAGCTGGACAAGGGCAGCGAGATTAGGCTAGGAAGCGGAGGGGCGGTGCTCGCCCTTGGAAGCAACCTTCCTGTCGACCGGGAACTCCTACGCGACCCCCGGCATTCCAGCGAGGGATGCGCACAGTCGCCAGCCAAGGAGCGAAGGAAATCGCGCAACCTCCGAGGATCTTTCCTGAAAACGGCGAATTCCGGACCCATACCTGCGGATCCTCACCCTGTGGTGTCGCAACTGACTCCTTTTGAGGCCCGGATTCTCCGGACCCTTCACCTTCAGCACTTTCGTGAGAAGAGAACGCAGACACGGCCAGAGCAAGAACCAGCGCAACAATCCAGGCGATCATTGCGGGCTGATGCGGCAAACGCTGTCCAGGTTCCAAATTTGGCACTTGTCGTCTAGGTGTGCTACGGCAGACCCGAGTTGGTTGCTGAGCTACTGCGGCTTGTCAATAAAAAGCTGGCATGCAGTTCAACGAGCTGCCGGCTGCCATCCGGCCTCGGCGAGCCAGGCCCGCAGGTCCCGCAGCTCGCTTTGGGTGCCGAGGGCCAGCAGGCGGTCGCCCGCATACAGGATCTCGTCGGCGCTCGGGCTGAGCGTCCGCTGGCCTGCCCGCTCGATCCCCATCAGCTGGACGCCGGTGACGTTGAAGAGCCGCAGCTCGCCCAACGTCTGGCTCGCGCGGGGCGAACCGGCCGGCACGTCAAGCGTTTCCAGAATCGCCTCGTCGAAATCGGATTCGGCGCGCCTTGCCGGCCCTTCCTCGGAGAGAAAACTGATCGCCTTTCTCGCCTGCTCGGGTGGGCCGAACAGCAGCAGGCGGTCCTCCGGAAAAAGGAGAAAATCCGCGCGCGGGTTGCTGATGACCTGGCCGTGGCGCTCGACTCCAACGATGGAACAGCCAAAGTGCGGCCGGAGCTGGGTCATCGCAATGCTCGCTCCTGCGTGGATCGTGTGCTCCGGCAGCACGACTTCCGCGAGTTCGACGCCCCATTCCGCGGGCGACTCGTTGTCTCGCATGCTGGATAGCCCGCTCGGTCCGGGGAGCTCCGGCTCTACGGCGCGCTCGAGGCTTGCTTGGAATCGCAAGTGCAAATCCACAACCCGCCGCCAGAAGAAAATCGCCAGCGGCAGGAGCGCTCCCAGCACCAGTAAGGGGATCCACGGCACCGTCGTCGGAATTGGCAGCAGAGAAGCCACCAGAAGGAACAGCCCAGCGGTGGCTATGATGATCAGGCTGCGGCGCACCAGGCGCCGGAGCGGTGCCGCGCGCGGTCCCTCGCCGGCGAATGCGGTCGCTACTGTGCCGCTCAACGAGGCAAGGCCGCGCCAGATCACGGTGAGCAGGCCCGCTCCAACCACGCTGAGGAGCGTCCAGTAGATCGGCTCCCACCCATCGATTCGATAACCCGCTCGGGCAAGAAATCGTTCGATGGCGTCGGCGACCGGAAGCGAGAAACCGAGCAGCCCGGTCAGCAGAAAAAGCTCCACGAAGACAATTCCCGTCCGGCGCCGGCAGGCGCGCCACACCGAGTTTTGGCGGTAGCGGTTTCCTGCGAGCCTGAGCCAATCGCGGTAGCGGCTGACGAACCGCCTCATTGCCGCCGGCTGCAAGGCATCCGCGCGGTTGGCGATCAACGTGGCGTGTCGAGCAAGCAACGGTGCCAGCACCGCCGTGACGATGGAAGCTGCGACGGCGATCAGATAAAACGACTCTTCAAACACGGCGGCGGCCACCCCGATCTGCGCGATGATGTAGGAGAACTCTCCCACCGGTGTGGCCGTAAGTCCGGTGGCTATGGCGGTTTTGGTCTCCGCGCCGGTCAGCAGAAATCCGAGCGTGGCGGCAACCGTCCTGGCCACCAGCGCGAAGGCCGCGACCGCCAGGATCATGGGCAGATGTGCGAACAAGCCGGAGACATCAATGAGCATGCCGATGGCGACGAAGAACATCGCGCTAAACATGTCTTGAGCTCCGGCGAGCCGCCGCTCGATCGACACCTTGAAGCGGGTTTCCGACACCACCACTCCAAACAAGAAGGCTCCCAAGGCGATCGAGAATCCGGCTTTCACCGCCGCCACTCCCGAGGCGCACAGCAAGCCGGTTACAAGGATCGACTTGAGGTCGGCATTCGACGACTTGCCGATTTTTTCGAACACTTTCGGAATGAGAAGCAAGCCGCCGACGATCAGGATCACCACGAATGCCAGCAACAACAGGAGGGTCTGCCCGAGGGCCTGCCCGCCACCAACATCCCCTCCGAGGCGCGAGCCAATGAGGGTCAGCATCACCACTGCCACGACGTCCTCGAGAACCGTCAGTCCCAAGGCGTTGCGGGCGAAAATCTCGTGGGTGAGGCGATTTTCCGACAGCATCTTGGTGATGATCGCGGAGGAAGACGCCATGAGAGCGGCCGCGAACAGCAGTGCCTGCAAGTCGTTCCAGCCGACGGTCCAAGCGAAGAGCTGAGCGAGGTTATAAACCACCACAGCAGTGACCAAGGTGGCTAGCACCACCGGAATTCCCAATCGCCTGATGCGCTCAAGGCTCAGGTTCAATCCGACGAAGAACATCAGGAACACCAAACCCAGTTGAGACGCCGTCTGGATTCTTCCCAAGTCTGTGATCAAGGCGAATGGCGGGGTATGGGGCCCCACGATCACACCGGCGACCAAGTAACCGACGACCGCAGAGAGCCCGATCAGCCGCATCAGCCAGCCAGCCACCGCCGCAACGACCAGAATTACCGCAAAATCCTGAACCAGAGACGTACCATCCATCGCCACGGCGAGTGAACGGCAGCGATGCCAGCATGTCCAATCCGGACCGGTCCGTCGTGGCGTGGGAAGGCGAAACCTGCCCCCGTTCCGCCCGAATGCCTAAAATCGTGCTTGAACGCGGACTTGGCGAGGCAAGAAGAGTGTCATGAATTTCCTGCCGCCCCGCTCGCTGCACGACCTCGGGTTCGCCGAGATCGAGGCGGAGCTTGCCGCCGCGGGAGTGCGGCCGCACCACGCGAAGGCGCTGTGGCGGGCCGTCCATTACCGGGGCGAACTTGATCCCGGAGCGGGCACCGGATTTTCTCCGCCGCTGCAGCGGTGGATCGAGGAGAACGTCGGCGAGGGCAGGCGCTTCGGGCTCGATGCGCCGGAGCAGGTGGAGGAAATCCGCAGCAGCGACGGGCTGACGCGGAAATTTCTCCTGCGCCTGGACGACGGGCAGACGATCGAGACGGTGCTGATGGGCTACGACGGGCGCTTCACCGCCTGCGTCAGCACCCAGGCCGGCTGCGCCATGGGCTGCGTCTTTTGCGCCACCGGGCAAATGGGATTTGTCCGTCACCTGCGGCCCGGCGAGATTGTGGCACAGGTGCTGCACGTCCGGCGCGCGCTGGCGGACAGCCATCCCGGCCGGCGTTTGCGGAACCTCGTCCTGATGGGCATGGGCGAGCCGCTGCACAACTACGATTCCGTGATCCGGGCGCTCGGCATCATCTCCGACGTCCGCGGCGCGAGCATCGGCCCGGCGCGCATCGCGATCAGCACGGTCGGCGTGGTGCCGGGCATCCTCCGTCTCGCCGAGGAAGGCCAGCCGTACCGGCTCGCGGTGAGTCTCCACGGCTCGACCGAGGAGGAGCGCGCGGCGCTGGTGCCGGCGAGCAAGAAATGGTCGCTCGCCGAGTTGATCGCCGCCTGCCGCACCTATGGTGCAACCACCGGCAAGCGGATCTTTTTCGAATGGACGCTCATCGCCGGGAAGAATGATTCGCGCGAAACGGCCGAGCGCCTTGTCGAGCTGCTCGCGGGCATCGACGCCCACGTCAACCTGATCCCGCTGAACCCGACCGGCGGCTTCGCCGGCAGTGCCACGGCCGATGCCGCGGCGTTCGAGTTCCAGCGCATTCTCCGCGCCGGCGGGTTTCCCTGCACGTTCCGTCAACGCCGCGGCATCGACGTGGCCGCCGGTTGCGGGATGCTCAAGGCGGAGAAACGCCGCCGGGCGGTGTGAGAAAAAGTGGCTTGCGGGGGTCGCCAAATGGCTGGTAAATTGTGCCGTATGGCAGAGGATCCGCCACCCAATCGCGTTCAGGAGCCCGTCGTGCTCTACCGCGTCTGGCCTGCAGCGGTCGTTTCGGACGCGCTCGATCACTGGATCGGCGTGCTGCGCGGGCTCGGGATCAAGGGCAAGAGCGGCCGCGGCTCGCTGGGCCAAGTGCGGGAGGCCCTCAAGCAAGGCGTTCCACGGGAAGCTTTCGAGAATTTCCGCCGGGCGCTCGGCGTCACCACCGAGGAACTTGCGGACGTGCTCGGGATTCCGCTGCGGACGCTCGCGCGGCGGACCGAGCGCTTCAAGCCGGACGAGTCCGAGCGTCTGCTGCGGCTTGGCTCCGTTCTCCAGAAGGCGAACGAAGTGCTCGAGGAGCCGGAAGCGGTGCGCCGCTGGATGACGCAGCCGAAGCGCGCGCTCGGCGGCCTCACGCCGCTGCGCTGCTGCGATACGGAGGTCGGCGCCCGCGAGGTCGAGGCACTGCTGGGACGCATCGAGCACGGCGTCTTCTCATGATCACGGCATTCCGCCTCTGCAAAACGAAGCATCTCGCCACCGCCCTCACCGGCGAGGGCGCGCGGCTCAACGGCGGGCGCTGGAATTCTCCCGGGCGGCCCGTGGTCTATGCGGCGTCCTCGCTTTCGCTGGCGACGCTCGAGGTGCTCGTGCACCTCGAGGACCCGGAGGCGTTCGCCCGGCTATTCTCGTGGTTCCGACTCGAGATTCCCACTGACGCCATTGCCCGCCTCGATCTCGATGCCTTGCCGGATGGCTGGGCCGACGGCGAGACGAACATCGCCTCCCGCGCCATCGGCGACGACTGGCTCCGCTCCGGCGAAACCCTCGCCCTCGTCGTCCCCTCCGTCGTCACACCGGACGAGTGGAACTACCTCATCAACCCCGCGCACCCGCGCTTCGCCGAAATCCGAGCGGGCGAGAGGAGACCCTTCCGCCCGCACCCGCGGCTCGGGAGGTGAGGCCGGCGATCGAGGCTTGTCCCTCTCTCATTGGTCCTTGAGCTGAAGCGTCATGAAGCCTGCGGATCGAGAACGAGAAGTGCCTTTGCCCCGCCGGGAACCAGGGACGGATCAACCCGGCGATCGAAGGTCGCCAGCTTGCCGCCACGCTTCACGGCGAGGGCAAGCAGGTAGATGTCCGTGAGATCCTGCGAACCGGGGAGGCAGGGGAAGCGGCTTTCTTCCATGAGCGAGAGGTCATCAGCCCAGAACTGATGGCCCGGAGTCGCGAGGACTCCGGCGAGAAGGAGGCGGGCGGTTTGCGGGGAACCTGGACCTCCGGGGTAATTGCGGGAGCCGAAAATGCGGAGAAATCCGTTTTCCACGATCGGGCATGTCGCCCACCCGTTTCTCGCGAGGTCGCGCGTGAAAAATTCCCTCGCCGACTCCGCGTGAGGATGCGCGGGGTCGCAGAGTGCGATCAACACATTGACGTCCAGGAGATGAATCATGCGCCGCGGGGATTGAGGGCGCGTCGCATTTCTTCCTCGTCGAGTTCGTCTTGGATCGCCTCGATTTGATCCAGAGTGATGCGTTCTCCGGGGCTGCGCTTCAGCACGAGGAAGCCCAGCGGCCCGACTTCGAACTTCTCCGGGTCCGGGTTGGCGAGACCTGTGGCGGGAGCCAACTCGCGCCGCAGGGCGTGTTCAACCATCGCCTTGAGCGTGATCCGCCGCCGGGCCGCGACGGCTTTCGCCTCGGCCAGCAGGTCGTCCGGCAGATCGAGAGTGGTTTTCATGGCAAGCAAACCATACAGGAATATGGTCGTGCAGCAAGCTCCTATCTGGAGGTGATTCGAAGACGAGGGGCGCGCATAGCGGCCGCGGTGTGGTCGGGACGCCTACGCTCCTGATTACGCCACCATCGGCTCGGCGAGGCCGGCGCGGACGAGGAGGGGCTCGAGTTCGGGGTCGCGGCCCATGAAGCGGCGGTAAAGTTCGTCGGGCGGGGCGGAGTTTCCTTTGCTGAGGATGTGCTCGCGGAAGGCGCGGCCGGTGTCGGCGTTGAGCACGCCTTCCTTCTGGAAGCGGGTGAAGGCGTCGGCGTCGAGCACTTCTGCCCACTTGTAGGAGTAGTAGCCGGCCGCGTAGCCGGTGGGGCTGCTGAACAGGTGGTTGAAGCGGCGCAACATCGACGGCGTTTCGGTCTTCAGCGGCGCGCGGTAGCTGGCGAGCAATTCGCGGTCGAGCTCGTCAAGGTCCCGGCCGCGGTGGCTCTCGAAGCGGATGTGCATTTCCAGGTCGAGCTTGGCGAACGAGAGTTGGCGCATGAAGCCGGAGGCGCTGAGGTAATTCCGCGCGGCGATCATTTTCGCGAAGAGCGACTCCGGGATCGGCTCGCCGGTCTCGTGGTGGCGGGCAAAGAGGCCGAGCGACTCGCGGTCCCAGCAGAAGTTTTCCATGATCTGGGACGGCAGCTCGACGAAGTCCCACGGGACGTTCGTGCCGGCGAGCGCCTTGACTGGAACCTCGCTCAGCAAGCCGTGCAGCAAGTGGCCGAATTCGTGGAATATCGTCTCCACCTCGTTGTGTGTGAGCAGGGCGGGCTTGCCGTCCACGGGCGGGCTCATGTTGCCGATGATCAGGCCGAGGTGCGGTTCGCCCGGGCCGCCGGTGTGCAGCGAGTTCATCCAAGCGCCACCGCGCTTCGACTCCCGCGGGTGCCAGTCGGCGTAGAACGAGCCGAGGTGGGCGTCGGTTTCCGAGTCGTGGATTTCGTAGAAGGCCACCTCGGGATGCCAGGTTTCGATTGCGGATTGCGGGTCGCGGGTTGCGGATTGGGTGCCGGGCTCGATGTAGATCGTTTCCTTTCGCTGGATGGTGATGCCGAAGAGCTTCGAGGCGATCTCGAACATGCCGCTCATCACGCCATCGACCGGGAAATACGGGCGGAGTTCCTCGTCATCGAGATCGTAGTTCTCCTTCCGTTGGCGCTCGGCCCAGTAGGCGACTTCCCAAGGTTCGAGCGGTGCTTCGGGCGTTGCGGTTTTCGCCGCCTTGTATTGCGAAAGCTGGCGGAATTCCGCCTGGAATGCCGGCTGGATGCGGTCGTGGAGGCTCTCGATGAACTCCAGCGCCGTCTTGCCTTCGCGGGCCATGCGCCGCAGCAGCGTGAGATCGGCGAAGTGCTCGTGGCCGAGGATTTCCGCCTTCTCGTGGCGGAGCTCGAGGATTTTCCAGACGAGCGCGGTGTTGTCGTGCTCGCCCTGCGAGCCGACTTGGCTGGAGGCCTCCCAGACTTGCCTGCGGATGCCCTCGTCATGCAGGTGCTGCATCAGCGGAAACATCGAGGGAAACTGCAGCGTGAAGCGCCAGGCCGGCTTCTCCTCGCTGGCGGCGCCCTTGGCCTTGGCGTTCGCCAGCGCGGCGGCCTTGGCGGATTCGGGCAGCCCGGCGAGCTTCGACTCATCTTCGATGACAAGTTCCCAAGCGTTTGTCGAATCCAGGACGTGCTCCGAGTATTGCTTCGTCAGCTGGGAAAGCTCGGCCTCGATGGCGGCGACCCGCTGCTTTTTCTCCGGCGGGAGGTCCGCTCCCGATTGCTGGAAATCCGCCACCGTTTCCTCGACGAAGCGCCGCCGGACCGGGTCCAGCGACTTGGCGGCGTCGCTCGCGGCAAAGGCTTTCAGCACGTTCCACAACTTCTCGTTGAGGGGGATCGAGGCGTAGAAATCGGAAACCTCCGGCAGCATCTTGTTGAGCGCTTCGCGTTGCGCCGGGTTGTCGCAGACGGAGTCCAGGTGGTGCAGCCGGCCCCAGCCGTGGTTGAGGGTGTCCGTGGCTTCTTCGAGGGCGAGAAAGGTGTTCTCGAAGCTGACCTCGGCGGGATCGAGCGCGGAGATCGCGTCGATGTTCCGCTTCGCCATCTCGAGCGCGTGGCGGATGTCGGGCTCGACGGCCTCGGGAACGAGCGTCGACCAGCGGACGTGGAAATCGGGAGCGAGGAAGGGGTGCATGGTGGCGGGTAAGCTCAGGATCGTTGGATTCGTTTCAGAAAATCGGCCGGAGTGATCGCCGGCACGGGGGAGTTCCGGAAGTCCCGGACATTGCGAGTGATGATGAAGTCAGCCTTGCTCGCCTGTGCGGCGGCGGCCTGGAAGGCATCCTCCACATCGGCCATCGGCAACCGCAAGGCATTGATGGCGTCGCCTGTTGATACCGGCGCGACCTCCGCGATTTGCAGCAGGTTCTTGAGGAAGGTCCGGCCGCCCTTGAGCAGGTACGAGCAATTGGTGAGCGAGTGCCAGGAAACCACCGCGTCGCCTCCCGTTTCGGCCCAGCGCAGGACAGCGGCGCTCGCTTCGAGGTGCGGCTCGCGAGCGAGTGGAATATCGAGCAGGACGTCCAAATCGATCAGCACCCTCATCAGCGGACGTATTTTTCGCGCAACGCGTCGTAGAGCGGATCACTGCCCGGAGCGGGTTCTCGAAGCGACGCGCAACCGATCATCCGGTCCACGATCGTGCCGTTCTCCGCGGCCCTTGATTCGGCTTGGAGAAGCGATTCGATCAGCCCCGAGACGCTTGTATGCCGGCGCTTCGCAACACGTTTCGCCAGCCGGTGAACCTCCGGATCGAGGGTGATGGTGACGCGTGACTTCATGAGTATGCATCTTGCGGTGAAAGTGCATACCGTCAAGCGGTCGCGCCTTCCTGATCCGACGCGGGCCCGAACACCGCCAGCGGCCGGACGAGATTCGCCGGCAGCGGGAACATGCGGTCGAAGATGCCGGGGGCGATCTCGGACGTCTGCCGGTAGGCGTCGCGAACCATTTCGAGTTTCGCGTCGAGATTGTCGATGTAGTGCAGCGCGTGTGCCTCCGGCGTGCGCGGCAGCACGGGCGAGCCGAACTCGAGCTGCCCGTGGTGGCTGCCGATCAGGTGGAGCAGGTGCAGGCGGACCGCCTCGGAGGCCGGCTTGAGCGTTCTCCATGCCTCGGCTTCCGGCGTGTCGAGCAAGTCGCTCCAGAGCTTGTTGACCAATTCGATGCCGAGCGGGATATGGCCGAGCATTTCGCCGTGGATGCTGTGGATCTGCGCGAAACCGTCCTCGGGGTATGAATTTTCCCACAACTTCCCGCAGTCATGGAAAAGGATGCCGGCGAGCATGAGATCGCGGTTCAGCTCGACGTAGATCGGGCACAGCGCGTCGGCCGCGCGCATCATCTGGGCGACGTGCTCGACGAGCCCGCCGCGGCGCGCGTGGTGGTTTTTCCGTGCGGCGGCGGTGCGGCGGAAGCGCGCGCCCATCTGAGCGAGAAAATGCGCGCACAGCGCGTGGAGGCGCGGGTCGGCGATGGACGCGCAGAGGCGCTCGATGTCGCCGTAATCGCGCTCCTGTTTCTCCCGCGTCTCCGGATCCCCGGCGAGGAAATCGGCGACCGCTTGCTCGTCGGCGGCGTGCCAGGCGAGGTCCTTGGCGTTGAGGCCGTATTGGTTTTGCGTCCACTCCGCCTCGAGCCGGACGATGGCGCCTTCCTCGAGCGCGCCGGCGGCTTCGTAGCAAGGCGCGTCCGACCAGATCTTGAGCGAGGTGTTTCCCGTGGCGTCCGCGAACGTCAGCTCGCAGAACGGTTTGCCGCCTTTCGTCAGGCGCGTGGCGCGCGACTGGAGCTGGGCCATCACGGCGGCGGCCACGGGCGTCTCGCCGGACATTTCCTTGAGTGCGGAGAGGGTGATCGGACTCACGTCTCCGAGCATGGCAGGCGCGGCGGGGGTGTCACGTCCGGAGCCGGCCGACGGCCTAGCAAAGCCGCACCATGTCCTTCACGAACTGTCCCCAGAGGAAAAACAGGCCGCGCACCGAGTAGACGAAATGGCCGTTGCCGGTGAGCCGGATAATGCCGGCCTTCAGGTTGTGGTCCACCTGCTCGCGCATCTCGCGCTCGATGGTGTTTTCCACGTCTTCGGGGTCCGGGATGCGCAGGCGGTTCTGCGGCACCTTGCAGCGCTCGATGAATCCGCGGTGGTCGGCGAGGATCTGGTGGAAGCAGTTCCGCTCGCAGGGGACATGGTTCCAGCGGACGTTCGGCGGGCATTTCAGCGTCGGCGAGAACGGGAAATTCGTCGTCCGCCAGATCCGGCCGTCGGCGTCGTAGGACGTCACGGTGACGAAGGCGAAGGCGACGTCGCTTTGCTCACACAGGCAGACGGCGGCCACGGCCTGCTCTTCCGGGTTCCAGAACAGCCGGAAAAACTGCTGCATGCCGGCCCATTCCCAGCCGCAGTCCGAGACGTGCTCGAAGCCCGCCTCCTCCATGGCCGCGGCGGCTTCCTCGGCGTTCGGGAAGAACGACGGGTTCGGCGTGTTGCGGTGCGTGAGGCGGTTGTCGAGCGGCAGCCGCATCCGGCGGACGCGCGTGAGCAGCTCGATCCATGGGAGGAAGAACCACATCGCGACGCCGGCGAAGCCGATCCAGACGTTGTCGCTCAGGAAATAGACCAAAAAGTAGCTGGCGACGAGAAACGTCAGCGCACCGAGCTTGCGCAGCAGCGCTTGGCGGGAGGTGCGGAATGCCACGGCCAGCACGAACAGGCCGATGACAATGAGAGTTTCACGCATGATCAGGAAAGCTTGGGACCGGGATGCGGCTGGCCTTCACCGGGTGCCGCCGCCTCGTCCCGCGGGCTCCAACGGATTCCATGGTTCATCCGCGGGTGCAAGGGGCATGTGGCCGCATTGCCGGCTGAATCACCGGCCGCTCGCCAGCGCGTCCGTCAAGTAGCGCGCCGGCCGGAAATTTTCGATCAACACCTCGGTCTCGCCGCCGCGCTGCATGCGCACCTGGCGGATGTTGAAGTTCGGCGTCTTGTGCGGGGCGAAGAGAATGTCGTCGTGCGTCGAGTTCTCGTGCTTCTTGAACATTTCCGGAACGATGTCGCCGCCGAGGTGATCGTCGCGGCCGGTGGCGAGGTGGCAGGTGCCGAGGACCTTCTCGTCCTGGATGTCCGCGCCGGAAACCGGCAGCACCTGGGTGCCGAAGCCGAGCTCGCCGAGCGTGCCGGTCATCGGATCGTCCGCGAGCCGCGCGTTGTGGGCCTCGATGGTCGCGGGATTTCCCTCGATCAAGGTCGAGCGGACGATGCAGCGGTCCACCACATCGAGCACGCCGAGAGTGCCGTCCTCGTATTTCATGGGGAACTGCCCGCGCGCGTCGACCGGGACGAAGTAGACTTCGCCGGCCGGCAGGTTCGCCACGTCCGGCGACTTGCCGCGGCAGAGGCCGTGGGATTTCTGCGCTTCCTGGCCGTCGAGCCCCAGCCAGGCGGTGAGGATCCGGCCGTCCTCGAGCTCGAAGTCGATCTCCACCGAATCCGCTTTCGTCAGGGCCAAGCGCAGGCGCTCGGCGTCCGCGGAGACTTCGTTGTAGTCTACCGCCAGGCCCGAGTTGAGGATCACGTCATTCAGTCCGTGGAGCGTCGCGCCGCGGAAGCCGAACTGCTTCGCCTTCGCCGTGAGCGGCGCGGTGGCCGAGAAGGTCGAGATGCACAGGATGAGGTCGTAGTTCGGGTAGATGTCGCGGTCGAGCGAGAGGTGGTTGCCGGAGGTGTCCCAGACGTCGTCGGTGAGATCGAGATTCGAGCCGTGCGTGCAGCGGTAGGCAAAGAACTCGCCGCCGGTCATGCCGAGCGCCTCGAGCGCGCCGTTTTTCAGCCCGAGGTAAAAGTGCTCGTGCGCCCTTTTCTGCACGGGGAAGCCGTCGCGCCCGAGGAAGGCGAAGTCCTTGATCAAGTCCGCCGGCTCGTCGAAATCGATCAGGATGCAGACGCGGCAGCCTTGCGTCGGTTCGAAAACGGTGCCTAGCAGCCGGACCAGATCGAACGGGGGAAACGTCCGCTTGTCCGGATGGAGGAGGATTTCCTCGTCGAGGTAGTCCGGCAGAGGAGGCGCGCTGGCAGTGCTCATCACGAGCCAATCCTAGAACCGGCCCATGACGGGGCAAGGGATGATTTCGCCACGAGAGGCGGCCGGATTTCCTCCCTCAGGGCTGCCCGAAATCCGGGCCCTTCTGGCGCATTTCCTCGAGCACGCCGGACATGTCCTCGAGTTGTTCCCACAGCTCCTTCACGACGAAAACCGGCGCCCCGCAGCGCACCGCGAGCGCCAGGCAGTCGGAGGGCCGGGCGTCCAGCTCGACGATCTTGCGCTCCATGATCTCGTTCTCCGCCTCGAGGAACAGCCGCGCGTAGTAGATCTCGTTTTCCATGCGCACGATGATCGCGCGGCTCACCTTGCCGCCGAAGGCGTGCATCGCCATCAGGAATAGATCGTGCGTCAGCGGCCGTGGCGGGTGCTGGCCGGCAAGCGAGGAATTGATCGCCGCGCCCACGCCCGGATCGATGTAGAAGACGATCGCCTTCGTGCCGTCGCCGAGGAAAACGGCGCACCCGGCGTTCGTCGGCAGCAGGGCGATGGGTTCGACTCGGACCAGTTCGGACATCGCGGGCATGATCGACGCGGATAGAGAGGTTGTCGAACATCGAACATCGAACGTTCAACATCGAACGTCGATGGCTCGCGGTCAGCGGGCGAGGTACTTCCGGGAGCCGCGGACGTATTTCTCGGCCCACGTTTTCACCTTCGCCTGTTCGTCGAGCGGCAGGGTGCGGACGACCTTTGCCGGCGAGCCGAGGACCAGCGATCCCGGCGGGATGATCGTGCCGCCGGTGACCAAGGCCCCGGCGCCAATGATCGAGCGCTCGCCGATCACCGCGCCGTCCAGGACGATCGCGCCCATG
The DNA here is from genome assembly GCA_965651855.1 of uncultured Verrucomicrobiales bacterium. Lineage (GTDB taxonomy): Bacteria > Verrucomicrobiota > Verrucomicrobiia > Verrucomicrobiales > Akkermansiaceae > Luteolibacter. The sequence continues at coordinate 22,492 of CBFGTW010000039.1, forward strand.
CCGACGAGAACCTCGTCCTTCACCGTGCAGGCGTGCAGGATCGCGGAATGGCCGACCGTCACCAGCTCGCCGACGTGGCAGCCGAGGTCGTCCGCGAGGTGGATGACGACGTTGTCCTGCACGTTCGAGCGCGGGCCGATGACGATCTCGTTGAGGTCGCCGCGCAGGGTGGCATGGTACCACACGCTGCTCTCCTCGTGCAGCGTCACCCGCCCGATCACGTCGGCGCTCGCCGCGACGAACGCGCTCGGGTGAATCGTCGGCGAGATCCCGTCGATGTCCTCGATGGCCATGCCGGGAAACTAGGAATGCCCGCCCGCGGGATCAATCGACGATCTCGGGAAAGTCCGGCGCGAGGCGGGACTTCGCGAGCGCTCCTTCGGCGGAAAGAAAGCGCATCCGACCGTCCAGCTCGCAGATCCAGAACTCCTGCGCGCCGGCTTCGAAATAGAGCGACTGCTTTTCGGCGATCTCGCTCTTGGTGTTCGATGGCGAGAGGATTTCCACGCAAATCTCCGGCGCGCGGAGCAGGCAGGATTTCCCCGCGGACTCGTTCCAGACGGCGTCGGAGCACCAGCCGGCGTCCACCGCTTTCACGCCGCCTGCGGTGGAGACGGGGCATTCGCTCAACGTCCGGCCGTGCGGCATCAGGCGGCGAAGGTGGAAGGAAATTTCGGATTGTTTGTTGCCATGGCTGGGGGCTGGGGGAGGAGACATGATGATCTGTCCGTGCGCATCCGTTTCGAAACGGTAAGGGAGCTTCGCGAGCTCGGGATCGGCCACCAGCTTGTCCCAGATCGCGAGGTTGAAGGCGTTGCGGTCGTGCTCCACCGCCGCGAGTTCGGGCGCTTCGAGAACCGTGCTCATGTGGGAAAGCTAGCGAAAAGCCACCGAAGGGCAATCCCGCGCTTGCCGCCGCCGCGCTTGCAAGATCCGCCGGGGCCGCCGAGGTTTCCGCGCATGAGCGATTTCGAGAGCAAGGTCCGCGACGCGCTGGCGAACCCGAAAAACCAAGGCGAGCTGCCGGACGCGGACGCCGTGGGAACCGTCGGCTCGCCGGAATGCGGCGACATGCTGCGGATGTGGCTGAAGTTTTCGGAGAAGGATGGCAAGCGGGTGATCGATCGCGCCTCGTTCCAAGCCTTCGGCTGCCAAACGGCGATCGCCGTGGCCTCGATGGCCACCGAGCTGCTGAAAGGCCGCACCGCCGAGGAAGCGCGGACGCTTTCCGCGCAAGACCTGACCGGCGATCTCGGCCCGCTGCCACCGATGAAGATCCACTGCGGCCAGCTCGTCGAGGGCGCGCTGCGCAACGCGCTCGGGCAGGACGAGGCGGTCGCGGCCCCGCCCGCGGGCCAAGCCACGACCTTGGCCGAAGAAATGCAGCGCCCGGCGGGGAAAATCCGGATCGTGCCGCTCGATTGAGCGCCGCGCCGCAGGACGCGTTTCTTGCTGGCGCTCCGGCGGTTTCGCCGGTTTTCTCCTGAGGTCCCGACCCCAGCGATCTTTTCCGTGCTCGAACTTCAAGACGTCTCTTTCGCCATCCGCAAGGACGGGGCCGAAGCCAATCTCATCGACCGCGTCTCGCTCAAGGTCCCGAAAGGCCACTTCATGGCGATCGTCGGGCCGTCCGGCTGCGGGAAGACGACGCTGCTCAAGACGATCGCGGGACTGAACCCCGAGTCCGCCGGCGCGCTCTTCTGGGAGGGGCGGAATCTTTCCGAAGACAGCGACTTCGAACCGTCGGAGATCGGCTACGTGCCGCAGTTTTCCATCGCCTACGATCCGCTCACGGTCGACGAGTCCGTGGAAGCCGCGACGCGGCTGCGGGTCCGGACGAAGAACACCGCGGATCTCGATCGCCGGATCGATCGCGCGCTGGAGGAGACCGGCCTCGCCGCCATCGCGGACCGTCCGGTCAAGGTGCTCTCCGGCGGCCAGAAGCGTCGGCTCGGTTTGGCGATGGAGCTGGTTTCCGATCCGAAGATCCTGCTTTGCGACGAGGTGACGTCCGGCCTCGACCCCCGCTCGGAAAAGGAAATCGTCCGCCTGCTCCACGACCTCTCGCGCAAGGAAGGCCGGCTGGTGCTCTCCGTCACCCACTCGCTCGCGCACCTCGAGCTCTACGACTCCGTGCTGGTCCTGCACGAGGGCCGCGTCGCCTTCCACGGCCCGCCGGAGCAGCTGACGCATTATTTTTCGGTGAAGGACACCGAGGAGGTCTATCCGCGGCTGGCCGCGCAGCCGGCGGAGCGCTGGCAGTCGTCGTGGCTCAAGCACCGCCAGGCGTACGAGGAAATGCTCGATAAAAACCGCGAGCGCGCCGTGGCCGCGGGCACGCTCCACCTGCCGGCCGAGGCCGCGGCGGAGGACGTGCCGCCCGTCCACGCGAAGCCACCGGGATTTGCCAGCCAGTTCGCCACGCTGCTCTCCCGCCGCTGGCGGATCTTTTTCCGCGACCGCGGCCAGGTGTTCCTCCAGCTCGCGATCCTGCTGTGTTTCCCGATCCTCGTGACGCTCTTCAGCGACGAGGCGTCCGGAAACATCCGGCGGTTCTCCGACACGCGGCAGGCGAACGTCGCCGAGGAAATCCAGGAACAACAGAGCGTCCGCGCCGATCAGGCGAAGGTCGGCTCCGCCACCTCCGGGATCATCATGTTCCAGGTGATCCTGCTGGCGCTGATGGCCTCGAACAACTCGGCGCGCGAGATCGCCGGCGAGCGGCCGATTTTCGAGAAGGAGAAATTCGCCGGGCTGCGGCCGTCCGCCTACCTCGGCTCGAAGGTGGCGTTCCTCGCCTGTCTGGTCATCGCGCAGTCGCTGTGGATGGCGTTTTTCGTCAATTTCTTCGCGCCCTTCCGCGGCGACTTCGTCCAGCACGCGGGATTCCTGCTGCTGATCAATGGCGCGATGACGGCGATCTGCCTGGCGATCTCCTCACTGATGCGTACCGCCGAGCAGGCCTCGCTGCTCTCGATCTATCTCGTCGGGTTCCAGCTTCCGCTGTCCGGCGCGGTGCTCGCCCTGCCGGAGAGCATCGAGGTGTTCACGCGGCCGTTCATTTCCGCCTACTGGGCGTGGTCCGGCTCGGTCGAGGCGCTGCAGGCGCAAATCCACGCCGCGGTGAAGTCGGTGATCGACACGACGCTCTCGGCGCGCGTCATTTGTCTGTATGCGCTGCTCTCGCATATCTTCGTCGCGCTTGTCGCCGCATGGATTGGCGCACGCCGGCCCCAGTGGGATTGAGCGATTTTCCCGGTCGCCCCTCCGCCGCGGATAGGCTAGCGTGACTGCCGGCGTAGGCGCATTTCCCGAAATTCCACCGAAAAAACCCCCCATCCGAGCACCATGGCGAGACGAGCGAGTTCCAGCATCCATCCGGGAGCCTTGATCGGCGGCGTGGTCGTCGTGGTGGTGGCGATCGTCGCCGGCAAGATGTTCCTCGGCGGGAGCGAAGCGGCCTTCGGCGATGTGCCGCGGCTCGATGTCGCGCAGCTCCTCGAGAACGGCAACAGCTTGCGCGGCAACGAATACGCCGTGGAAGGCCGGGTGGACGAAAAGCTCCGCTGGCTGCCCGAGCGCGGCCAAGTCGTGAGCGTCCGCGTGGACGGCCGTGCCGGCGACGAGTTCATCGGCATCGAGATTCCGCCGAAGTTCAACCACCTCAATATCGAGCGCGAGCAACGCTACGCCTTCAAAGTGAAGTTCCGGGAAGGCGGCATCGCCGAGGCCACGGATGTGCGCCGCTTTTGATCCCGCGAGTTTTTCCAGATTCCGATGAGACCGATCCGTTTTCTTCCGCTGCTCGCCGCCGGGGTGGCCTTCGGCCAGCAGGTCTACACGCCGCCGGCTCAGCCCGAACCCGCGGCGTCCGGCACCTCCGACCGCGCCCCGGCCGCGGGTGCCTCGAATGCTTCGCCGATGCCGCTCGGCCAGGAAATCCCGCTCCTGGACCTGTCCGCGGAAACCATCACCGTCGGGGGCATCGTCATCCCGCTGGGCGACAACCGCCTGCTCAAGGCGCGCTTCGAGAAATACCTCGCCCAGCCACCGGAAAACGGCGAGGAGGCGCGCGAATACCGTGCCGCGATCGACGAGATCCTCGGCCACCTTTCGCCCTTCAATTCCGGCAGCCCGGACATCTACAGCGCCTTCCAGCTCCTGCCTCGGGCGGCTGCGTACCCCGGCGACGCGGGCCTCTGCAGCACCTTGGCGGAAGCGGTTTACATGGCGATGCTCTCGAAGCGGGACATCGCCGGCTTGCAAAAGCTCAACGCCTCGATGGAAGAGGAGAAGGCGAAGGTCATCAGCGACGCCGACTGGGAAGCGCGGACCGCCCGGCCGAGCGCCCTGAACGAGCAGAAGAAGGTCCAGGACACCGAGGAGAACAACCAAGCCGAGGAAGCCGCGTCCACTCCCGGGCAAGGCGTCGTCTCGCTGAAATACCAGGACCAGCTCCGCCGCATTTCCGAGATCGAAGCGCTGAAGAAGGCGAACATCGCCCGCACCGAGGCCCAGACGCTGCGCACCAAGACGCAGTACCAGGTGAACATGATCCAGTGGTTCATGCAGCGCCGCTACGAGCACGTCGTGATGGCCGCGCGCTTCTACAACCAGATCTGGAAAGACGGCGACACCGAGCTGCGCATCGACAAGAACTCGGACGTCTCCAAGCTTTTCTCCGAATCCGTCGGCGTCAGCCCGACCGTCTCGTCCCTCGACTCCTTGGGCAATGATGCGATCCGCGAGGTGGAAAAATACGTCGAGGCCTTCGACTTGCTCCTTTCCCGCGACGAGCTGCATTCCGCGTCGCAGCGCCTGATGGAAGCCTACGCCCTGGGCGAATACCTCGCGCCGGTGGCCACCCTGTCCTTGGACAAGAAACGTCGTGTCGCCGAGTACGTGCGCGATCTCCACGAGCTGTATGGCACGCTCCAGGCCCGCGATTTCACCAAGGGCAAGGTCCTCGCCGCGGCGCTGAAGGAAACGGCCCGGGATTTCCCGTCGTCGAAGGTGGACAGCGCGATCGCCGCCCACACGCTCGCCTCGGACCTCGCGATCGAGGAGGCGAAGGCCCACCTGCTCGCCCGCGACAGCGAGAAAGCCTCGGAGAAAATCCGCGCCGCCACCGAGCTGTGGCCGACCAATCCGAAGCTCGACGAATTCCGCGACCTCGTCGGCCAGAGCGGCGGACTCGTCGCCGCACGCAACGACTTCGACCGCCTCCTCAGCGAGGGGAACTACCGCGAAATCGCCCGCCGGCAGTATGAATTCGCCCCGGCGATCCAAGGCGACGCCACCCGCGAGGACGCGTTCCGCCAGATCGTCACCAACCTCACCGAGATCGAGACCGCCCTCGGCAAGGCTTCGGAATTCAGCCGCATCGGCCAGAGCTACGCCGCTTGGGAGCAACTCGCCAAGATGCGCGAGCGCTTCCAGGACGACCCGAAGCTCGGCCGCGAACTCGAGCTGCTCGCCCCCCAGGTGGCGGATTTCACCAAGGCGCTCGACAACGCCCGCCGTCACGAGGCGAGCAAAACCGGCCGGCAGACCGGATCCGCGCTGTCATGGTACCTGAAGGCCCGCTCGATTTACCCCCAGAGCGAATTCGCCGAAGCCGGTATCCAGCGCATGCTCGACGAAATCCTCCCCGATCCCGACGCCCCGCCCGCCCGCCGCCCGGAGCCGTAGGTCGGAAAGGTAGGGCGTGACAGCCGGGCGCGCGCACTTGTCACCAACGGCGCGGGAAGGCCATGAAAAGCGCGAAGCCCGTTTCGGATTTCGTGCTTAAAGACTTAGTGCTTTCTTCCCGCCCGTTTGTCGCCATCGGCGGGAGTTGAAAATGGAATGCGCACCGCCAAGCCGCACCGCCCATCCAATCCGCTTGCGCCCAATCGACTAGAGTCGGCTCTTGGTTCGCCCACCAACTAATTTAGAATAATTCTTGCTATCGGTTCCCTCAATCCTAGTTTCCGCCCGGGATGAATCGCGAGACGCAAGAACCGTGCGACGACGCGCTGGTCCCCGACGAGATCGGCGGCCTGCGCATGACGCGCCAGCGGCGGGAGATTTACCGGATTCTCCACGAGAACCGGGATCACCCGACGGCGAACGAGGTGTTCATGCGGGTCAAGGACCGGCTGCCGAGCATCTCGCTGGCGACCGTCTACAACTGCCTCGAAGCGCTCGTCCAGCACGGCGTCGTCCGCCAGGTGAACTTCGACCGCGAACCGTCCCGCTTCTGCCCGAATCTCGACGACCACGGCCATTTCCACGACGCGGCGACCGGCGTGATCCACGACGTGCGCTTCAAACCCGGCGTGAACCTCGCCGACCTGCTCGACCTCCCGCCCGGCGCGATGATCGAGGACGTCGAGATCACCCTCCGCGGCCGCCTCGCCGCTTCCTGAAAATCTTCCCAATTTTACCTACCTTTTCCCACACACCATGAGCCTCAAGATCGAAGACCTGCACGCCACGCTTGAAGACGGCACCGAAATTCTCAAGGGAGTGAATCTCGAGATTCCGGCCGGCGAGGTGCATGCCATCATGGGCCCGAACGGCTCGGGGAAATCCACGCTCTCGAAGGTGATCGCCGGCCATGAAGGCTACGTCGTCACGAAAGGTGGCGTCACGCTCGACGGCGAGGACCTGCTCGAAATGGAAGTCGACGAGCGCTCGCGCGCCGGAATTTTCCTCGCCTTCCAGTACCCGTCCGAAGTTCCCGGCGTCTCGAACGCGAACTTCATCCGCGCCGCGCTCCAGTCGCGCCTGCCGAAGGGCGAGGAAATCGACGCGGTCGCCTATTACAAGAATCTCTACTCGAAGATGGACCTGCTCGAGATGGACCGGAAATTCACCGCCCGCTCGGTGAACGAAGGCTTCTCGGGCGGCGAGAAGAAGCGCAACGAGATCCTCCAGCTCATGATGCTCGAGCCGAAGTTCGCGATTCTCGACGAAACCGACTCCGGCCTCGACATCGACGCGCTCAAGGTCGTCGCCAAAGGCGTGAACGCCATGCGCTCGCCCGACCGCGGGTTCCTCCTCATCACCCACTACCAGCGGCTGCTCAACTACATCGCGCCGGACCACGTCCACGTGATGGCGGAAGGCCGCATCGTCCGCTCCGGTGGGCCGGAACTGGCCCACGAGCTGGAATCCTCCGGCTACGACTTCCTCAAGGAAGCCGCCGCCGTTTGATCGAACCCGAAACGATATCTTTTTCTCATGTCTTACGAATCCACCGCCGTCCTCGACGCGGACACCCGCAGCGCGATCGACATCGACCGCACGCGCGGCGATTTCACCTTTCCCGAGCGTCACAAGTACGACGCCGGCCGCGGCCTGACCGAGAAGACGATCGACTACATCGCGGACGTCAAAAAAGACCCGCAATGGCTGCGCGACTTCCGCCACAAGGCGCTCAAGGTTTTCCTCGGCAAGCCGATGCCCACCAACTGGGCGACGCGCGATCTCGAGAACATCGATTTCGACAAGATCCGCTACTACCTCTCCGACGGCGAGCGTCCGAAGCGCTCGTGGGACGAGGTGCCGGATGACGTGAAGCGCACCTTCGACCGACTCGGCATCCCCGAGCAGGAGCGCGCGTTCCTCGCCGGCGTGGAGGCGCAATACGACTCCGAAGCGGCCTACTCCAACATGAAGGAGGAGCTGACCAAGCAAGGTGTGATCTTCGTCAACTCCACCGAAGGCCTCCACGAGTACGAAGAAATTTTCCGCCCGTGGTTCGGCAAGGTGATCCCGACCGGCGACAACAAGTTCTCCGCGCTCAACTCCGCGGTCTTTTCCGGCGGCTCGTTCATCTACATTCCGAAGGGCGTGAAGCTGAAGCAGCCGCTGCAAGCCTACTTCCGCATCAATTCGGAAAGCTTCGGCCAGTTCGAGCGCACGCTCATCATCGCGGACGAGGGCGCCGAGGTGATGTACATGGAAGGCTGCACCGCGCCGAAGTTCGAGACCGCCACGCTGCACTCGGCGGTGGTCGAGCTGGTCGCGCTCAAGGGCGCGAAGATCCAGTACGTCACCGTCCAGAACTGGTCTTCGAACGTCTTCAACCTCGTCACCAAGCGCGGCCTCGCGATGGAGGACGCCGAGGTCCGTTGGATCGACTGCAACATCGGCTCGCGCCTGACGATGAAGTACCCAGGCGTGATCATGAAAGGCCGGCGCGCCCGCGGCGAGGTGATCTCGATCGCCCTCGCCAACAGCGGCCAGCACCAAGACACCGGGGCCAAGATGATCCATGCCGCGGACGAAACGACCTCGAACATCGTTTCGAAGTCGATCTCCGTCGGCGAAGGCCGCGCCACCTACCGCGGCCAGGTCCACATCCCGAAGCACCTCAAGGGCTGCAAGAACAACACCGAGTGCGACGCGCTGCTGATCAACA
>CBFGTW010000040.1:0-30854 GCA_965651855.1 uncultured Verrucomicrobiales bacterium
TCGGCAGCAAGGCCTTCGTCAACGAAGTCTTCATGTCGGCGCGTGAGCGCTTCCCTCAGGGCCGCCGCGACGGCGCGCGCCGCCTGCGCGGCAACGGCCGTGCGGCGGCCGGCGTGCTGTGGAGCCTGCGCGACCTGCGTGTGGACGTGGGCGGCGGGTAGGTCCGCGCAGCAGGAATCATGGAGGATCGGCAACTGCCGGGACCGGTTCCTCCTTGGAAGTCTCCGCTTCGTCCGTTTCTTCCGATTCGTGCGGCTCGGAGAGATCGGCGTCCGCCAGCAGTTGCTCGCCTCGGTTGCGGGTCGCGGTATTTCCGGAGAAGTCGGTGGTGGCGAGGCCCTTCTCCATCACAATGCCTGGGCCCCCATTGGCCACGGCTTGGTTGCCGGTGAAGGCGAGGGGGGAGGCGGTGGAGCGTAGAACAAAGCCGCCGAGCTGGTTGCCGCGGGCGACGTTTTCCGCCGCGCGACCGCTGGCGATCCGGCCAAGTACGAGACCGAACTCGCGGTTTCCCACGAGCTGGTTGCCCTCGACGGTTGCGGAGGCCGTGCCGCCGTCGGCGTGGATGCCGTTCCGCGAATTCTCGACACAGCGGTTGCGGGCGAGGATCACGGAGGCGCCGTCCCAAGCCTCGATGCCGTGGCTGAAATTCCCGGCGGACTCGCAATCGCGCACCTCAAGCAGCGTGCCCTCACCGGTCGCCGCGACGCCATTCCACCCGTTTCCCTCGAAGCGGCAGCGGGTGGCGCTCGCGTGGCCGGCCTCCATCACGACGAGGCCGTGGCCGCTTGCGTCGGCGAACAAGCAGTCGGTGAAATTGACGTGGCCGCCGCGGACGAGTGCCGCGGAAAACCGCTCGGGGCCGGGATCGAATTCATCGTGCCGGAAGGCGATGCCGCTCACGTGGGCACCGGTCGCGCCGGGGCCGAAGGTGATGGCGGCTCCCGCTGCGGCGTCACAGTGGATGATGGTTTCGGCCGAACCCGCGCCGCGGAGTTCGACGCCGGCGTTGACGACCAGCGGGCCCTGCCACTCGCCGGCGGCGATGACGAGGCGGTCGCGGTCGCGCGCGAGGGCGAGGGCTTCCGCGGGCGTTTCGAATTCCTCGGGAACCCGCAGCGTGCGGATGTAGTCGGACATTTTGCCGAGACGGGCGGCAATTTCCTCGTCGTCCGGTGCGAGCGAAGCCGCCTCGCGCAGCCACTCGAGCGCCTGTTGATCGAATTCGCCGCGGTCCCGCGCGACGGCGGCGGCGAGCAGTTCACGGGCACGCTCGCGATCCGCACGCATCTTTTCTTTCGCGGCGTCGGCGTCCGCGAGCAAGTTCCGCGCGGCTTCGTCGTCCGGGCGCGCCGCGAGCAGTTGCCGGGCGGCGGCGATGGCGGCGTCCCAGTCGCGGTTTTCAAAATGCTCGCGCGCTTCGGCGACCGCCGCCTTCCAAGACGCCTCTTCGCGAGCGGCGGCGATGCGTTCGAGGAGTTCCGCCGCTTGCGGTTCGTCCGGAAACCGGTCCAGCACCTGGCGGGCGGCGTTTTCCGCGTCGTCCCATCGCTCCGCGTCGAATGCGGCGAAGGCTTCGCCCGTCCAGTAGCCGATGAATTGGTTCTGCTCCTCGAGCATGCCCGCCTCGATCTGGCTGCGGCCGAGCGCGGCGATCTCGGAATCGGGCTGGAGCTTTTCGATTTCGAGGAAAATCTGCGCCGCTTCCGGCCAGCGGCGGTTCTCGATGAAGTTGGTGCCTTGGCGCTCGAGTTCGATCAAATGTTGCTGCCGGGCGAGCCGCTTTTCGTCCTCCGTCTTCAAATACCACCACGCGCCGCCGGCGAGGGCGGCGAGCAGCAGGAGCAGGATGCCGAGGATCACGGCTGCTCTGCCGCTTTTCCGCGGCGGCGCTGCTTCCGCGGGAGGTTCCGGCGCCACCACGGGGTCGGGCAGCGGCGGGGGAGCCTCGAGCCCGAGCGCGTCGAGGTGCTCGCGCACGGCGGCGAGCGCTTGGTCGAACTCCATCAGTCCCTGCTGGTAGCGCAGGGCGAGCGTTTCGTTCGGCGCGGCGCGGACCATTTCCGCGATGCGCTCGCGGACGCGGCCGAACTCGGCGAGGTGGGCGCGCGGGTCTTCGTCCGGTCCGAGGCCGAGGATTTTCCGGGCTTCCGCGAGCTGCATGCCTAGCCGGTGTAACAACGGCCGGAGGGGAGGGGAAGCCGGGAAATGAGCTGTTAGCTCAGCCGACGAAGCGCTGCACGATCGGCATCCGGCGGCCGATTCCGAAGGCTTTTGAGGTGACCCGCAAGCCGGGCGCGGCTTGATGGCGTTTCCACTCGTTGAGGTCCACGCGGCGCTGGACCCAACGGACGATGTTCTCCTCGAAGCCATCGGCGATGATCTCGTCCGCGGAGAGTTGCTGCTCGACGTATCGCTCGAGGATGGCGTCGAGCACGTCGTATTCCGGCAAGGTGTCCTGGTCCTTTTGGTCGGGCCGCAGCTCCGCGCTCGGCGGTTTGTCGATGGTGTTCCAGGGGATGATCTCGCGCTCGCGGTTGATCCACCGGCAGACGTCGTAGACGCGGGTCTTCGGCAGGTCGGAAATGACGGCCAGCCCGCCGCACATGTCGCCGTAGATCGTGCAGTAGCCGACGGCCAGCTCGCTCTTGTTGCCGGTGGTGAGAAGCAGGTGGTTGTCCTTGTTGGAGAGCGCCATGAGCAGCAGCCCGCGGATGCGCGCCTGCATGTTCTCTTCCGTGACGTCCTCGGGCCGGCCGCCGAAGATCGGACCCATCGCGTTTTTCACCGCGGCGAAGGGCTCCGCGATCGGCACGACATCGCAGCGGATGCCGAGGTTGTCCGCCAGAGCGAGGGAATCGTCCACGCTGCCGCCCGAGGAATACGGGCTCGGCATGGTGAGCCCGTGAACGTTTTCCGCACCGAGCGCCTCCGCGGCGATCACCGCGGTGAGGGCCGAGTCGATGCCCCCGCTCAGGCCGAGGCAGACGCTGGAAAATCCGCACTTCCTCGCGTAGTCGCGCAGCCCCAGGACGAGCGCGCGGTGCAACTGTGCCGGCGGCTCGGCCTCGGGAACGACTCCCCCCGGGCGCGCCGGTGCGAAGGGGTCGACGACGCCGCACCTCTCCTCGAATCCGGGGAACTGGGCGAGCAGGCGGCCGTCTTTCCCGGCGACGAGGGAGTGGCCGTCGAAGACGAGCTGATCGTTGCCGCCGATCGAGTTGCAGTAAACGACGGGCGCTTGGATGGTCCGGGCGATGGCCGAGATCATCGTGGCGCGGGTCGCCGGCTTGCCGAGGTGGAACGGCGAGGCGCTGAGATTCAGCAGCAGGTCGATGTCCTGTGCGGCGAGTTCCTTCACCGGATCGCGGTCGTAGAAGGGCCGCTGGAGGAAATCCTCGGTCCAGATGTCCTCGCAGATCGTGATGCCGATCCGCGTGCCCCGCCACACGAGCGGCCGGTTGTCTTCCGCTGGCTCGAAGTAGCGGCGCTCGTCGAAGACATCGTAGGTCGGCAGCAGCGTTTTCCAGATGCGGTGGCGGATTTCGCCCTGCTCGAGCCAGGCTGCGGCGTTGCGGAACGGCTTGCCGCGCTTGCCGGGGTCGTGGTGGTCCACGTAGCCGACAATCAGCGGCACCTCGCGCACCTCCCCGGCGAGGTAGTCGAGCGCCTGCAGGCATTTCGGGACGAACTGCGACTTGAAAACCAGGTCGCGCGGCGGGTAGCCGACGAGCGACATTTCAGGCGTGAGCACGAGCTCGGCTCCCGCTTCGAGGCATTCGCGGTAGGCGGCGAGGAGGCGCTTGGCGTTTCCGGGAAAGTCGCCGACGACGGCGTTGATCTGCGCGATGCCGATGTTCATGGACGCGGCCAAGGAACACCTGCGCGGCCTCCGCGGAAACTGAAAATGTGGTCATTGAAATCGGCCGGAACACCGGCTTGCCGTGGTGGCCGGGCTTGTCTAGCTTCGCGGAAAACCGCCCGATCCCATGAAAGCATCCCCTTTCCTCGCACTCCTGCTGGCGCTGGCCCCCGTGTCGGCGCAGGAAGCCAAGCCCGACGAAGAGCCCCAGCGGAAGGTTTCGCCCGCCGAGGAACAGTTCCGCAACCTGCCGCAGGAGCGCCGCCAGGAGTTCGGCAAGCACCTCCAGCGCGCGTCCGAGCTCTTCCGCCAGAAGCGGATTTTCGAAACGCTCGACGAACTGGCGAAGGCGGAGGCGATTTTCCCCGACAGCCCCGATCTGCTGAACCTCAAAGGCTCGTGCTACGTCGAGTTGCGAAGCTTCGACAAGGCGCTGGAGGCTTTCAACCGGGCGCTCGAGATCGCGCCGGACAGCCAGAGCATCGAGTTCAATATCGCGGAGGTGCACTTCGTCACCAAAGATTGGGAAAAAGCGCACGAGCTGTTCGAGAAGCTTTCAGCCGAAATCCCGGACGACAATCTCGCGCTCGGCCGGCTGGTGGAGTTCAAGCTACTGCTGTGCAAGAAGAAGCTCGGCCGTGCCGAGGAAGCCGCCGCGCTGGCCGACAAATACGATTTCTTCGACGACTCGCCGTTCCACTACTACGCCAAGGCGGCGCTTGCCTACGACGACGGCGAGCTGGTCAAGGCCGAGGAGTGGCTCGCCCGCGCGAGCCGGGTGTTCCAGAACCCCGCGATCCTCGCGCCGTGGCAGGACACGCTCGTCGAATTCGGCTACATCAAGAGCTTCTACGGCCAGGACGAGAGCGCCGAGTGACAGGGCCGCCGGGATTTTCCCGCGAAACTTCGCTTGCTTCCGCCGGGGGCGCCGCTAAAACCGCCGCCCCTTCATGGCGGAGAACGAACGCACGCTCAAATTCGCGATTCCAAAAGGCAGCCTCCAGGAGCCGACCATCGAACTCCTGGCCAAGGCGGGCTATGAAGTGTACGTCTCGTCGCGTGGCTACCGCCCGGCCTCGAACGACCCGGAACTCGATCTTTACCTGATCCGCGCCCAGGAGATCGGCCGTTACCTCGGCCAAGGCTTCATCGATTGCGGCATCACCGGCTACGACTGGGCCTACGAGCACGGCAGCGAACTGGTCGACCTCGCCGAGCTTCCCTACTCCCGCGCCACCGCCCGGCCAACGCGCTGGGTGCTCGTCGTCCCGGAAGACTCGCCGATCCGCAAACCGGAAGATCTCCAAGGCAAGCGCATCGCCACCGAAGGCGTCGGCATCACCCGCCGCTACCTCGAAGAGCGCGGGATCCAGGCGGAAGTCGAATTCTCCTGGGGCGCCACCGAAGTGAAGGTGCCCGATCTGGTGGACGCCATTGTCGATGTCACCGAAACCGGATCCTCGATCAAGGCGAACCGCCTCCGCATCGTTGACACGCTGCTCACTTCCTTCCCGCATCTCTACGCGAATCCCGCCGCCGCGGCCGATCCGTGGAAACGGGAGAAGCTCGACCGCATCGCCCTCTTGCTCAAGGCCGCCCTCGGCGCCCGCGGCAAGGTGGGGCTGAAGATGAACCTCCCGCAACCACGGCTCGAGGAACTCCTCCAGCGCCTGCCCTCGCTCCGCCGCCCGACCGTCGCGCAGCTCGCCGAAGACGGCTGGGTGGCCGTCGAGACGGTGATTGACGAGACGGTCGTGCGCGATATCATACCCGACCTCAAACGCCTCGGCGCGGAGGGAATCATCGAATACCCGCTCAACAAGATCGTCCCCTGAACGGTCTCCCCGACGCCAATTTCCCATTTTTTAGCTGAACCCGAACCAGAACGCCAACGTCATATGGGCTCCATCAAGAAACGCCGCAAGACCAAGATCAACAAGCACAAGCGCAAGAAGCGCATGAAGCAGAACCGCCACAAAAAGCGGCTCCGCTACAAGTCCTGACGGATCCCCGGGGCCGTCTTCCGCCGCGAGACACGGCCTCCCATAGCTTTGATCCAGGCAGGCTCCGACCCCGCGGCGGGACGGGGCCTTGCTTTGTCCCGCGCGCCCGCTTGCTGCCGGCGAGTGGGTCATCGGAACCCATCCGCACCGAATCCGGGACGAATCCATGCGTCTCCGGACTCGGTGCTTGCGCACACGAGGGAAACGTCCCAAAACCTCGCGAGGATCAAGCTAATCAATGGAATTAACAAACGAGTCCTCCCAGAGCGTCATCACGTGCCGTAACAGCCAAGGCACGGAACTGACGGCCAATCTCCTCCGGATCAAGCGGTACTCCGTCGTTTTCGAGGTCTATAATCCTTACAGCATTCTCCAGCTCTCGGAAGTCTTGTCGGACTTCCGGATCATGGCCTCGAGGCGATTGCTCTATCACGGCAAGGCCGTGGTCAGCAATCTTCTGAACACCGGGATCGTCCTGGTGTGCGAGGCCACGCTGGACGAGGGGTGGGTGGAGGTGGATTTCCTCTCCAGCGTCACGGGGACGACCGGCGACCTGAAGAGCCAGTTCGCCAATTTCATGGGGGAATGGCGATCCGCCAACAAGGTGCAGGATCCCTTCAAGCTGGTGGTGGCGGACATGGGCAGCATGCTCTCGGGCGTGCAGCACTGGCTCACCGGGGTGGACGTCGGCATCCGGACCACGGTGACGCGGCGGCGCGACGAACTCGAACAGGAGATCTTCGGCGAGATCGAGAACCGCGTGGTCGAGGAGGTGCTGCCATCGATGGAGCGCTTCGAGGAGATCGCCGCGGAGATCGACGAAGCGGAGACGGCGGTCCACAAGTCCTATGTCCGGCGGGAGTTGCATCCGCTGGTCCTCTGCTCGCCGTTTCTTTACCGCACCTACACCAAGCCGCTCGGTTATGCCGGTGACTACGAGATGGTGAATATGATGTTGAGGAATCCTTACGAGGGGTCCTCGGCATTTGCCAAACTTCTCAACTTCGCCTTGTTGCACACCGAGCCGGTGGTGGCCCACCGCAACCGGATCGACTATCTGGTCGACACGATCCGCGCCGAGGCGCGCCGCCGCGTCGGCCGCTCGCGGACCCGGGTTTTCAACCTCGCCTGCGGGCCCGCGGTGGAGATCCAGCGCATGTTGCGCGAGTATGAGGAGAGCGACTTGGTGGAGATCGACCTGCTTGACTTCAACGCCGAGACGCTCGAATACACCCGCGAGCGCATCCAGGAAGCGCGCATGGCCGGCGGCCGGGAAACTCCGGTCCGGTATTTCCAGCGGTCCGTCCACCAGCTCCTCCGCGCGGCGACGCAAGGTGGCGAGGATGAGTTCACCGGCTACGACGTGGTCTATTGCGCCGGACTTTTCGATTATCTTTCCCAACGCGTCTGCAAGCGGCTCGTCGAGCTGTTCTGCACCATGGCGAAACCCGGCGGGCTGGTCATCGTGACCAACGTCGCCGCCAGCAACCCGCGCAAGGCGTGGATGGAGTATCTGATGGAGTGGAACCTCATCTACCGCGACGAAGCGGAAATGCAGGACCTCGTGCCCGACGGCCTGCCCGTGAAACGCACCGACATCCGCGCCGATTCGACCGGCGTGAACCTCTTCCTCGAGATCGAACTGGCCGATGGCTGACCCCCCCCCCAGCGAGCGGAACGCCGACGCCGGATTGCGGCAGGCGTTCCGCGAGTATGAAAGCACCGTGGCGGTGACCAACGCGCGCGTGGCCTCGGGCCTCGCCGCCGTCTTCATGCTCGGGGGCTGGACGCTGGACTGGGTGGTCTTTCCTCATCTCGCGTGGGATTTCCTCGCGATCCGGGCGGCGTGCACCGCCCTGCTCAGCCTGATCTTCCTGCGCCTCGGAAAAGTTCGCAGCGTGCGGGAAGCGGCTGGGATCTCCCAAGGCATCGCGCTGCTGCCGCTGATCTCCATCTGCGTGATGATCGTGCAGACCGGTGGCGGCGAGTCCGTTTACTATGCCGGCCTGAATCTCGTGCTGGTCGGCCTGTCGCTGCTCTTGCGGTGGTCGTTCTGGAACTCGCTGGCGATGATCGGCACGTGTTTCGTCGCCTACGCCATCAGCGTTGCCGTGGCGCCGGGCTCGCCCTCCACGCGCATCCTTTTCAACAACAGCTATTTCCTTTTCGTGACCTCCGTCTTCGTGCTCGCGGGGAGTTATTACTATGAAAAGCTGCGGTTCCGGGAGTTCGGCCTGCGCACCGAGGTCGAGCGCGCGCGTTCCCTGCTCGAGGCGCAGAACCGCCAGCTCAGCGAGCTGGACGAGGCCAAGACCCGCTTCTTCGCCAACATCAGCCACGAGCTGCGGACGCCGCTCACCATCATGCTGGGCATCACCGAGCGCCTGAAGGCGGTGCTCGGCCGCCAGAGCGCCGACTCCCGGGTCGACGAGATGACGCTCATGCTCGAGCAGAACGGACTCCGCCTGCTCAAGCTCATCGACGACCTGCTCGACTTGGTGCGCTTCGACACCGGCCACGCCGACGTCAACCGCCAGCCGACGGTCATCTCCGCGCACCTCGACGGGCTGCTCCGCTCGCTCCGCCATCTTTCCGAGCAAGACCGGGTCGCCCTGCTCTGGTCCTGCGAGGCCGACCGGGAGTCCATCCAGCTGGACCGCGACAAGTTCGACAAGATCCTGCTCAACCTCGTCATCAACGCCATCAAGTTCACGCCCTCCGGCGGCACCATCGAGGTCACGGCAAAGGTGGCCGACGGCCGCCTCAACCTTCGCGTGGAAGACAGCGGCGTCGGCATCGCGCCGGACGTCCTGCCCCGGATTTTCGAGCGTTTCTGGCAGGTGGACACTTCATCCACGCGGAAGTTCCAAGGCGCCGGCATCGGGCTGGCGCTCGTCCGCAGTTTGACGGAAGCGATGGACGGGAAAATCTCCGTCGACAGCCGGCTGGGTCACGGCACGGTGTTTTCGATCGAACTTCCGGCGGAGCCCGCCGCATCGCCTGCGGCCTCGGCCGGGGAAGAGCCCGAAAGTGGCCGGAACATCGCCGATCTGCACCGCCGGGCCGCCATGGCCATCCCGGGCAAGATCCAGCCCCGGGCCGGGGGACCGACCGTGGCTCCGATGTACGTCGCCCCGTCCATCGGCGGCCGGGCGGGGGACGCGCGGCCGCTGGTGCTGATCGCCGACGACGAGCCGGACATCCGGCGTTTCCTGCGGATGCAGCTTGAGGATGTGGACGTGATCGAGGCTTCGGATGGCGCGGAAGCCCTCGAGCTGGCGCGGCTGAGGCGGCCGCAGCTCGCCTTGCTCGACCACATGATGCCGGAGATGGACGGCGTCGAGGTGTGCCGTCACCTGCGCGAAAACCACACCACCCGGGGCGTGGCGGTCATCATCATCACGGCGAGGGCGGACGAGCAGACCAAGCTCGCCGCCTTGCAGGCCGGGGCGAACGATTTCCTGACCAAGCCCTTCTCCACCGCGGAACTCGGTCTGCGCCTGGCCAATCAGATCGCCATGGCCCGCATCCGGCGCGAGATGGCGGATCTCAATGCGGAACTGCAGGCCGCGCTCGAGCAGATCAAGGAAAACGAGGTGCTGATGGTCCGGAACGAGAAGCTCTCCGCCCTCGGCCGCATGAGCGCCGGCATCATCCACGAGATCAACAATCCCCTCAACTACTCCCGCGCCGGAATCCACGCGTTGGAAACCTTCACCCGCCACCTCCCGGGCACCGAGCAGCCGGACTACGAGGATATTCTCAAGGACATCCGGGAAGGCATCGACCGCGTCTCCCAGATCGTCATCGACCTCCGGCAGTTCACCCGTGATGACAATGGCACCGGAGGCCAGGCCGATTTGGCCGAGGTCATCAACCGGGCACGACGGATGGTCGGCCACCAGATCGGGGACGGCATCGCCCTGAAGCTGTCCGTGCCGCAGAACGCTCCGATCCGAGGCAATCCGAATCAACTCGTGCAGGTATTCATCAACCTGTTGCAAAACAGCATCGACGCCATCCAGATGCGCATCGCCTCCGGAAACGAAGCCCCGGGACTCATCGAGATATCCATCGAGCCCTCCGGCGACGGCTGGGAGGTGACCCTGCGCGACAACGGCATCGGTATCCCGCCCGAGAACCTCCAGAAGATCTTCGATCCGTTCTTCACCTCCAAGGACGTCGGCAAGGGCATGGGCCTCGGCCTTTCCATCACCCACCAGATTTTGCAGAACCATCGCGCCAAAGTGGATGTCGACAGCCGCCCGGGTGAATTCACCCGCTTCCGTCTCGCGTTTCCCGGGCCGAACGAGGGCACCGGGGAGCCCGATTCAGTCCTCGACCAATCCGCATGATCCAAACAATCTCCACCCCAGACGACCTATCCATCATGAGCCAAGAGATCGACGCTTACGATTACCAGCGCTACGCCATCCTGTTTGTGGATGACGAGGTGAACACCCGCAAATACTTCCGCCGCCTCTTCGGTGAGAAATTCCGCATTCTCGAAGCGGGTGACGGCGTCGAAGCGCTCCAAGTCTTCCGCGAGCATGCCGACGAGATCGGCATCATCGTCACCGACCAGCGGATGCCGAACGAGACCGGCGTCGGCTTTCTCTCGAAGATCGCCGCCGACTATCCGGACATCGTCAAGATCCTCTCCACCGCCTATTCGGACATCGACGCCGCCATCGGCTCGGTCAACCAAGGGGGCATCTTCCGTTACATGACCAAGCCGTGGGACATCCCGCAGCTCGAGGTCACCTTGCGCCGCGCGATGGAGTTTTTCACCGTCAAGCGCGAGCGCGACGCGCTTCTCGGCGCGAAGCTGCAGGCGATGGGAAACGTCCTGCTCTCGAGCCGGCTCGCTTCTTTCGCGCTCGTGCCCGTTTGCGCGAAATTCCAATCCAAGCGTGCCGCCGAGGCCGTCGCCGCATTCGTCAAGGCGGGCGTCGCAGGCAAGAGCACGGGCGCCCAGGGCGATGCCGCTCTCCGCTCGCCCGATTGGTCCCGCTTGCACGCGCGACAGCTCTCTTTGGCCGCCGATTTGGAAAAACGCCTGCCAGCCGCTCTGGTGGACGGTGACCTGACCAGCCGGACGTCGGCTCTCGCCTCGGAGCTCTCCGGCGCCGGAGCCACCGGCCTCGCCACCGCGGAGAACGGACCGGTGACGCGACTGACCTCGCCGGCCGACCCGCTTCCGGGCCTCCTCGATGCCCTGCTTGGTCGCACCGACGACCCCGCGGCCACGGAAGGCGCTGTCCGGGTGCTCGCCGCCTTCATGGCCGTCTACGACGCCGGCGGGGTGATCCGCCGGATCCGCGGTGAAGGTCTCACGCTCGACGTTTCCGCTTCGACGGCCGCGCCATCCGCGTCCACGCCCGGTGCGGAAACCGCGAAGTGGCTGATCGACGACGACGTCCTCATTTCCGCCGCACTCGGCCTCATTTGAGGTCGGCGTGCGCCCGGGGTGGGAAATTTTTTGGAATTTGACACTCCGGAAGCGTTAGGTTTTCATCCACGCGTCCCACCCTTGTGAAACGCGACGTCCAGATTTTGCACCGCCACGGGCGGTTCGTGGTTTATTGCGCCCGTGAGCCGATGCCGCTGTCCCTTTCGCAGGCCGCGCGCGAGAGCGGCTACCGCGTCACCGCGCTTTGCAGCCGCCTCGGTGTCTCCGAGCGCCATCTGCGGCGGATCTTCGAAGAGGGCCTCGGTATCGGGCCCAAGGAATGGATGCGCCAGGAGCGGATGGTCGCGTCCCGCTTCCTGCTGCGTGAGGGGGCGACCGTGAAGGAAATCGCGGACGACCTCGGTTTCACCAGTCACAAGGTGTTTAGCCGAGAGTTCCAGCTCTTCCACGGCGTCTCGCCCACCGCCTTCCAGCGTAAGGAAGCCTCGCTCCGGATGCCGATCGCCGGGTAGGAAGGACGGGTGGTAGGCTGGACCGCCGAGCCCGCCCATTTGTCGCCAACGGCGCGGGATGGCCCGGAATCGCCTATGAGCGACCCGGAGAAGATCGGGGGCGCCATGGCAAGCTTGGGCCGTCAGCCGTTGGGTCCCGCCGAGCCCTCGCGCAAGCCGTGGGAAGGCGGCCATCCCGGTCTACCGACCTCCGCGCTGCCATCTCCGTTCCGAGAAAAAAGTGAAGCCGCCGGGGGCACCCACCCCCGGCGGCCAAGTCCATCAACATCAACACACCGTGGGCGTGACTGAGGCTGACAACTGCTGTTCACCCTTACATGAAAACGCGTACTTGCGTGCGGTTTTCAGTGATCTTTGACCGGTGGAAGAGGGTGGCGTTCAAAAAATTCCGAAAAATTTCCAGGGTCGGTCAGCGTCGGTGGATCGGGCGCAATCCGCCCTGCGTCGGGACTCGAGTCGGGGCCGGCTGGACGACGCGCGTGGTGGTGCGGGTGGTGCCGCCGGCAGGAGGCGCCTCGCCCTTCTCGGGGATGACGACCACGTCCGCCGGAGGAAGCACGCCGGGGCCATCGGCCATGCGGTGGAGGTCGTCCGCGACCTTGTAGCGGCTGTCCATGTCCACCTGCACCGCATCGCGAGAGAGATCGCCACTGATGATGGAGGGTTGGATAAAGATCATCAGCTCCGAGCGGTCTTCGCCGGTGCTCTTGGTCGAGAACAAGCGCCCGAGGCCGGGGATCGAGCTGAGAATCGGCACGCCGGTGACGGATTCCGTCTGGTTGGTGGTGATGAGGCCGCCCAGCACAACGGTCTGGTTGTTCGGCACGGTGACTGTGGTGAGGATCTCGCGCGTGCCGATGATCGGGACGCTGCCGATTCCCTCGATGTTCTCGGACTGGCCCACGACTTCGTCATTCACCAAGGCGATGGTCAGCGTGATTTCTTCCGGAGAGTTGATCAGCGGAATAACCTCGAGGCGCAGGACGACATCGCGGTACTCGATGTTGGTGCTGACGCCGCCACCGGTGAACTGGTTGCTGTTCGTTGGAATGGCAATCCGCCGGCCGCTCGAGATCGTGCCGCGCTGGTTGTTGGCGGTGAAGATGCTCGGGCGGGAGAGAATCGTGAAATTGGTGTTCTCCTGGAGCAGATTGACATAGGCGCCGAGACTGCTGCCGATGCGGCCGTAAATATTGAGTCCGGTCGCTCCTGGCAGGCCGTTGGCGGCATCGACGATCGGACTCGTCATGCTGTCCGGCAGCCGGTTCACCGGCGGAACGCCGCCAGTGAGCAGGCCGACAGCGGCACCGCCTTCCTCGCCGCTGAACTCGCGGAACGCCCGCAGCCAGTTCACGCCGGTGGTGGTGTCGTCGGTCAACGCAAGCTGGCCGAACACCGTCGAGATCATCACTTGGTCGGCGCGGACGTCCACTTCGTCGAGCAGCTTCTCGATGATCTCGACGCCCGAAGGCGGGCCTTGGACGACGATCGAGTTGGTGATGTTGTCCGCGACGAGGAGGGTGCGGCCAACAAGTACGGATTCCACCGCCGTGGTCGTTTGCGGATCGCTCAGCACGGCTCCGCGACCGCCGGCGCCGCCGGCACCGCCCGCACCGCCACCACCGAAACCTCCGCCACCACCGCCGCCGAACTGGCCGCCCCCGAATTGACCGCCGCCCCCGCCGAATTGGTTGGTTCCGGCGCCACGGCCGCCCTGTTGGCCTCCCCGGCCTCCGGTGCGGCCGCCTTGCGCCGCGGCTCCGCCACCGGTGGTGGCGGGGTCGCCGGTGCCGCTGAAGGCACGGGTGAGGGCGTTCTCGGCGATCGGCAGGAACTCCGTCACCGGCAGGAAGCGCAGCTTCCGGCGGAGGAAATTGCGTTGGTCGCTCTGGGTGTCGAACTGCCGCACGAGGCCTTCGATGAAGATGACGTCCACGGGCCGCCCCATGGCGAAGATGCGGTTGGTGCGGGCGTCGGGAATGATCTGGACCGGCGTCTCCTCACCACTGGCGCTGCCGCCGGACTGGCCGGCTTGTCCGGGTGCGGCGGGAACGGGCGGGGCACCCTCCACCGCAGGGGCAGCCGGAGCGGGCGGAGCGCCGTCCGCGCGCTGCAGGCCGGCGGACCGCTGGCTCTGCTGCTGGCTGGTGAGCAGTTCGTTCAGAGTCGCCGCCAGTTCGGTGACATCGGCGTACTGGACGGGGATGAAGCGGGTGGTGACGAGGCCGGACGGTTTGTCGATTTCTTCCTTCAACTGGATCAGGCGGCGGATCAGTGAAGTGTTTTCCGTGATGATGACCGAGGCCGCGTTTGGCACGGCCGCGACGGAACCGAAGGCGCCGAATTGGCCGATGACTTGCTGGAAAATCTGCACCGCCTGCTCCGGTTTGATGTACTGGAGGTTCATCACGTAGGAGATCACCGCGTCGCCTTCGGGCAGGACGTCATCTTCGGAGAAGACGCCGAGGCCGATGCCCCTCGGATTGGTGCCGCCGGTTGCCAAGGCGAGGATTTCCCAGTTCGGGTTCTGGGGATCCGGAACGAAGACGAAGTTTTCGAGAACGGCTGCCTTGCGCAGCAGGTCCGCCGCCTCCGCCCAAGTCAGCGGGTCTTCGGGGCTGGCTTCCTGGACGAACGAGAATTCGGCACCCGCGGCGGCGGTGGTGACGATCACGCGCTTGCCGGTGTATTTCCGGTAGAGGCCGGCCAAGGCATTGCCGGAAAGCTTGGGTTCGATGATGTCCTCGACGATGAGGTTCTCCCCGAGTGGCACGCCGGGCTGGGGTTCGCCGCCCGGGGCGTCCGCCGGAGGAATGGCGGCGCCGGGGTTGGCGGCAGGCGCCTCGTCGGCTGGAACCTGGACACCCGGTGGCGGGATCGGCGGTTGCTGGTTCTGGGCCGCGGCGGGCAGCGTGAGGAGCAGGAAGGGCAGTGGGCGGAGAGCGCGCATGGACGGGAGGCAGGTGGTGGAGATGAGAAAACGGGCGATGGGTCTGGCCTAGCGGCGGCCGCGGCGATCCGGGCGGCCTTGGGTGTTGGCGTTGTTGTTGCCGCGTTGTTGCTGGCCTTGCGGGTTCTGCGGCGGCGGGACTACGCGCTGGCGTGGCTGGCGCTGGCCGGGCTGGCCGGCGGGCTGCGGTTGCTGGCCGGCCTGGGGCTGGCCGGGGATGCCGGGCACCTGGCCGGGGGTCGGTTGCTGCGGCTGGGCCGGGGGCGGCGTGAGGGTCAGCAAGGTTTCATCGAAGCTGATCGTGCCTTCCTTGCCGCCCGCCGAGATCCGCACCGTGGTGCCGAGGGGATCGCCGGCCTTGCGATTGACGGCGATCACCTTGTAGTCGGAATCCCCGGGCTCGATCGTGATCCGCTCCTCCGGGTTCTTCCGGTTGAGCATGGTGACGCGGTAGGCACCCTTGCCGATCGGGGAGACGCCGAGCAAAACGTAGTCGTCGAGCGGGTTGACCATTTCCGGCGGTGGCGGCGGTGGCGGCTTCGAAGTGAAGGGTGAATCCGACCAGAGGCGCGCGTATTTCGTCGACGACTGCTTGCGCGGCACGTCGGCGAAGGCCGTCGCAGCGGTGGCGGCGGCGAGAAACAGGGCGAGCGGGAAGGTTTTCATGGGGCGTCAGGGGCGGGTTCAGCCTTGGAGTTGGACGAACCACTTCTCGACGATGACCGTGGCTTCGAGCTTCGTGTCGTCCTCGGGGTTCGGCCGGAGGTTCAGGAAGGTCACTGCGCGGAGTTCGTTCGGATCGTTCAGGCTGTCGACGATCCAGCGGTAGAACGGCTGCTCCATGCCGACGACCCGGAGCTGGACCCGGACACGGCTGAAATGGGTGCCCGGCTCGGTCGACAGGAGATCGACTTTTTTCACCTCGAGGCCCATGGCACGGGCTTGGCTCTCGGCGAACTGCTGCAACTCGGACTGCTCGTCCTGATACGGCCGCGGTTCCGGCTCGTGCTCGGCGAGCCACTCCATCTCATCCGCCACGAGTTCGCGGCTCTGGCTGGCGAGGTTCGCCATATCCAGCGCGTTGCGGGCGTTCTGGCGCTCCGTGCGGATCTCGTCGCGCTTCTGGGTGTAGAACCCGAAGAGCAGGAAATTGACGATCACGAAGCCCGCGGTGGCGAACAGGATCAGGAGGCGTTTTTCGCGGGTGGACATGGAGGGTGTATCGGAAAACGGACTGTGTGTGGAAAAGCCGGGGAGGCCGGGATTTGTCGGCGGAAATCAGGGCTGGGCCTCGCTGCCGGTGAAGACGAACTCCCAGCCGCGGTTGCCCTGCTGCGGTTCGGGCAGCTGCCACTGGAAACGGGCGAGGTCGTTGTTCTGGCTGAGATTGCGGTTGAATTGGGTGACGGCGGACGATTGCGGCGCGTGACCCTGGAGCTTCACCTCGCCGGCGTTGACCTCCGCGACAGCGATGCGCAGACCGCTGTTCGGCGGGATGGAGCGCACCACGCGCGAGAGGATGTCCACGGGGGAGTAGTTCAGGTCCACGGCGTGGGTGAGCTCGTCCATTTTCGCCTGGTGGAGGGCGAAGGCTTCGCTCTCGGGCGCGGCGATCGCCGCCTCGCGCTGGAGGCGGTTCGTTTCCGAAATGTCCTGCCACAGGCCGAAGCCGAGCCAGCCGATCACGGCGAGGTAAATGGCGGCCACCGTTCCGATGGCGATGCGCGTGTTCCGTTTGCGGAGGGCTTCGCGGCGGGCGGCGCGGACGTCGGCTGGCAGCAACTTCGACCGTTCTTCCGGAAGCACGGGAGCCGGCCGGGCCGAGCTTTCCACGGGCACGCCGAAGGCGTCCACGAGCGCACCGGGTTGCGGGCTGTCGCCCGACGACCAGAACCGGACGCGTGCCGGCTTGAGGTCGATTTCCTGAAGCGAGAGCTGGATGAGCGCGAGGCGGATCTCGCGCACCAGCGCGTCGTCCGGCACGGGGGAGTCGAGCGCCGTGGCTTGGCAGTAGACGAGTTTTCCGCCTTGGGAAATGGCGAAGACCCAGCGGCCGAATTCT
Organism: uncultured Verrucomicrobiales bacterium; assembly: GCA_965651855.1. GTDB lineage: Bacteria > Verrucomicrobiota > Verrucomicrobiia > Verrucomicrobiales > Akkermansiaceae > Luteolibacter. Next base: position 16,803 of record CBFGTW010000040.1, read on the forward strand.
TTCCACACGCCGAGGCAGTCACCCTCGAGCGGCATCGCCCGCGCGGAGAGATCGAATTCCTTGGGTCCGCGTTGGGGCATCTCGCCCTCGCCCGGGGCTCGCAGGATCACGGAGAGGATCACCGCCCCTTCGTCCTGGCGGGAGATCATGAAAATGTCGGTGAGCTGGCCGGCCATCGGGTCCGGGCGCAGGCCGAGGCGCTCGGCGTGCATCGCCGCCAGATCGGGAAAGAGCGAGGCGTCGTCGCTGGCCGCGTGCATCGGCAGAGCGGTGAGCGCCCGGACCGGGAAGAGCAGGATCAGCTCGCCGGCCGGCAGGGTGCCGATGTCGCCCGCGCGGGCGAGGCCGGTCGCCTCGTGCAGCGAAAAACCGGTGCCGGCTTGGCCGGTCCAGATTTCCCAGCCGTCTTCGCCGGGGACGAGGAGCACATGTTCGGTGGTTTTGCTCACGGGATGATTTCTTCGGTTCGTTCGAGAAGGGCGGGACGTCCGGTGCGATTGCGGACGATCACGTTGATGCGGCGCTTCGCGCCTTGGGCGTAGCCGGTGCTCACGATGCGCTGGGTGGTGTCGTTGGTCGTCACCCTTTGCGCGAGATCGGGCCGACTCTCCTGACTAAGGCCGAGGAGGGCAAGCGCTTGATCCGGGGACTGGAACGGCGTGTCGTCGTCGGTGCCGCGGATGCCGTCCGGGCCGCGGACGTTTTCCGGGATCACCGAGGCTTGCTCCACCGAAACCTCGAGCGCCGCCGCAATCAGCGGGGCCTCGGCCTCGTTCAAGTCGAGTTGGCCAGGCATGCTCCAGATGGTGAACCACTCGCGCCAAGACGGGTTGACTCGCTCGACCAGATCCATGCCGCGCACGAGCCGCACTTCCGAAAGGTCGTAGAACGGCCGGTTGAAGGGCTGGTTCACGCGGCCGATGCTCTCGTAGTAGCGCTCTTCCGCGCCGTTGAGGTTTTCCTCGTCGTCGGAATCCACCCAATCCTCGAGGGCGTCGGCGATGGCCTGGGCGGTGTCCAGATCGATGCCCCAGTCGATGAAGATCGAGCGCAGCAGCGCCCTGTCGCCGCGCAGGAGGATCGCGTTGATGTTGAAACGACCGCCTTCGGAAACCAGCTGGGCTTCATAGCCTTCGCCGGTCTGTTCATCGAACCAGCGGAGCAGGGGATCGGTCCGCTCGATGGCGGGATTCGAGGCCACGGCCACGCCCATCTCGGCGAGTTGCTTGGCGCGGGAGCCGTGGATTTTGGAACTCGCCAGATCCATGTCGAAGGAAACGACGCGCAGGGCCGCCATGCAGGCGAGGGCGAGGACGGCGATCAACCAGATCACCGCCATCAGGGCGATCCCGCGGCGCGGCCGGCGGACGATGTGGCGGTTCGGAGTCATTGATCCGGTGGTGGTCCGGGTTGCGGCCCGGGCTGGGCTCCGGTTTGGATCATCTGCCGCATGAGCACTTCCGGGTTTTGCTTCGGCGGAATCCAGAAGATGTGGCGGATTTCCTCGCCATTCAGGCCGATGGCCATGATCAGCTCGATTTGGAGCGGCATGCGGCCTTGCAGGTCCCAGTCGTACTGCCACTCCATGGTGCGACCGTCGAGGACGCGCCATTCAAAGTAGGCGAGGTCCTCGAGCAGGGAAATTTCCGCGAACGGCCGGTTGTCCAGCTGGGTGGCCTGGGTGCCGGACGGGCTCGCGGAGTCCGGCAGGATCTCGTTTTCGTAGTAGCGCAGGACGATGCCGAGCAAGCCGCTGGCGCGGCGGACCGTCGAGAGCTGCACGGCCTTCGCGGTGCGCGTCTCGCCGCCCCAAGTGAAGGACATCGGGACGTTCTGGAGCGTGAGGTCGGAAAGGTATTGTTGTCCGGTGTCCTGGTATTTCAGGTCGAAGCGGGTGTTTCCCGGGAGGGCGGCGAAGCGATTCGAAAGCAGCTCGAGGAAGGCCTGCTTGTGCATTTCCTCGTTCTGCGTCCGCACCACGGTGTTGCCCAGTGCCAGCGAAGTGCGCGCCGTGCCGAAGACCATCGCCACCAGCATCGCGAACAGCCCGATCGCGAGCACCAGCTCGAGCAGGGTGAAGCCCCGGGGGCGGCGGTCGGTCGGGGAAACGTTCATGGCTGGTACATGCGCCCGTAGCGCCACGTTTCGACCGAGCGCCGCTGCTCGATGCCACCCTCGAACCAATAGGCGGTCACGACGACGCGATACATCTCCTGGAGGAGCTGTCCGTTTTCGTTTTCCAGTTCGTCGAGGAGGATGACCTGCGTCTCGAGGTCGATGCGGCGCGAGCTGTCTTCCGGCGGGCCGGCGATGGAGGTGGTCACGCCTTCCTCGAGCACTGGCAGCGTGAGCGTTTCGTCCAAGGCGCTTTCCAGCACGCGGGTGAGCCGCAGTTCCTTTTGCGCCAGCTTCGCGGCGTCGGCCATCCGGTGCAGGGCGACGGTGAAGCCGGTGGCCGCCACGCCGAAAACCGTGAGCGCGAGCACGACTTCCAGAAGCAGGAAGCCGCGGCGGTGTCGGGTTTTCAGGGTATTGGTGATCACGGAAAAGGAGGCTCAGCGCACTTCAAGTTGCTTGTCGCCCACGGTGGCCGTCAGCGGGTGGTAGGTGTCCTCCGACCAGCTCTCGCCGAGCTGCAGGCGGACGGTGACCGGCTCGCACAGCCCGTCGGGATCGAAGCGCCAGATGTGAACCACGCGGTCGCTCATCGGTTGCAGGGCATCGTTGTTCCAGCGGCGGAGGAAGACCTCCATGCCGTCGGGAATGGCAATTTCCTGGCGGACCGGCTCGCGGCCATCCGGATCGGCCGGATCGACCCGCTGGCCGCCGATCGAACGGCCGAGGGCGGTCGTCAGCTCGTTGACGCCGGCTTCGGCGAGGGGCAGCAGCCGGACGACCCCGGGGCGGAACTCGATGGCATACGGCGTCTGGTGCAGGATGGAGATCGTGCGGGCTCGTTTGGCCATGATCTCGATATCGCCGCTGGTTGCCCGCAGCACCCGCTCGTCCGACGAGTAAAGCATCACTCCCACCGCGCCGCCGATGATGATGGCGGCCAGGGCCAGCACCATCACGATCTCGATCAGCGTGAAGCCGGGATGCTTATTCGTCCTGGCTGCTGATGTCGTCACTGGTGTTTTCGAGGCCGTCGGGTCCCTTGCTCACGATTTCGTATTCGTTGGCGCGCTTCTTGCCAGGGAAGCGGTAGATGTACTCCGCCTGCCACGGATCGGTCGGGATCTTGGACATCACCGGGACGTATTGCTTTGGCACCGGCGCGGTGGTGGGCCGCTCGCGCAGCGCCGCCAGGCCCTGCTGGGTGGTGGGGTAGGAGCCGGCGTTCAGCTGATACATCTTCAGAGCGCTTTCGAAGCTTTTGAAATCGGCGTCCACCTGGCGGAGCTTCGCCGCGTCGCCGATGCCGCGCATGGCGAAGATCGCACCGCCGAGGATCATCGCGATGATACCAAGGACGATGACCAATTACAGCAGGGTGAAGCCGGCGTTCCGGCGGGTCTGGCGGTATGAATCGTGGATTTTCATGGAGTTATGTCGTGGGCTGCGGCGGGCGCCAGCCTCTCAGGGATGGAAACGCCACGCGATGGAAAAGTTGTCGGAATTTTCCCCCGCCAGCAGCCGTTCCGCGGGGAAAATCTTGCCAGCCGAGCGTGATTTTCCGACGGCTTGTGCCTCCTTTCCGTCCATGCACAAAGTCCTCATCATCGGAGCCGGCGGCGTCGGCAGCGTCGTCGCCCACAAATGCGCCATGGTCGCCGACGTTTTCGGCGAAATCACCCTCGCGTCGCGCACGAAATCGAAGTGCGACGCCATCGCCGCGGAGGTGAAAAAGCGCACCGGCCGGGAGATCGCGACCGCACAGGTCGACGCGGACGATCCGGCGCAAACGGTGGAGCTGATCCGCAAGACCGGCGCCAAGCTCGTGATCAACGTCGCGCTGCCTTACCAAGACCTCGCGATCATGGACGCCTGCCTCGAGGCCGGCGCGGACTACCTGGACACGGCGAACTACGAGCCGAAGGACGTCGCGAAGTTCGAGTACTCTTGGCAATGGGCGTACCAGGAGAAATTCGAGAAGGCCGGCCTCGCCGCGCTGCTCGGCTCCGGCTTCGACCCCGGGGTGACGAATGTTTTCACGAAATGGGCGCTCAAGCACCACTTCGACGAGATCCACACGCTCGACATCGTGGATGTGAACGGCGGCAACCACGGCCGCGCCTTTGCCACGAATTTCAACCCGGAGATCAACATCCGCGAGGTCACCGCCGAATGCCGGCACTACGAGGACGGGCGGTTTGTGGAAACGCCGCCAATGTCGGAGCACCAGTCGTTCACCTGCCCGGACGGGGTCGGCACCTACGAAATCTACCGGATGTACCACGAGGAACTCGAATCGCTCGTGAAGCACATCCCGACGATTCGTCGCGCGCAGTTCTGGATGTCGTTCTCGCCGAACTACTTGAAACACCTCGAGGTGCTCCAGAACGTCGGCATGACGCGGATCGACCCGGTGCTCTACAACGGCGTGGAAATCGTCCCCCTCCAGTTTCTCAAGGCGGTCCTGCCGAATCCGGGCGACCTGGGCGAGACAACCAAGGGAAAAACCTGCATCGGCAACATCATCACCGGCATCAAGGACGGGAAATTCCGCGCGATCTACATCTACAACATCTGCGACCACGAGGCCTGCTTCGCGGAGGTGGGTTCGCAGGCGATTTCCTACACCACCGGCGTCCCGGCGATGATCGGCGCGAAGCAGATGCTCGCCGGCGATTGGCGGAAACCGGGCGTCTGGAACATCGAGCAGCACGACCCGGACGCCTTCATGGACGACCTGAACGCCCACGGCCTCCCGTGGCACTGGATCGAGCTGGAGGAAGACGCGGCCCGTCGTCTGGAGGTGGCCGGTTGAGCCCATCTCGGCAGCTTCCTCAAGAATCTCCCGCAAACCTCGGATTTCCGCTTGTCAGGATTTGACCGCCTTCCCATCTTTCGCCTCGTGAAGTCTCGCAAAACCCTAGTAGCCGCTTCCGTCTTCGCCGCCTGCACCATCGCGGCGGATGCGCAGGTCGACCTCCAGTTCACCACCCACCGGCAATACCGGCACATTCCCGCCGGCGTGCAATTCCTCGAAGGCGAACTGGCCCTGACCTTGTGGGACGGAAACGCGGTCTGGGGCTGCACAGACAATTTCTTCTTTCCACCGAGCACTCAACCGCCCTGTCCGCTCGGTGCCACTGGCTTCGTCACCACTTCAGCGGAAATCATCACGGACCCCTACCGGGAATTCTTCGCTGTCAACCCGGCGACCCTGATCGAGCCCCGGCAACCTCAGGATCTCAAGTTGTATGCGGCTCCCTACTCCCAGCTTCCGCGCCCCATTGGTGCGTTCACCGACCGGAGCTACTTCATTTGGTACAACATCCGCACCGGGAACATTCGCGAGCATCCGGTCACCCGCTACGGCTTCTCGCGCCCTTACACTTCCCGCTCCGCGATGGATCAGGAAGTTGTTCCGGGCGTCTACCAATGGCAGGCGCCGCGTCTGGTGGCGGACCGCTTTTCCGGTTCCAACACACCGCTTCAACCCGTCGGCTTGAGCGTCACCTACGCCCCGATTCCCGAGGGCTACGCGAAGGTGGTCAACGTCAACATGGGGTTCCGCTTCGTGAACGTCAGTTGGTCTGAAGACGGGTACGCACAGCTGGATCCGCGTCTCCCGAGCCGGATTCGGTGGGAGGGCAACAACCAGGATCGGGTCTTTCCGAACACAGACCGTATGTATTTCGCGATGCTGATCCCGGAGACGCCCGGCGATCCGCTGAGTCCGATCCTGCCGGATCCGGACGCCGCGGGTGGCGAGGCGGTTGCATTCCCGTTCTTCGATGTAGGCAACCTCTCCCGCATCCTGCTGCCGACCGCGCTCGACAAGGAATACGTCCTGCCACCCGGCTTCCTGCCGCCGCCGGTCGATCCGACGCGTCCCTTCGACTTCGGCCGCGAGCTCATCGCCCGCGTCACTCTCCAGCGGGACCTGCCGACCACCAGCATCACGCGTGACACCTCGAGCCGCGACTACGAGCTTCCGGTCCGCTTCACCAACACCTTCGCCGGCTTCGTCCAGCAGTGGTTCGGTACGACGGGTGCCAGCGATGCGGATCGTGCGCCGGGCGCGGATCCGGACGGTGACGGCCGCACGAACTTCGAGGAGTGGACGCAGGGAACGAATCCGCTGGTTCCGGACGAGGAGCCGGTCGAGCCCGACGCGATGCCCCAGTTCGTCCGGGCCGGGGGAGCCACCCGCTCCGGCGTTGCCGAGGAAGATCACTGGTATCTGGCGTTTTCGAAGCTGGCCTACCACGACTCAACGCTGAAATACCAAGTCGAGATCAGCAGCGACCTGAAGCAATGGGCACCGATCAAGGCGAACGACGCGTCTTGGCAGGTGATCGACGACATTGCCTCGGACAAGCTGGTGGTGCGCAGCCGCACCAGCTCGCAGCCGCCGCAGCAGACGTTCTTCCGCTTGGTTAAGAAATTTCAGTAAATTGTTCATCCAAAGCGGAACCCGGGCATTCTCCCGCCGCCGGCACTCCCGCCGGCGGCCCCGGTGTCTCCGGGTGGCCCGAAGCTTGGAACCCTTGCTCGCCGGGCCGCCATCGCATCGTCTCCGGCCCGCTCCATGCCCGAATCGCTGATCGCCACCACCGAGGAACTCGTCCAGCATCTGGAAAGCGTCAGCTCGGAGGAGCCCGCCGGCCGGATCTGCGCGATCGACACGGAAGCGGACAGTCTCCATCGCTACCGCGAATCTCTCTGCCTGATCCAATTTTCGGCGAACGGCAGCTCGATTCTCATCGACCCGCTGGCGGTCGAGGACCTCTCGCCACTGGCCGAGTACCTCCGGCCGTCGGTCGTCTGGATGCACGGCGCGGATTACGACATGACGATGCTCAAGCGGCAGTTCGGCGAGCTGCCGGTGACGGTGCTGGACACCCAAATCGGCGCGCGCTTGCTGGGCGCGCGGCGTTTCGGCCTCGCCGATCTCGTCCGCGACCACTTCGGGGTCGAGCTTTCGAAATCCTCCCAGAAAGCCGACTGGGGAAAGCGCCCGCTCTCGCAGAAAATGGCGGAATACGCGCTCAATGACGTGCGCTATCTCCTGCCGATGGGCGAGAGAATCTGCACCGGTCTGAAGGAAAAGGGCCGTTACGACTGGTTCATCGAAAGCTGCGACGCCGCCCGTCAGCGTGTGCTCGAACGGGACGACTCGCGCGATGAGAACTGGCGCATCCAAGGATCCGGGAAGCTGGACCGCTACGGTTTGGCTTGCCTGCGGACGCTCTGGCACTGGCGCGACGAAGAGGCGAAAGCCTGGGACCGGCCGTCGTTCATGGTGGCCACCAACCGCCAGCTCATCGAATGGGCCGGGGTCCTCGCCGCAAAACGTCGGGTCCCGCTGCCGCCGCATTTCCGCTCGGACCGCATCAAGCGGTTCCGCGAGGCGGTGGGCGAACTCGAAAACCTTTCCGAGGACCAGTGGCCGACGAAGCCGAAGGGCTTGCGTCGCAAGCGCGACCGCGACTTCGAGCGGGAGGTGGACCGGCTGATCGCGGTGCGCAACCAAGTGGCGAACGAGCTGGACATCGAGGGCTCGCTGATCGCGCCGCGCGCGGTGCTCGAGGGTCTCGCCGCCGGTGAACTGACGCCCGCGGATGCGCTGCTCCGGTGGCAGCGCTCTTGCCTCGGCCTCGAAGGTTGAGCGTCGCCCGGATTCTTCCTCTTGCGGGGCCAAGGCGTTCCTCGCATCATCCGGCCGTTCCCGGCTGCCGCTCCGGCTCCACCACCATGGATGGCTCAGTCGAATTCTTCTGTGCCGCCTGCGGCGTCCGTCTCAGGGCTCCGCGGGACAAGGCGGGCATCACGGCGCCATGCCCACGCTGCGCCGCTCCGGTTTCGTCGCCGGGCGGCGCGCCGCCCCAGGGAATTCTCCTCGACGCCCCCCCGCAGCCCCCGCGGCGGCGCCGTTCGGGACGCGTGATTCCCGATGCGGGAATCGACCGGGAGCATCTCGATCGGCGCGAAACCCTGACCACCATGAAGGTGCTCGCCTGGATCGTGGCGGCGTTGTGCGCCTGCTTGGCCGTCGCTTGGCTGCTCAAGGATTGGGCGAGCCGGTAAGTGTCGGATTACCAGCCAGTTGGAAACGGATGGGGGCGGCTCGGAAAAGCGCGTTTCCGGGTAAAAGTTCCTTGTTTCGTACCCCGCGATTTCGGACCCTTGGCCCGCCCTATGTCCGAAGACCAGAACGAGCCCGAACAAGCGCAAACCAAGGTCGGAACCCAGCAGCAGTACGACGCCGCGCAGATCGACAAACTCGAAGGTCTGGAGGCCGTCCGCAAGCGTCCCGGGATGTATATCGGCGACCCCGACGAGCGCGGCCTCCACCACTGCGTGTTCGAGGTGCTGGACAACTCGATCGACGAGCACCTCGCCGGCTACTGCGACAAGATCAAGGTTTCGCTCCACGTAGATGGCTCGGTTTCGGTGGCGGACAACGGCCGCGGCATCCCCGTGGACATGCACCCGAAGTTCGGCATGCCGGCGGTCGAGCTGGTGCTGACGAATCTCCACGCCGGCGGCAAGTTCGGCCAAGGCGCGTACAAATACTCCGGCGGTCTCCACGGCGTGGGCGCGAAGTGCGTCAACGCGCTCTCGGACTGGTTCAAGGCGGAGATCATGCGCAACGGCAAGGTCCACCTGATCACCTTCGAGCGCGGCCGGACGATCCAGCCGCTCCACGTGATCGGCGATGTCGACGCCGGCCGCACCGGGACGACGATCACGTTTTTTCCGGATGCCACGATTTTCGTGGATACGATCGAGTTCAAGTTCGACCGCCTCTCGACGCGTCTTCGCGAACTTGCCTTCCTCAATCCCGGGCTCACCATCGAGCTTGAGGACGAGCGGCCGGAGTCGGCGAAGAAGACGTCGTTTTTCTACGCGAAAGGCATCGAGGAATTCGTCCGGCAGCTCGGCGAGAACAAACCGGTGATCCACGAGGACCCGATCATTCTCAATGGCAAGCGCCAGATCGAGATCGACTACGACGGCAAGCAGACGACCGATGATGTCTTCGCCGATGTCGTTCTCCAATACAACGACACCTACAACGACCAGATTCTCTGCTTCGCGAACTCGATCCCGAACGGCGACGGCGGCACCCACCTGACCGGCTTCCGCACCGCGCTCACCCGCGGGATCAACCAGTATGCGAAGGCGAACAAGATCCTGAAGGACAAGGATCCCGCGCTTAGCGGCGACGATGTCCGCGAAGGCTTGGTGGCGGTGATTTCGGTGAAAATGCCGAACCCGCGGTTCAGCTCGCAAACCAAGGACAAGCTCGTCAACACGGAGATCGAGGGCGTCGTTTCCTCGATCGTCTACGAAGGCTTGATGCAGTATTTCGAGGAAAACCCGGCGCTCGCCCGCAAGGTGATCGAGAAGTCGGTGAATGCCGCCCGCGCCCGCGAGGCGGCGCGCAAGGCCCGCGAAACGGTCCGCAAATCCGCTCTCTCCGGCGGTGGATTGCCCGGGAAACTGGCCGACTGCTCCGAGCGCGATCCCGCGAAATCCGAACTCTACATCGTCGAGGGTGACTCCGCAGGCGGCTCGGCCAAGCAGGGCCGCGACCGCCGGACCCAAGCGATCCTTCCGCTCCGGGGCAAGCTCATCAACGTCGAGAAGGCTCGCCTCCACCGCGCGCTCCAGAACAAGGAGATCCAGTCGATGATCACCGCCATCGGCGCGGGCATCGGCGACGGTGACCAGGAAGGTTCCTTCAACATCGAGAAAGTCCGTTACCACAAGATCGTCATCATGACGGACGCCGACGTGGACGGCTCGCACATCCGCACGCTGTTGCTGACGTTTTTCTGCCGCCACATGCCCGAGCTGGTGCGCCGCGGCTACCTCTACATCGCGCAGCCGCCGCTCTACCTGGTGAGCCGCAAGAAGCGCCAGGAATACGTGCAGGACAACGACCAGCTCAACCGCATCCTCATCGACCTCGGCGCCGGCGAGGTGGTGCTCCGCGAATACGGCGGATCTCGTACTTTCGAGGCCGACGAGCTGAAGGAAATCCTCGGCTCGCTTTCATCGCTCTCGCGCTACAGCAACTCGATCGCCGGCAACGGCGGCGACTTCCGCGAGTATCTCGCCGCCCGCCGCAACGGCGCGCTGCCCGAATTCATGGTGCGCATCCGCGTGGGCAACGAGGAGGGCATCCAGTATTTCGAGAACGAGGCCGAGCTGCGAGCCTTCGCCGCGCAAAACCGGGACCTCCGGCTCTTCGACGAAATCCTCTCCGACGAGGAGATCGCCCACCACCAAGGTCCCTCGCGCCGCGCCGTGCTGCACGAACTCCACGAGTCCCACGCCATCGCCCGTATTTTCAGCCGGCTCGCCGAGCGCGGGATCGACACCTCGACGTTCTACTCCGACGACAAGCCGATCTACGAGCTGATCGAAGGAGACGGTGAAAAGCAGCACGTGACGCCGGTCTTCGCGGTTTCCGACATACTGTCGCGCGTGCTCGAGATCGCCAGCCGCGGCGTCCAGATCAAGCGCTTCAAGGGCCTCGGCGAAATGAACGCCAAGCAGCTTTTCGAGACGACGATGGATCCCGTCCGCCGCCAGTTCCTGCGCGTCCGGCTCGACGAGGACAACCTGGTCGAGGCCGACAAGATGTTCGACGTCCTGATGGGCGACATCGTCGAGCCCCGCAAGCGGTTCATCGAGGACAACGCGTTGAACGTCCGCAACCTCGACGTCTGAGACGCCACGCCCGCGCCGCTTCCCAGCATTCATCTCCCTTTCCATGTCTGACGAAATCATCAAGCCGATCAACGTCGCCGAGGAACTCTCGAAATCGTTCCTGGATTATTCGATGTCGGTCATCATTTCCCGCGCGTTGCCCGACGTGCGGGACGGCCTCAAGCCTTCGCAACGGCGCATCCTTTATGCGATGCGCCAGCTCGGCGTCGGTCCGGGCAAGGCCCACGTGAAATGCGCCAAGATCGTCGGCGAAACCATGGGTAACTATCACCCGCACGGCGATATGGCCATCTACACGACGCTCGTGAACATGGGCCAGCCGTGGTCGATGCGCGAGATGCTCGTCGACGGCCAGGGGAACTTCGGCTCCGTGGAAGGGGATGCCGCGGCGTCCATGCGTTACACCGAAGCCCGGCTCCACGCGCTCGGTCTGGCGATGATGGACGACCTCGACAAGGACACGGTCGATTTCCAGCCGAACTACGACGGCTCGCAGGAGGAGCCCTCCGTCCTGCCGTCCGCGTTCCCGAATTTTCTTGTCAACGGTGGCACCGGCATCGCGGTCGGGATGGCGACAAATCTCGCATCCCATAACTTGGGCGAGGTCGTCGACGGGATCTGCGCGCAGATCGACAATCCGGAAATCACACTTCCGGAGTTGATGCAACATATCAAGGGTCCGGATTTTCCGGTGGCCTGCGAAGTCCGCGGCATTCGGGGGATCGAGGATTACTTCAGGACCGGGCGCGGTTCCATGCGGCTCCGCGGCAAAGTCGAGATCGAGGAGAACGAGAACGGGAAATCCCTCATCATCATCCGCGAGGTTCCATACGGCGTGAACCGCGCGACCTTGCAGGAGCGCATCGCCGAGTTGGTGAACGAGAAGACGTTGACCGGTATATCGGGCATGCGCGACCTTTCGGACGAGGAGACGCGGATCGAGATCGAGCTGAAACGCGACGCGCGCCCGCAGGTCGTCGTCAACCAGCTGTTCAAGCTGACTTCGCTGGAAACGTCGTTCAGCGTGAACATGCTGGCGATTCACCAAAAGCGGCCGAAGCAGCTCTCGCTCAAGGAGGCGATCGACTGCTACATCGAGCATCGCCGCGAGGTGGTGATCCGTCGGACCCGCTATCTCCTCGGAAAGGCGGAGGAGCGTGCTGAATTGCTCGAAGCCTACCTCCTCGCGCTCGGGCATCTCGATGATTTCATCCGCATCATCCGTGACTCGAAAAACCGGGACGAAGCGCGTGAGCGGCTTGCCGCCTACACTTTCCCGGTCGCGACCGCCGAGCGGCTTGGCATCCTGATCCGCTCGCAGGCGGCTATCCAAGGCGACCGTTATATCTTCAGCGAGCGTCAGGTGAACGCGATCCTCGAGCTGCGTCTTTACCAGCTCACGGGTCTCGAGCGGGACAAGGTGAAGGGTGAATACGACGGTGTTCTCGAGGATATCAAGGACCTCCTCGACATCCTCGCCCGCGAGGAGCGGGTGCTCGGCATCATCAAGGACGAGCTCCGCGCGATCAAAGACAAGTACGCCACGCCCCGCAGGTGCGAGATCCTCGCCGAGGCCGGTGAGGTGGCCATCGAGGACCTCATCGCCAACGACGCGATGATCGTGACCCTCTCGCACCGCGGCTACATCAAGCGCACGCCTGCCAGCGAATACCGTCTGCAAGGCCGCGGCGGCAAGGGGCTCAAGGGCATGGAACGCCGCAGTTCCGGCAAGGACGAGGCGGACGATTTCATCGAGCACCTCTTCAGCGTCCAGGCGCACGACTACCTGATGTTCTTCACGAACACGGGGCGTGTCTACGTCGAGCGCGTTTATGAACTCCCGGAAGGCTCGCGCACCGCGATGGGCCGCAGCATCCGCAACGTTCTCAACCTGAAGCCGGAGGAAAAAATCGCCGCCTTGCTGCGTCTCGAACGCACGACGGACGACGACGGGAACGACATCACTTTCCGCGATGACGCCGGCTTCGTTTTCTTCGCCACCCGCAGCGGCAAGGTGAAGAAAACCGCGCTCAACGATTTCCGGAACTACCGCAAGGACGGCATCATCGCGATCCTGCTCGAAGAGGGCAACGAGTTGATCGGCGTCCGCCTCACCTCCGGCTCCGACGAAATCATCCTCGTGACGCACGAGGGGATGAGCCTGCGCTTCCACGAGGACAACACCCGTTCGATGGGCCGCGCCTCCGCCGGGGTGATGGGCATTCGGCCGGTTGAAGGCGACTACGTCGTCGGCCTCGCGCTGGTGAGCCCCGATTGCACCTTGCTGGTGGCGTCCGAAAATGGCCTCGGCAAGCGCACGCCGTTCGACGACTACCGGACACAAACGCGCGGAGGCAAAGGCATCATCACCATGAAGGTCACCGAGAAGACCGGTCCCGTCGTGGGTGCCGTCCCGGTGACGCCGGAGGACGAACTCATGCTCATGACCTCGACCGGCCAAAGCATCCGCATCCGCGTCAACGAGATCCGCGAAACCGGCCGCAACGCCCAAGGCGTGAAACTCCTCACCCTGCGCGAAGGAGAGAAGCTCCAGGACGTTTCCATCGTGATCCCGGATGGGGAGGATGAGACGGAGCGCGGACTTCAGTCCGCCAGTGAGTCGCCGCCGGAGCCGGAAGAGGCGGACTGAAGTCCGCGCTCCGTGAGGCCATGAGCAACCGAGGGATTCGTTCCAGAGGTTATCTCCTTGATTGGGATTTCTCGGGAGCGGTCCAGGCTGTCACGTTCCGCTTGGCGGATTCAGTGCCCAAGAAGGTGGTCCAGTTGTGGCGGATGGATCTCGCGGATCTTCCGGACGATACCCGTAGGGCAAAGGAAATGCGTAGGAGGGTCGTTGACTATGAAGATGCAGGCCACGGCGAGTGCGTCCTGCGCGAGCCGGCTGTTGCAGCAATCGTGTCCGCCGCACTGGGACGAGGCGACCCGGATTCCTACAGGTTGATCGCGTGGGTGATCATGTCGAATCATGTCCACGTGCTGATGAAATTGGTGGAAAGGGTTTCGCTGTCGAGCGTGGTGCAGAAGTGGAAGGGCGGAACAGCGATCGAGATCAACCGGCTGTTGGGGCGATCGGGAAGGCTCTGGTCGCCGGACTACTATGATCGTTTCATTCGCGACGAGAATCATCTGCTTGACTGCATCGCATCTATCAAGAGGAACCCGGTGAAGGCCGGGTTG
>CBFGTW010000041.1:0-30300 GCA_965651855.1 uncultured Verrucomicrobiales bacterium
TCGGCGGCGGCCCGAACCGGATCGGCCAGGGCATCGAGTTCGACTACTGCTGCGTCCACGCCGCCTTCGCGCTGAAGGAGCTCGGCTACGAGACGATCATGGTGAACTCCAACCCGGAGACCGTCTCGACCGACTACGACACCTCCGACAAGCTCTTCTTCGAGCCGCTGACGCTCGAGGACGTGCTCAACATCTGCGAGCAAGAGCAGCCGCACGGCGTGATCGTGCAGTTCGGCGGGCAGACGCCGCTGAACCTCGCCGCCGATCTCAAGCGCCACGGCGTGCCGATCATCGGCACCTCGCCGGAAAGCATCGAGCAGGCCGAGGACCGGAAGTTTTTCTCCGCCCTGCTCGACAAGCTCGGCCTGAAACAAGCCGAGGCCGGCACCGCGACCAACGAGTCCGAGGCCCTCGCCGTGGCGAACCGCATCGGCTACCCGGTGCTTGTCCGCCCGTCGTTCGTCCTCGGCGGCCGCGCGATGATGATCGTCTACTCGGACAGCGAGCTTTCCCGCTACATGCGCGACGCCGTGGACGCCTCGCCCGAGCGGCCGGTGCTCGTCGACCGCTTCCTCGACCAAGCGACCGAGGTGGACGTCGATTGCATCAGCGACGGCGAAACGGCCGTGGTCGGCGCGATCATGGAGCACATCGAGCAGGCCGGCATCCACTCGGGCGACTCGGCCTGCGTGATCCCGGCGTTCTCGCTATCCGACAAGATCAAGGCGGAGATCGATCGCGCCGCCAAGGACCTCGCGCGCGAGCTGAACGTCGTCGGCCTGATGAACATCCAGTTCGCCGTGAAGGACGATGAACTCTACGTGATCGAGGTGAACCCGCGCGCTTCGCGGACGGTGCCCTTCGTTTCCAAGGCGATCGGCGTTTCGCTGGCGAAGCTCGCGGCCAAGGTCATGGCCGGCCAGAAGCTCGCGGACCTCGGTTTCACCGAAACGATCGTGCCCCCGCACTTCTCGGTGAAAGAGGCCGTCTTCCCGTGGAACCGCTTCCCCGGCATCGACATCATTCTCGGCCCGGAAATGAAATCGACGGGTGAGGTAATGGGCATCGATCCGGACCTCGGCATGGCCTACGCCAAGTCCCAGATCTCCGCCTTCAACACCCTGCCCACCAGCGGCAACGTGTTCCTCTCCGTCGCCGACCGCGACAAGGACCGCGCCGTGAAGGTCGCGCGCGATCTCGTGGAGCTTGGATTCCGGATCTACTCGACCGGCGGCACCCTCCAGCGCCTCACCGAGGAAGGCATCCCGTGCGAGCGCGTCTTCAAGCTCTACGAGCAGGCCCGGCCGAACGTCATCGACATGATGAAAAACCGGGAGATCCAGTTCGTCATCAACACGCCGAGCACCCACGAAGCCCGCGCCGATGAAGTCCAGATCCGCGCCACCGCCATCGCGCAGAAGGTCTCCCACGCCACCAACCTCGCCGCCGCCGAGGCCAGCGTGAAAGCCATCCGCTCGCTCAAGGAGAAGGAACTCACGGTGAAAAGCATCCAGGAATACCACGCGTGATTCCCCCGGACCGCGGGACTCCAGTCCCGCCCGTCCGGCCCCGGCGCGCAGCCGTCATCCGCGCCGCCAAGCGCTACGCTCGCGCTTTCAGCTTTCGAAATCATCATGCCAACCTCCGCCTCCCAGCTTGAGCCACTGTCGGATCCCAGGAGGTTTCTGGAGCTGTTCGCGGCCCGGTTTGTCATCGCGGGAATCCGGGACCGATTCGTCCACGAAGCCCTGAAAAAGCCGATGCGGCTTCAGGAGCGGATTTGCCATTCCATCAGCGACCTGTTTCCGCAGCGCTTCCGGGGCGGTCACCCACCCTTCAGCGGCACGGATGCTTGTGTCCAAGTATTTCGCAACACCCCGCCCTTGGCGGTTGTGCCATGGTCGAAGCTGGAGCCTGAAGCAGGATCAACCTGGGAATGCTTGTCATCTCGCAACAAGCGGACCGCTTCTATGCCGAAAGCGAATACGCGCACGGCTCGCCCTCGCAGACCTGTTCCGGGACTCTCTGAGACACGCAATCACCCCGGCCCCAGCGGGCCGCCTTGGACGAATTCTTCCTTGCCGAAGGTGGCGAGGTGGTGGCCGAAGGCGCGGGCGGCGGGAAGATGGGGTTTTCGGTGCCGGCGCTCTGGAGGTGGCGCTCCATGTCGCGCAATAAAAGGAACGTCCCTTCATTGGCAGTCCGCCGATGCCGAGCGGACTTGCCGGCTTGCGTGGCACTTCGAGACGGGTATGCTTTGCTCATGAATCCGAGAATCCAGATCGACCCGCGGATTTGCCACGGAAAGCCGGTCATCCGAGGGACTCGTGTTCTGATTTCCACGATTCTCGGAGCCCTGAGTGGAGGCGATTCAGTGGAAGCGGTTCTCGAGGATTATCCTTCACTAAGTCCCGACGACATCGCCGCAGCTCTGGAGTTCGCGAGCCGACTTTCTGACTACCAGTGGTCGGATTACGAGGTGCCGGCATGAGGTTCCTCCTTGACGAGAACTTCCCGAAGGCAGCGCGGGGGCAATTGGAAGCTCTTGGGCACGAGGTGCTCGACTTTCGCGGGACTGAGGATGAAGGAATCGACGACGCGGCGGTTTTCGCAAAGTCCCAAGCGCTTGGAGCGGTCCTGCTGACGACCGATCGGGACTTCTTTCATACGGTGCCCCATCTATTCGAGGAGCATCACGGAGTGGTTGTAGTTGCCCTTCGCCAGCCGAACAGGAAGTCGATCTTGAGCCGGCTTGAATGGATTCTCTCCTCTCATCGGCCGGAAGTATTTCGCAACCGGGTGTTCCAGCTGCGCGACCGCACTTGGCTTGCCTTTCCTCCTATCAGCTAGCCCAGCACCAACGGCCCGCCTTCCGCGAATTCTTCCTTGCCGAAGGTGGCGAGGTGGTGGCCGAAGGCATGGGCGATGGAGAGCCAGAGGCGGTTGTGCGGGACGTTGTCGAACTGGTGGGCGATGCCGGTCTTGAAGCCGAGACCGCCGCCGAGAAGGACGAAGGGGATGTTGTCGAGCGAGTGGCTGTTGCCTTTGCCGAGTTCGTTGGTCCAGACGATGGTGGTGTGGTCGAGCATGCTGCCTTCGCCGCCGGGCTCGGGGATGGCGCCGAGGCTTTTCGCGAGATAGGCCAATTCGCCGGCGAACCAGGTGTTGATCTTCACCAGCTTTTCCCGGGCGTCCTGGTTGTCGTCCGGCTCGTGCGAGAGGTGGTGGTGGTCGTCGTGGACGTCGAGCCAGCGCATGCGCGCCTGGCCGACGCTGTTGGTGTATTGCAGCGAGGCGACGCGGGCCATGCCGTTGGCGAAGGCGTTGACCAGCAAGTCCGACTGCATCCGGCTGATCTTGGGAATGCCGTCGTTGTCGAGGGCGACGCCCGGCTCGAGCGCGGGCGGCGGGAAGATGAGGTTCTCGGTGCCGGCGCTCTGGAGGTCGCGCTCCATGTCGCGGACGAAGGTGGCGTGCTTTTCCAACAACTCGCGCTCGGTGGGATCGACATGTTTCGAGATGGCGTTCAGGTCCTCTCGCACGTCGTCGAGGATGCTGCCGAGGTTTTCGCGGTCCTTCATTTGGCCGTAGAGCTTTTCGAAGAGCGCGTAGGGATCGCTGTTCGGCGCGAGCGGCTGGTTGCTGCCGGCGTAGTTTTTCCGCGTCCAAGGGTCGGCGCGGTTCGGGACGGCCACGCCGATTTCGAGCGAGCCGAAGCGCGTGGACGTTTCCGGCCGGCTCTGGAGGAAATTCCTGATCTCCTGGTCGATGGAAATGTTGCTCGCCCAGCCGGCCGGCTTGTCGCTGCCGCCCTGGATGTTTCCGGGGAGGAGTTCGTCCGCGGTGAGCAGGCAGGAGATGCCGCGCATGTGGCCGTCGCCGTCGCCGCGGATCTTGTTGGAGACGCCCTTGAGGGTGATCATGCGGTCGCGGAACGGCGCGAGCGGCTCGAGGATGCGCTTGAGCTTGAAGCCGGGCCCGGTCTCGTCCGGCCAGAAATCCGGCGGGATCGTGCCATTCGGCGTGAACATGAAAATGATCCGCTGCGGCTTCACGGCGGAGGTGCCTTTCGCCAGCGACGGCAAGGTGGGCAGGAACGGCAGCGCGGCGGCGGAAAGCCCGAGCTGGCGGAGGAAATGGCGGCGGGTGAGCGTGTTCATCGGCTGGCGGTGGCGGCGGGTTCGATGCCGTGCAGGGCGGCGAGGACGTTGATTTCCACGAAGAGATTCCGGACGTGGTGGCCGGAGGCGGCGAAGTCTTCTTCCAGCTTGGCCACGGTATCATGACCGTAGACGGACGGCGATTGTTTGATGACCGACTGGAAAAGCTGACGCACGAAACCGCGGCGGGCGTGCATGGAACCGGCGGCATATTCCGCGACGTCGCGCGGGCCGGCGAGGTCGAGCAGGCGACCGTCCATGGCGGGAAACTCCGAGCGCGTGTCGATCGGCCGGCCGTTCTCCTCGGTGCGGAAGCGGCCGACGGCGTCGAAGTTCTCCAGCGCGAAGCCGAGCGGATTGATCATCTCGTGGCAGGTCATGCACGAACGGTCCTTGGTCATCTCCGTGACCTTCTCGCGCATTGAGAGCGAGGGATCGAAGCGGTGGTTGTCGAAGGCGATCGCCTCGGGCGGCGGCTTGAGGAAACCGCCGAGGACGTGGCGCGTGAGGAACACGCCGCGGTGGATCGGCGAGGTGCTGTCGTGGTGCGCGAGGCGCGCGAGCACGAAGGGATGCGTGATGACGCCGGCGCGGCGAGCGGGATCGACGTTCACGGGATGGAAGCCGTCGCCCTCCGGCTGCGGCAGGCCGTAGAAATCGGCGATGCGCTTGTTGGCGAAGATCACCTCGCCGCGCAGCAGCTCGCGGAAGTCGGATTTTTCGCTCCACACGACGTGGTCGACGAACATCTCGAGCGAGCGCCGCAGGTCGTCCACCAAGGCGGCGTCGAAGTCCGGGAACGCCTCGTGGTCCTTCATCAAGTCGCGCTCGTCGTCGAGCTTCAGCCAGCGGCGGAAAAACGTCGCGAGCTTCGCCTTGGCGCGCGGGTCCTGCATCATCCGGCGCGCTTGCTCGCGGACTTGTGCGGGTGTGCGGAGCTGTCCCTTTTCCGCCGCCGCGCGCAGCGCCTCGTCGGGCAGCGAATCCCAGATCCCGAGGGCGAGCCGCGCAGCGACGAGGTGGTCGTCCTTCTCCGCGAGTTCCGGATAGAGGAAGCGCGGCGACTTTACGATCATCAGCACCGCGCGCTTGACGGCTTCCTCCGGCGAGGCGTCGCGATCGAAGGCGCGCTCGACATATTGTTGGCGCAGCTCGTCGTTGAGCGGCCGGCGGAAGGCGCGCCGGGCGAGTTCTGTTAGAAAGGCCTTCAGCTTTTCGATGCGCTCGGGGTCGTCCTCGTTCGCGCCGGAAAAGTGTCCGAGCCGGCCAACCACCGCGTTCGCCGTTTCGATGGCCGCGGCGGTGGTGGCTTCGTGCCAGGCTTTCGAGACGGCGGTGCCGCGCTCGTAGCCTTCGCTGGCGTCGTCCGGCGGAAAATTCGCGCTCACCACCGCGAGGTGCACCGCCCCGCGCGGCGAAAGGTCCGGCGCCGAAAGGACCGACCACTCGCCGAGCGGCGGCTTCCACTCGAGGCGCACGCTGCCGCGCTCCTCCATGTATTTGAAATAGTCGAGCCGCAGCGGATAGGCGCGGCCGCCCAACAAAAACATGCGCGCCGTTTCCTGCCGCGGCTCGGCGCCGGAGCTGACCCAGGCGTCGATGAGCGCGGTCTGGCGCTTGGCGGCGCTGTCGTCGCGGCGGTTGCTGTCGCCCTCCTGCGGGATGCCGTTTAGGTAAAGCCGCGCGCCGTTCGGCGTGGTGATCCGAAATTCATGCCACCCCGTGGTCGTGGCGATGAGCGAGCCATCCCACGCGATGGAAAATTGGTCCGCGGTGATGCCCTCGCCCGGCGAGCCGATGCCGAAATCGAAGTCCAACCGCGTGTCGCGCCGGACGAACGCCTCGCGCGACTTCTTGTTCATGCCGTCGGACTGGAAATAGCGGCCGGTCAGCCCGAGCCCCTCGCCCGGTTGCGAAACCTCGCCGAAGCTTCCGAGGAGATCGGCGACGGATTCCTGGAACTGCCGGTTCGTCAGCCGCGCGAAGGCCATCTCCGGCGGCGGATGCAGCCGCGCCCGCGCTTCCGGTCCGTAGAAGGCGTCCATGATGTAGGCCGCCACGAGGCGCGCGTCCTCGCCGGTCACCAGCTCCGGCTCGTCCTCCGGCATGCGGCGGTCGATGTAGCGGATCAGCGAGGCGATCGAGCGGTCGCCGTAGAGCGGATCGACGTCTTCCTCATCGTTCCCCTCGCCATTCTCGCCGTGGCAGTCCGCGCAGTGGCGGGCGTAGATTTCCTTTCCGGAATCCGCCGCCGCCATGCCGCCGGACAGCGCGAGGGCGATCGCGGCGGACGGGACGAGGCGGGTGGAAAGGCGACGAAACATGCGGAGAAGCGGGTGTGATCCGCCGTTACGCCGGCTGCCTCCCGCATTTTTCGCGCGGATGATCAGGCCGGCGGCGGGCGGCGCAGGTGGTAGCCGGCCTTGTAGTAACGTTCGAGCGGCTCGGTCCACGCGGGATCGTAGCGCCATTTCCGCTTCGCGCCGCGGACCGGAAACGCCTCCAAGGTTCCGCCGCCGACCCAAGGATCGAGCACCAGCCCGTCCTCGAACGGCCGGCCCGCGGGAACGGCGACGACGCAGTGGTGCTCGCGCGGCGTTCCCGAATCCCGCACGCCGCAGACGATCTGGAAATGCCGCGTCTCGAGCGCTCGCAGCCGCGGATAGAGATCCTCCATCCAGTGCCAGCACAGACCTCGGTCCTTGAGACCGGTGTTGACCATCGAGTTGTGCAACCAGCCGCGGAAGGCGACGCGATAGCGGCCGGCTTGCTCCCGGGAACTCCGCACCGCCTCACGCGCGATCCGTGCAGCTTCGGGCCGCGCCCGCTCGCCCGCGCCCGGCAGACTCACCAGTTGATCCGTGACGCCGCGCTCGATCCCGCGGTCCACGATTTCGACTTGGGCGGGATCCCGCAGCGCCACGCAGGAAGTGGCGGCGGGCAGCAGAACAGCGGCGAGCAGGCGAAGGAAAACAAAGCGCATCATCTACCAAGGGTCCGGTCCGGAGCGGCGGAAACTAACCGACGCCGGCAGGCACCGCAAGCGACGGCCGGAGCGGCGACACGACCGAACTTGCATCGGGGGAAGACGGCTTATAGGTTTTCGTCTGGTTTGCGCCACGGCGCCCCTCCCGCTGATGTCACTTCTCATCACCTACGTCCTCATCGCGCTCGGATTCTCGTTCCTCTGCTCGATCCTCGAGGCGACGCTCCTGACCCTGTCGCCCTCCACCATCAACCACGCCAAGCAAAGCGGAGCGAAGTGGGCGCCGCGAATGGAGGCGCTCAAGGCGGACATCGACCGGCCGCTTTCCGCGATCCTCACGCTCAACACCGTCGCCCACACCATGGGCGCGGCCGGAGCCGGAGCCCAGTGGGCGCGGATCTCGGGGGACGCCTATGAAGCGACCTTCGCCTTCGCCCTCACCCTGGCGATCCTCATTTTCACCGAGATCATCCCGAAAACCCTCGGCGCACGCTACGCCCACGTCCTCGCCGCACCGAGCGCCGCCATCCTTCCCATCCTCATCACCGGGCTTTGGCCGCTGGTGTGGATGTCACGGAAAATCACCGGGGTGATCACGCCACGCGGCATGGAGGTCCAGCCGATGCACCGCGAGGAATTGCTGGCGATGGCCCGCCTCGGCGAGCAGTCCGGCCAGCTCCGCGAGCGCGAGAGCCAGTTTGTCCAGAACCTCATCCAGCTCCACTCGATGAAGGCCTGGGACATCATGACGCCCCGGCCCGTCATTTTCGCCCTGCCGGAAAAAACCCCGCTCGTGGACTTCGTCAAACTCGTCGAAGACAAGCCCTTCACCCGCATCCCGGTCTACCGGAACAACCGCGACGACGTCACCGGCTTCGTCATCCGCGGCGAGGCGCTGCTGGCCCACCTCAAGGACGCGGACGATACCGGCACGCTCGCCGACGTCATGCGCCCGATCGCCGTGACACCGGAGCACGCGCCACTCGACCTGCTCTTCCAGCGCTTCATCGGCGAACGCCACCAGATCATGCTCGTCGCCGATGAATTCGGCACCACCGTGGGGCTGGTGACCTTCGAGGACATCATCGAGACGATCTTCGGCTTCGAGATCATGGACGAGAAGGACAAGGTCGCCGACCTCCAGCTCCATGCGCGGAACCTCTGGCACGAGCGCGCCCGCAAGATGGGCATCGAGATTCCGCCGGAAGACGAAACTCCCGGTCCCGCCGAGCCCGCCGCCGGTTTTCGGGGTTGAAAACCGGAACCGCCTGCTTCCCAGTGTGAATGATGCCGGGTGACCCACCCGGGACGATCTTCCTCTCGCCGATGAAAAACGCCCGCTTCCTTCTCCCCCTCGCCGCTCTCCTGACCCTGCCGGCCCACGCCCAGCTTGTCATCACCGAGATCAATTCGAACGGCGGACCCTCCGATTTCTGGGAGCTCACGAACTTCGGCGAATCGGCGGTCGACGTCGGGGGCTACAAATGGGACGACGACTCGCAGAACCCGAACGACCCGAGCGCGGTGACAATCCCCGCCGGGACAAGCATCGCGGCGGGTGAATCGATCCTGTTCGTGGTGGGTGACGCGGCGGGGTTCCGCGCGGCGTGGGATCTCGACGCATCCGTCCAGATCGTCACCGGCGGGCCCGGCCTCGGCAGCAATGACGCGGTCTTTCTTTTCAACACGCTCAACCAGCCGGTCACCTCGCTGAACTACGCGGCCGGCGGCTTCACGCGCAGCAACGGGCAGGCCTCGCTCGGCGGCCACGCGGGCGCCTCCGCCGGCGGCACGGCCACCCAGTCGCTGATCCTGGATCCGAATTTCCAGCCGCCCTCCAGCCCGCGCTACACCTTCGCCACCGGCGCGAACTTCGACACTTATGCCTCGACCTCCGCCGGCACCTACGGCTCGCCCGGCCTCATCGGCGAGGCGGGGGTGAACGCCCCGCCCGCCTTCGTCGGGCCGGTGCGGACGTATTGGCGGACGGGGCTGGCGCTGACCAACTCGCAGTTCCGCGTGAACGCGGTGGACGCGGACGCCGGCCAGAGCGTGACGCTTTCCGTGGTCGAAAAGCCCGCTTGGCTCACGCTCACCAGCGCCGGCGCGGGCAGCTATCGACTCGGCGGCACTCCGCCCGCACCGGGCGATTACTCGTTCACCGTCCGCGCCACCGACAACGCACCGGTCCCGGCTTCGACCGACCAAACGTTCACCCTCACCGCCTTCCCCGCCACCTCGCCGATCATCCTGAACGAATACAACGCCGTCGGCCCGAACGACTTCATCCGCGGCGGCGACGCCGGCCAGGACGGCGACGGGGTCTCGCCCGGGCCGTCCGACACGTTCTTCGGCCGGATCCCGGGCAACGGCGGCCAATGGGTCGAGTTCGCCATTGTCGGCTCCGGCACGCCGGGATCGACCGTCGACATGCGCGGTTGGACGATCGAAATCCTCAGCCCGTCCGGCACCCGCTCGCTCAGACTCTCGGATGACGACTATTGGTCGAACGTCATCGCCGGCACGATCCTGACCTTCACCGCGGCGGACACCGCGCGCGGCGGCCTCGATACCGCGATCCACAAGACCAGCGCGATGCATGCCGGCGGCTACGTCTGGACGAACGTCTGGGCCGGCGATCCGATCCTCGTTTCCCAGTCGGAATCCGATGTCTCCGCGGATCTCGGAATCGGCTCGGACGACACGCGCTTCGTCGTGAAAAACAACACCGGCGACGTGATCTACGGCCCGTCCGGCGAGGGTGTCGCCTCCGAAGACACGGACGGCAACAACGTTCCCGACTCGCTCCTTGGCGTGAATTCGGAGGAACTGCTGCGCCTCCAGGCGGATCCGAACCCGGGGCTCGACCCGCTGTTCGCCCCCTACAACGACGGCGATTCCTCCTCCACCTTCGGCGCTCCCAATACCTGGGGCAGCGGGCCGAGCGTCCAGAACTTCGGCGGCTACTCGCGGCCGAACTCACCGCCGCGCTTCACCTCGCTGCCGGTCACGCAAGCCCGCGGCGATTACAGCTACGCGGTCACCACCAGCGACCCGAACGGCCAGAGCATCACGCTCACCGCGCCGATCTTGCCGGAATTTCTCACCTTCACGCCGGGCGCATCCGGCACCGGCACTCTGTCACTCAACCGTCCGCTCACGTTGGAGGACGCCGGCGAGCACCTCGTCCGGCTCGTCGCGAACGATGGCGGCGCCACTCCCAGCAGCACCCCGCAATCATTCGTGCTCAACGTTTTCCACGACGAGCCGAGCGTCATCCTCAATGAATTCAACGCGGTCTCCGCGGGCAATTTCCTCAACGGCGGCAACGCCACCACCGACTCGGACGGCGGCGCCGCGTCCGACGGCCACTTCGGCCGCGTCGCGGGCAATGGCGGGCGGTGGTTCGAGCTGGTCGTCGTCGGAAACGGAGCGCCGTCCACGGTCGATCTGCGCGGCTGGTCGATCGAGATCGGCACCTCGTCCGGCGGCGAGTTCCGGACCTCGAACGTCCTGAAGCTGTCGCAAGACAGCACATGGTCCGCCATTCCCGCCGGCACGATCCTGACGTTCATCGACCGGAACTCCGCCAACGGCGGCCTCGATACGGAGATTTTCCGCCGCGATCGCCTCTCCACCGAAGGTGACGCCTGGACCAACGTCTGGATCGGCGACGCGACGCTGCTCGACTACAGCGGCGAAGCGGAGAACGGCTACACCGTCGGCGCTGGCACGGTGTCCGGCATCCGCATCGACAACTCCGACACGCAGTTCGTCCTGAAAAACGCAGCCGGAGAGCGCGTGTTCGGGCCCGCTGGCGAGGGCATCGCGCCGCTCTCCGGCGTTGGCAGCACCGAGATCTTCGAGCTTGAAGGCGACCCCTCGCCGAGTATTTCCCCGCTCGTGGCGGCCGACGAATCCGGCGGCGGCTACACCGACGGCAGCGCCAGCTCGACCTTCGGTTGGCCGAACACCTGGAGCGACACCGGCGGCGACCACACCCAGGACTTCTCCGCCTTCATCGCCACCGCCACGCCGTTCGAGTCGTGGGCCGCGTCCTTCGGACTCAACGGTGCCGACGCCGAACCCACCGCCGATCCCGACGGCGACGGCCGCGACAATTTCACCGAGTACGCCTTCGGGGGAGACCCCTCCGTCGCCGACGGCTCGCCCGTGCCGCAGGTGATCGGTCACTCGGAGACAACCCTGACTTGGCAATATGTCCGTCGCGACGACGATCCCGGGCTGGCCTTCGTCCACGAAGCCTCACCGGATCTCGAGGACTGGCAGGAAATTCCCGCCGGCGAGCTGAATGTGTCCACGGCCCCCCATCCCTCGCTCGCCGGCCACGTCCTCGTCACGGTCGAAGTTGCCGCAAGCACCGCCGACAGCCGCTTCGTCCGCGCCCGGGCCGAGTGATCCTCCGGAGCTGCGCCGGGCTGCAAAAACACCAGCCAAGCCCCTGACGGCCGGCTGCCAAACACCGCGCCGTCCGTGAAACAGCGGCGCGCGCCCGAGATGGAGCCAGCCGTCGCCAGACCTGTCGGACCCGATCCGATTCAGCGCGCCGTTGCCGCGCCCTACCTCCGGAAAATGAGAGGCCTGACAGGTCGCCGATTCCACCTACAGTGGCACCCATCCCATGAGATCCCTTGTCGGTGCCTTTCTCCTCCTCGCCCTGCCCGTCCATTCCCAGAGCGCGGCACCCGGGGCGCCGGCCGGACTGCTCTGCGAGCTGCTGCGGGAACCGGCGGCCACGACGATCTCCGACGCGGACCCCGAGTTCTCATGGATCGTGAATGACCCACGCCGCGGCGCGGTGCAGTCGGCTTGGCAAATCCAGATCACCACCGGCGGTTCCGAAATCTTCTGGGATTCGGGAAAGACCGAAGGCGCGGAGTCGGTGGACGTCCGATATGCGGGACCGGCGCTCGAACCGGAAACCCGCTACCAATGGCGGGTGCGGACATGGGATGCCGAGGACGTCGCCAGCCCGTGGTCGCCCGCGCAGCCATTCCATACCGCGGCGCGGCTCGTGCCGGGCCACCCGCTGGCGTCAGCGGACAGACGGAACATCGACTTCACGAACCGTCCGCCTCTGGTGGTTTCCGAAGACGCGCCGGTGCTCGTGGAACGCCAGCGCGACGGCCGATGGTTCATTGATTTCGGCCGCGCCGCCTTTGGCAACATCGTCATCCGCTGGGAAAATCCCACCGCGGACACCATCGTCGTCTCGCTCGGCGAAAAGCTCGCGGGCGACAAGCGGATCGACCGCCGGCCACCCGGCACCGTCCGCTTCCAGCGCCACACGCTCGAACTCAGACCGGGCACGGCCGAGCACTCGCCGGCGCTGGATTGGAAACCGCCCGGCTGGATGAAGATCGGGTTTCTCGGGCTGCCGGAGGAGTTCGGCGAAGTCATGCCCTTCCGCTACGTCGAGATCGAGGATGCCCCGGACGACTTCGATCCGGCCTTCGTCGTCCGCCGCTCGCTGGCGCAGCCGTTCGATGAATCCGCGAGTTCCTTTTCATCATCCTCGCCCGATCTCGATGCCGTCTGGGAGTTGTGCAAATACAGCATCAAGGCGACGACGTTCATGGGGATCTATGTCGACGGTGACCGCGAGCGAAAGCCCTACGAGGCCGACGCCTATATCAACCAGCTCGCCCATTACGGCGTGGATCGGGAATACGTCACGGCGCGGCATTCACACGAATTCCTGCTCCAGCGCCCGACCTGGCCGCTCGAGTGGCAGCACCATTCCGTCCTGATGGCGTGGGAAGACTATCTGCACACCGGCAATGCCGACTCGCTCGAAGCGAACTACGAGTGGCTCGCCGCGAAGACGCTGCAGGCGCTGGCCCGCGAGGACGGCTTGATCGTGGACCGCGAGCAGCTCCAGACGCCGGAATTCTTGCGCTCGATCAACATGGACGAAAAGCTGAAGACGATCGTGGACTGGCCGGAAGGCGAGCGCGACAGCCACCGGATCACCCCGGTGGACGCGGTCACGAACGCCTTCCACCACCAGACGCTCGTGCTGATGGAAAAGATCGCGGACGCGATTGGGCGCGATTCGAGCGAGTGGCGGACGAAACGGGAAAAGGTCCGCGAGACGTATCAGCGTGTCTTCTTCGACGAGAAGGCCGGCCGCTACCGCGACGGCGAGGGTGTCAACCATTCGTCGCTGCACTCGAACTTGTTTCCGCTGGTCTTCGGTCTCGTTCCGGAAGAACGCCGCGAGGCGGTGCTGGAGTTCGTGAAATCGCGGGGCATGGCGTGCAGCGTGTACGGTTCGCAATATCTGCTGGACGCGCTTTTCGAAAATCGCGAGGCCGCCGCGGCCTTCGATTTGCTGACTTCGAAAGGCCTCCGCAGCTGGCACAACATGATGGAGAAAGGCTCGACGATCACGATGGAAGCCTGGGACCAGTCGCTGAAGCCGAACCAGGACTGGAACCACGCCTGGGGTGCCGCGCCGGCCAATATCATCCCGCGGCGGATCGCCGGCGTGCGGCCGGTCGAGCCGGGATTCCGACGAATCGTCATCGAGCCCCAGCCGGGACCGCTGGAGCGCTTCGATGCCAAAGTCCCGACGATGCGAGGTGCCGTGGCCGTCAGCTACCGTCGGGCGGACGCCACCCACGGTTGGCGAATCGAAGTTCCCGCCAACACCACCGCCGAGCTGCGCCTGCCGACCTCGCGGCCGGCCGAGCTGCGCGAAGGCGACAAGCCGGTGAAGGACGCCGAGGGCGTGAAAACGCTCGGCTACGAAAACGGCGTCGCCATTCTCGAAGTCGGCGGTGGCAGCTACGAATTCCGCGCCCCCCGATGAGGAGGGGGCGAAAGCATCAATGTTGAAGCACGAAATTCAAAAGAGTTCCGCGCTTTTGTGTTATCTGCCATCTTCCATCCGGCATCCACCATCTCGGCTCAGTGAGTCAAGGCTGGCCACGGAGGTCCTGGAGCGCGGCGAACACGGCCTCCGGCGTCAGTTCCGCAAGCCGGCCGTCCGGCGCCACGACCGCCTGCGTCCGCGGCGATCCGGGCGGCCACGGGCCGAAGCGCAGCGGTGAGGTGGGCCCGAAAATCGCGAGCACGCGGTTGCCGACGGCCGCGGACAAATGCATCGGCCCGCTGTCGTTGCCGATGAAGATGGATGGCACGCGCACCAGCTCGATCATCTCGTCGAGCGGGCAGCCGGTGAGGTTCAGGAATTGCCCGGCCGGCGGCGGCGCGGCGGGTTCGGCGGGCTTCCCGGCACACCACGCGACGCGGCTGCCTGGGATGTTTTCCCAGATCAGTCGCGTCAGTTCCTCGAAGCGCGGCCATTCCTTCTCCACGCCACGGCTGTCGGTGAAGATCACGAAGTTCAGCGTCGGGTCTTCGGCGAAAAACGAGCGCCACGGAAAAACCGGCCCCGGCCGCAGTTGGAGCGGGAAGCGCACCTCGCCGTCCAATCCGAGCGCGCGGGGAAACTCACGCAGCGTGGCGACCGCATGATGCGGCCCAGGCCCCTCCGGCAGTGGAACCTGGCGCGTGTAGAACGCCCACGCCCCCTCGCGGTTGTCGCTGCGGCCCCATTTCATCGGCGCGTTGGTGGCGGCTGTCATGAGGGCGGAACGGAGCAGGCCCTGCATGTCCCAGGCGGCGTCGAAATGCCGTTCGCGCAGGGTTTTCATCACGTGCCAGATCCCGCGCGAGCCCGCCTTCCGGGCGAAATGGATCGTCTCGTGGACGAACGGCGCCGCCTCGACCAAACCCGCGAAACGGTCCCGCACCACCCACGTGATCCGGCATTCCGGCAGCGCCGCCGCCACCGACTGGATCACCTGCAGGCCGTGGACGATGTCGCCCAAGGACGACGGCTTGATCACCAGCAGCCGCCGCGGCATCGAGGGCATTTCCATGCGCGGAGAGCTAGGGAGGGTGGCGGTCCTTGGCAAGGCAGGAGGGCGACATGGACTGCGTGCAGCCTGCTGGCGGGGGATCCGGAGATCCGCGCTCCATCCACCGGCGCGATCCATGACGAGCTTGGCGTCCGGGCGGTTCAGCTTCTTCCTCGTGGCATCCCTTATGGTGCGCGGGCTCGGCGGCTCATGCCGCGGACGCAGGCTTGCCTGGACAGGGGGCGACTGCGACGGTAAGCGCCCGCCGCGCGCGATCCCCTGCCATGACCGATCCCCACGCCATCGCCGATCTCCAGGCCGACCTCACCGCCCGCTGGCACGAGGTGGAACCCGCCGCCAGCGGCGACGGGTTTTCCCGGCTGGTGGAGGAGAACCACCTGCGCAATTTCCAGCTCTGGCACGAGGAGGACATCGCCCGCCGCGACGACCTCGGCTCGGAGCGCGTCCATCAGGCGAAGCGCGCCATCGACCGCTTCAACCAAGAGCGGAACAACTTCATCGAGGAGATGGACAAGGCGCTGGTGGCCGAACTCCAACCGGCGGCATCCGGCGTGCCGAAAAACTCCGAGACGCCCGGAATGATCATCGACCGTCTCTCGATCCTCGCGCTCAAGGAATTCCACATGCGCGAGGAGGCCGAACGCAGCGACGCCAGCGACGAGCACCGCGAGAAGTGCGCGGAGAAGCTCGGGCGCATCCGGCTCCAGCGCGGCGACCTGACGCAGTGCCTGGCCGAGCTGCTCGACGACGTTTCCGCGGGGCGGCGGACCTTCGCCGTCTACTACCAATTCAAAATGTACAACGACCCGTCGCTCAACCCGCAGCTTTACCGCGGCGGCGGGGAAGCCAAGGCATGAGCCGCAAGCGCAACGCGCCGATCCGCCCGTGGCATTGGCCGATGTGGGTGGTGGTCGCCGCCCTCCGCCCGCTGGTCTGGCTGCCGTGGCCGGTCCAACGCGGGATCGGCCGGGCGCTTGGCCGGCTGATGTTTCACGCGGTCCGCTTCCGCCGCCATGTCGTGGACGTCAACCTGCGGCTGTGCTTTCCGGAAATGCCGGAAGCCGAACGGCGCCGGCTCGCGCTCCGGCATTACGAAGCCATCGGCATCGGCTTCATGGAGACGTGGTTCACTTGGTGGGCCCGGTCCGAACGGATGCCGAGGTATGAAATCGCCGGCCGCGAGCACCTCGAGGCGGCCGCCGCCGAAGGCCGCGGCGTGTTGCTCCTCACCGCGCATTTCACCACGCTGGAAATTTGCGGCCGCATGCTCATCGAGGAGAAAATCCCGCTCGGCTGTCTCTACCGCGATCCCGACGATCCGGTGATCGCCCACCTGATGCGTTCGCGCCGGAAACTGGGCATGACCGTCTCGGTCCACATGGAAGACCTCCGCGGGCTGATCCGGGCGCTCAAGGACGGCCACACGATCTGGTATGCGCCGGACCAAGGCAAACGCACGAAGATGTCCGCGGTGCTGCCGTTTTTCGGCGTGCCGGCGATGACGAGCATGGCGACGACCCGCATCGCGCGGATGAGCGGCGCGCGGGTGGTCCCATATTTCGGCCGTCGCTTGGAAGATGGCAGCTACCAGCTCGAGATCCTGCCGGCGCTGGAAAATTTCCCCGGCGAGGACCCGGAGGAGGATTCGATCCGCATCAACCGCCTGATCGAGGAAAACATCCGCCTCGCGCCGGAGCAGTATTTCTGGGTCCATCGGCGCTTCAAGCGGCGCGGCCAAGGGTACGAGAACGTTTACGCGCGGTAGAATCCGCGGTTTTATTCCGGGCGCGCGACAGAATCAGGTCCCCCCGCGGCGTTGCACTGCGGGTCATTGCGAGCAGATCCATGGAAAATCCGGCAGCCACGTCTCCCCGAATCACCCTTTCCTCGGACGCCGGCACGGCGGCAATCCGCGCCGCGGCGGAAATTGCGCGGGTCATCCGCGAACGCGCGGCGGCCGGCGGTCGTGCGGTGCTCGGGCTTGCGACGGGCGGCACGCCGGTGCCGGTCTACCGCGAGCTGGTGCGCCTCCACCGCGAGGAAGGCCTCGGCTTCCAAGGCGTCACCACCTTCAACCTCGACGAATACCTCGGCCTCAGCCCGGCGGACCCGCGCAGCTATCACGCCTACATGTGGCGGCACTTGTTCGCGCACGTCGATGTCGATCCCCGGCAAGTCCACCTGCCG
This sequence comes from uncultured Verrucomicrobiales bacterium, assembly GCA_965651855.1. Taxonomy (GTDB): domain Bacteria; phylum Verrucomicrobiota; class Verrucomicrobiia; order Verrucomicrobiales; family Akkermansiaceae; genus Luteolibacter. The sequence goes on from CBFGTW010000041.1 coordinate 17,244, forward strand.
GACGGCACCTGTCCGCGCGACGCGATCGACGCGCATTGCCGCGGCTACGAGGAAAAAATCCGCGACGCCGGCGGCATCGACATCCAGCTGCTCGGCATCGGGCGGAACGGCCACATCGGGTTCAACGAGCCCGGCTCCGCGCGGAATTCCCGCACCCGGCTCGTCGAGCTGGACCCGACGACACGCACCGACGCCGCGCGCGACTTCGGCGGCTTGGAGAACGTCCCCACCCACGCGATCAGCATGGGTTGCGGCACGATTCTCGAGGCGCGCCGGATCGTCCTGCTCGCGTGCGGCCGGGCGAAGGCCGGGGCCGTCGCGGCGATGATCCGGGGCCCGGTCGATGAAGCGCTTCCCGCGTCCTTCCTCCAGCTGCATCCGGCGGTGACGGTGCACCTCGATGCCGAGGCCGCCACCGAGCTTCCGCGCCACGAGAAAGCCCCCGCCAGCGGATGCTGACGGGGGCCGGTGACTGGCCGGAGGAAGAAACCCGGATTCCCCCGGCCGGCCGGTTGTTCCCTCGAGCGAATCCTATTCGAGTTCCACCGTGTAGAACGCCCTGCCGGACGGAGCTTCGGCGTCGGTGTAGCTCGTCGAAGCGCCGGCTCCCGCCGCCACCCCGGTGATCTCGGCGTCGACCGTTCCGAAGTCCAGGTAACGGCGGATCGTGAAGCTCGTGCCCGGCTGGCTCGGCCAGCTGAAGGTGAAGCCGTCGGCCGGATCCTTGTCGGAACTCGTCAGCGCGAACCGCGAGGACGGGTCCGTCGGATCGAGGCCGAGCCGGAATTCGATGACATCGCGGGTGCCGTCGCCGTCGAAGTCGGTGGTCGCGGTCTGGTTGAGGTTGCCGAAGTTGTCGAGCTCCCACTGGTCGTCCATGCCGTCGCCGTCGGAATCACCGGTGGAGCCGAGCGGATTGCCGAGGTTCGCGGCGGTGGGATCGATGTAGATGTTGTCGATCAACATCGCGACATCGCTGCCGAACCGCATGAACCAGAGCGTCAGCAGCGGATTGGCGGCCAAGCCGTTGCGGAACGACGCGCCGGAGGCGATCTGGACCACGCCGGTCCCGCCGGCGGGGGTCTCCATGTAGACGTCGACAGTGTCGGTGTCGTTGTGGATCACCATCCAGAAGTTGCTCCATTCGCCGAGCGGATATTGGAAGCCGCTGACGTTCCCGCCTGCGTTGCGGACGTTGATGTTGCCGTTGAGGTAGCCCATCTGCGCCTCGAAGTCGCCGGTGGCGGCGGGAGTCGCGGCGTCGCTCAGGCCCCAGGTTTTGTCCATGCCGGTGGTGTCGTTGGCCCGGATCTGGAAGAACAGCGTGCCGGTGTTGCCCTCGAGCAGGTGGAGCTGCATCGCGGAGAGCGACTTGCTCAGGTTTCCGTTCACCCACGAGGCGGCCTGGTCGTCGCCCGCGGGGTCGCTGACGATCGTGGCGGCGCCGGTGGTCGTCCAGCCGTTGACGCCGTTGAACGATTGGCCTGCGACCATTCCGGGACCGTCGAAGTTTTCCACGAGCGACCAGCCGGATGTCTGGGCGGGCGTGCTTCCCGGATCGGTCGGGTCGCTGCCGTTCGCCACCTCGTAGCCGTCGCGGAAACCGTCACCGTCCGTATCGGCGGCGAGCGGATCGGTGCCGTGGACATTCACTTCGTCACCGTCGGAAAGGCCGTCGCCATCGGTGTCCGCCACGAGCGGGTTGGTGAAACGGGTGTTCACCTCGTCGCCGTCGGAGAGGCCGTCGCCGTCGGTATCGGCAAGCGTCGGGTTCGTGCCGGAGCTGAACTCGGCCGTGTTGCCCAGGCCGTCGCCGTCGGTATCGTCCGCGCCGGTCTGGCCGGTGATGCCGTGGAACGCGAGCCACGAATCCGGGACGCTGTCGCCCGTCGCCGAGAAGAAGCTGAATCTCGACAGGGGATCGGTGCCGTTGGCGGCTTCCATGGCGTTCGTGTCGAAGTCGCCGTCCGGGTCCGCCCCGGGCACGCCGTCGGGATTGCTCAGGCTGCCGAAGTAGAACATCTCGAAGTCCTCGTCGGGCAGGCCATCGCCATCGATGTCGCCGGGGATGGAATCCGGGTCGGTCGGGTCGCTGCCGCCGAGCTGTTCGTCGCGCAGGTTCACCCCGTCGGCGTCGCCGGCTTGCGAGGTTCCATTCTGGGAATTGGTGGCGCCGAAGAAGTGGATTTCCCAGGCGTCGTACAGGCGGTCGAGATCCGCATCCACCAGCGCGTCCGCATTTTCCGGGCCGGCGATCGTGTTGACCTGCGCCGCCGCACCGGTGAGGGCGCCGGCGTAGATCCGCACTTCGTTGTAGCTCGCGTTCGCCGTGTTGTCCGGGAAGATCGACTGGCCGAGCCAGTTGTTGACGTCGTTGAAGGTGACCAGCGAGCGCTCGCTGTCGAACGACCCTTGGGCGTAGTAGATGCCGGTCGGGTCGCCCGCGGGGGCGACGCGCCAGTGGACGCGGGTCCCGGAGGTGAGCGGCACCTCGTCATTGGCCGTGTTCACCGCCGGGGTGAGCGTGACGACCACGTGGTACTCGGTGCCGAGCGCGTAGGGCGCGTTGGTGTTGTCCACCTGCGAGGTGACGGCACTCGCCCAACCGACGCGGTCGGCGTTGATGTTCGTGCCTTGGGTCCAGGACATGAACAGCGTGCCGCCGGTGGTGTTGTCGTTGAAACTGAACAGCCGGCTCCAGTTCTGGACGCTGTGTGGCGTGGCCCACATCTCCAAGCTCACCGGCGTCATCTTGCCTTGGAGCAGATTGTTTCCGAGGCTGACGTAGTCGGAGGCGTCCTTGGCGCCGCCGGTGATGGTGATGCTGTCCGCGTTCTGGATCACGTTGTTGGCGCCGACTTCCACGATGGTCGCGTCGGACCCGCCGATGGAATCGGTGAGGTCGCCGTTGAAACTCCAGCGGTGGATGAGCTTCGGCGCCGCCGGGGAGGAATCCGGGTCGTTCGGATCGGAGCCGGCGTCGTGCTCCTCCTTGTTGGAATAACCGTCGCCGTCCGGGTCCGCGCCGGAATCATCAAGCGCGGGATCCAGATCGTGCAGGATTTCCCACGCGTCGTTCATGCCGTCGTTGTCGGCATCCGGCCAGTCGGTGGCGTCGTCGGCCCATGTGCCGGCCGCGAATTCCTGCGCGTTGGTCGCGAAGTCGTGGTCCGGGTCGTCGTTGCCGTCGAAGCCGAGGTGGCCGAAGTTCGCCAGCTCCCAGTCGTCGTCGAGCCCGTCCGCGTCGGAGTCGGCCGGGACGGACGTGGGATCGGTGGGATCGGAGCCACCGGCGATCTCCACGGCGTTGGAGAAGCCGTCGCCGTCCGAGTCCGCGGAGCCGGTGGTCACGTCGAGTTCCGCCTGTGTCGGGTTGTCGTCGCCGTTACCCCAGTAGCGGTCTTCGGCGAAGTCGCTGAGCCCGTCGTTGTCGGTGTCGCGGTCCTGGACAGTGAGGATCACCTCATCCCAGCCGGGCCAGGTTCCGGTCACGGTGTTGTGGATGCCGACGCCGATCGGCCGGCCGATGGCCGGGCTGCCTTCGGGAATCCGGTAGGAGAGCACATGGCTGCCGGCGGCGGTGCCGTTCTGGGTCGCACCGGGAATCTCGATGAATCCCAAACCGAGGTGGCTCCCGTCGAAAATCAACGCGGTGTTGCCCGTCGCGCTTCCCGAGCGGGTGTAGGTGAGCCGCAGCACGTCGCCTTCACGAGCCTGATAGGTCGTCATGTTCTTCGCGCCATTGCCGCCTTGCGTGAAGCCCCGGACCGCGCCGTGCGTCGCGTTGAGCGGCTCCACGCCACTGTCGGTCGACGTGGTGGTTTTTTCCGTCCAGGTGGTCCACGCATCGATGTCGTCCGGCGCCGGACCGTCCCAGCCGAGCTTGTAAGCCGTGGCATTGGGCACGCCGCTGCGGAGCTCGAAGCTGCCGTTGCGTTTCACGAGGCCGACCAGCTCATGGACGACCGGAAAGTCGTCCGGGCCCGTGGCGTCGGTTCCGTAGAGGAATTCCTCGGCATCGTCAAAGCCGTCGAAATCGGTGTCCGCGAGCGTCGGATCGGTCGGCTGGTTGTTCACCGGATTGAGCGTGCCGCTGATCTCGTCGCCATCGGAAATCCCGTCGCCATCGGTGTCCGCCCGGAGCGGGTCGGTCGGCAGATTGAAAAACGGATTGAGATCCCCGGAGACCTCGTCGCCGTCGGAGATGCCGTCGCCATCGGTGTCGGCCAGCGCCGGGTTCGTCCCCAGACGTTGCTCGTCGAGGTTGGAGAGTCCGTCGCCGTCGTTGTCGAGCGAGCCGCCGCCGTTGCCGTTGCCGCTGGCGGCGGTGAGGTTGCCGAAATGGTGGCGCTCCCAACCATCATCGAGGCCGTCGTTGTCGCTGTCCGCCGTCGGATCGCTCAGATCCTGGGCCGCGGGATCGATATAGAGATCATCGACGTAGAGGTCCGTCCCGGCGCTGTTCGACATCATGACGAAGGCCTGCAGCGGGTTGGACGCCGCGCCGTTGCGGAAGTCCCAGGTCCCGTCGGGCGCGAGGATCTCGGTCTGCGCCGCGAAGGCCGGGTCGCCGTCGCTCTGCAGGTACACCCGGTAGGTATCCGCGCTGTTGTTTGCCACGACCCAGACCTTGTACCACGTGTCGGCCAGCATCGCCGGCCGGTTCGCCGCCGGCATCGCCCCGGTGGAGTCGCGCGCGCCGAAGGCCCCGGCGATCACGAATGTCTGCACCTCGAAAGTGGCGAAGTCCGTGAGCGACGGCGGGCTCTGGTCGGACAGACCGAGCGAGATGTCGTTGGTCGCGGAGGTGCGACGGACGCGGTAGAACATCGTGCCGGTGGCGCCATTGGCGATCGGCGCCGGCAGCATCTTGGACGCGTCGTTCAGGCCGGTGTGCTTGAGCACCTTGTTCGTGTTGTCATCCGGATCGAACGCGACCGTCGAGGTCGTGGTGTCGCCGGCCGTGACCACCCAGCCGTTCTGGCCGCCGATGGTTCCGGTATTCAAGCTGTTGAAGCGTTCGACGGGAGCGAGCGCGGCGTGGGCGGGACCCGCCGCGGCGAGCGCCACGGCCGTCGCCAGCCAAGGATGTGCGGAAAATGTCATGGGGTTCTTGGCAATGGGGATGGATTTCAAGGAATGACGGGGAGCGTGCCACCGAGCGGCGAAAGCGCTTTTAATTGCATGCGATTTTCGGCCGGAGTTCGCCGAACTGGGGCAATGTCGTGGGCTTGCCGGAACCTTAGCGGGAGAAGCCGAGAAAAGTTCGTCCTCCGGGCAGGGGACGGGATGCGAAGCGCGGGAGCCGGCTCGGCAAGCGGACTGGTTCAGCGGCGGCGGCGCAGCAAGCCCAGCAGGCCGAGGCCGCCGAGGAGTGCGGCCCCGGGCTCGGGAACCGCCACCGTATTGAAGTAGATGTTGTTGACCCGGGCCGCCGAGTCGGCTTGACCGCCGCCATCCAGCGTCATGAAGGACACCAAGTCATTGCTTGCCGTCCCGTTGCGGAAGCCGAAGCCGGTGGCGACCTGCGTGCCAAGGACGTCCCGGTCGCCGGTGGTGCCGAAGTACACGTCGAAGGTGTCCGTGGCATTGTCCACCACGAGCCACACGTCGTACCAGGTGTTGATGGACAGACCGGTGACGAGGCTTGTCTGGAAGCTGCCACCATCGCGCGCGCCGAAATGAATCGAACCGCTCTGGTTTGTCAGCGCCACCTGCACTTCGAAGTCGCCGAAGCCCGCATTGGTGGCGGTGGTCGCGTCGGAAAGTCCGAAGGACGAGTTTACTGAAGTGCTGCCGGTGGAGATCTGGAAGTAATACGTGCCGGACGCTCCCTCGGGGATGGGAGGGATCGTCGGGAGATAGGCCGCACGCGCTGCGGAATTATTCCAGCCGAAGGCCAGGTGGTTGGTGCTGCCGTCGTTCTGGATCTGGATCAGGCCGCTGCCGGCAAGGTTTGCGGCACCGTCCCGCGGCTGCCATGGTCCGCCGTTCTGGGTGAAAGCATTGCTTCCTCCGGCGTTGGCGTTGCCGACGGTGTATCCTTGGAAGTCGTCGACCAAGGTATAGGCCGCGAATGCCGGCGAGGCACCCAAGGCAATGGCGGCCACCGCGGGTAGAACCGGTCTCAGCAGGCTCGCGCGGGGGCATGGGTCATTTGTCTTCATGCGATGTGGGTTCTTTTTTCCGAGGTTGATGGTCGGAGCGCCGGATCCTGGGACATTCGCCGCCACGGTCCGTGACCAGCCGAGGACGATGATCCGGAGGCGGGAAATCTTAGCGAAAAAGCTTCGTCGCGATATTCGACGCATTGCCCTGCGAGCGGCGTCCGGCCCCCGGGCGACTGGAAGACCGCCCCTTCCCGCTCGCCGCTCAATCGACGCGGCCGGCCTCGTGAAGCTCCGCGATCTCCTCCGCGGACAACACCCGCGAAAACAAAATGAACTCGTCGATCGCCCCGGTCCAATTGCGGAAACTCCACTCGCTGCTCAGCGAGGGGTCCTTCGATCGCCGCTCGGCTTGGGGATCGAAGAAATTCCCGAGCGTCGCCCGGCCGAACCGCAGCGGCACCGAGTCGTCCAGAACCGTCCGGCTGACTTCGATGGCGTCCACATAATGCACCACCTCGCGGCTCCCGGCGTCGTAGGTGGTCGCGAGCATCCGCCAACTGCCGAAGACCCACGGCGAGATCACCGGCTGGCTGAACGCGCGGTGGAACGGCGCGACGGGCGGCGAGCCCTCCGGCCGCACCCCGAAGAAATACCGGCCGTCCGACGAGAACTGCCAGTGGACCTCTCCGTCGATGCCATACTCACTGAAAAACAGTCCGTTGTATTCCCGCGGCAAACCGTCCACGCGCACCCAGCTCGCGAAGGTGGCCTGCGGAAACTCGCCGGGGATCTCGACCCTCACCCGGTCGGACGGGCGCCGGAACGAAAGCGCCGGCTTGCCACTCCAGCGCCCTTCGGACCAATCCGCGGAAATGATCGTCCCGCTACGCGGGCTTGCGGCGGAACGCGCGTGGTTGAGGATCAGTTCGGACCCCCACTCGTCCGGCATCAGGCTGAAATGGACGATCAGGGACTTGTCGGCATTGAGGCGCCGGTTGTAGCTCCGCCACCGCTCCATGCGGGCCCGGGCCTGCTTTTCGGCCAAGTCGTCGAGCGACTCTCCGACCGCCATCGGCGCGAATTCCACCAACTCGAGCTGTCCGGAACCGGCGAGGGTTCCCGCCTGCCCGGCCGTCAGCCGCCGGCGGCCCTCGCCGCCCCGGCCGCTGACCTCGATCTCGCCATCCAGGACCTGGACCCGAGAACCGCCGTCAGGTCCGACCATGACATCGAAACTCGTCCCGAAATCGGTCACCACCCCGTCGGGCAAGACCATGCGGAAGCCGACGGCGCTGTCCGGCACGTCCGCCTGCGCGCTGCCCTCGAGCACCGCGATTTCGAGATCACTGCGGGGGACGAAGCGGGCCGGTCCCTCGAGCGTGACCCGCGCGCCGCTGTAGAGGACGACTTCCATCAGCCCCTCCTCGAGGGAAACTTCCTCGCCCGCGCCGATCGACTGACCGGTCAGGTGCCGTTCGCTGGTCCTGGCCCCGACGAGGCGCGAGAGATAGGCCACCGGATAGCCGGTCGCTTCCGGAGCAACACCGGCCGGCGTTCCCGCTGCCGCGAGCCCGGCTTCCGGCGGCTCCCGGCCGGCAGCGGCCGCGGCGGGTGATTCCGCGGGCGGCCGCGACTGGATGATCCACGCCGCCAGCAACGCTGCGGCGGCCGCCCAGCCGGACGCCGCCAGCCAGTGGACCCGGCGGCTGCGCGGCGCATCGAGCTCGGCCAATGCCGTCAGCTCGCCCCGACGCCCGCGGCCCCAGCTTTCAAGCGACTGCTCGAGCGCCGCGCGCTCCCAGAATCGCGCGCACGCTTCGTCGGAAGCACGCAGTTCCGCGTCCAGCCGCGCCTGCGATTCCGGATCGAGCCGGTCGTCGAAATACGCGTCCAGCAACGCCTCGAGCGAGTCCTTCGCATTCATATGTCACCGCGTGCGAAATTTCGTTTTCCCTCGATGCACTCCTTGAGCGCCGCGCGGGCCCGGGAGAGGGCAACATAAACCGATTCCACCGACCAGCCCACATCCCGCGCGATTTCCGCCGGCTTGCGGTCCTCATGATAACGCAGATCCACCAGCTTGCGCATGGCCGGTGGCAGGCGGTCGATGCATTCCTGCACGCGCTCGAGCCTCAGGTCCTCCGCGGGCGGTGGGCCCGCTTCCGCGAGAATCTCGATGGCCTCCTCCGAAAGAAACGTCAGACGGCCACTTTCCCGCCGCCGCACTTCGAGCACCTTCAGGCGCGCCACGGCGCACGCCCACTTCGGAAAATTCGTCCCCGGGGTGAAACCCTCCGCCTTTCTCGCCACGGTCAGGAACGTCTCCTGCAACACGTCGTCCGCCAGATGCGAGTCCCGCACCAAGGCACGGATGAACCCCCGGATCACGTCGATGTGCGCCAGGAACTGCCCGTGGACATGCCGCACGGCGTCACGGTCCGCCTCGGAGCTGTGGGTGGAGTCGCTCACACCCCACTGATGTCATCGATCTCCCCGAACCTTAGCGGAAAATCCGCCTGGTTTGTTCGCTAAGGTTCAGAGCGTGGCGTTCATCTTTCGTGAAGGGGAAACCGCTTCCCCGACACTTGGACCGAAAACACCACAGCCAATGAAAACGAAACGCCACGTGGCCGCCACTTCCGCGGCTCTCCTCGTCACGGCCGCCGTCTCGCACGCGGCCATCACCTACGTCGACGCGACCGCCGGGGTGTCCGGCAACACCAGGCTCGCCGACGGCAGCGTCTTCACACCTCCACTTAACGGCACCACCGGAGCCGACAACAACTGGGAGGAGCGCACCACCTTCGCCTCGGGTGGCAACGTCTTCGAGGCCGGAGGAGAGAACGTGACCGAGAACGCACCGGAACTCATGACGACGATCACCGGGCTGACTCCCGGCCACATCTACGCCATCTACGCCTACTTCTGGGATCCCACGAGCACGGGGGAAGACTGGAACATGCGCGCCGGCACGACGTCGAACCCAGGAGCCAACACACTCTACTCCGCCGCTGACTCAACCGGTGAGTTGGGCTCAACCGCCGCCGTGCTCGCCAGCACACAGACATTCGACACGGCACCCACCATCTTCGCGGAAGGGGGCCGCGCGATGCTCGCCGCGGCACTGGGTAACGTTGCCGCCAATTCAAGCGGAGAGATCGCCGTCTTCATCGACGACCTTCCAGCCTCGATGAACGTCAACCAGCGCACCTGGTATGATGGAGTCGGTTACGAGTTCGTCGCCGTTCCCGAGCCTTCCACCGCTTTGCTCGGCGGGCTCGGCCTGCTCGCTCTGATCCGCCGCCGCCGCTGATCCGCTTCATCCGCTTCCCAACGACCCGGAGCGGCCCCGCGCCGCTCCGGGTTTCTTTTCCAACCATCCTCTCCACCGTTCACCTTGAAACCGATTCAATCCGCCGCCCTCGCGCTCCTACTGGCTCCAGCGCTGCACGCGCAGCTCACCTATCTGGACGCCACCGACGGCCCCGGCGGCAACACCACGCTCGCCAATGGCTCGACGTTGCTCGCCGACGACACCACCGGAGCCACCACCTGGCGGCAGCGCAACGATCCCACCTTTGGCACAGGCGGCACGATTTTTGAAGGGGTCCAGCCCTCGCCGGAAATCAAGACAACGATCACCGGACTCGTTCCGGGAGAATCCTACCGCGTCTACGTGCACTTCGTCGACAAGGCGAACTCCACCACGGAAAAGTGGAACGTCCGGGCCGGTTTCGCCTCGGGGAACCTCACGCTTTTCGCCAACCCGACCGACACCCTCGCCGGAGCCACCGCCGCCGTCACCGCCAGCAGCCTGAGCTATGCCGGAGACCCCCCGCTGTTCACCGGCACCGGTACCGGCATGGCGGGTCTGCTCGGCACCACCACGGCCAGCGCCGGCGGCACGATCGAGGTCTTCATCGATGACTTCGGGTCCGCCGACGTGAACCTCCGCGCTTGGTACGACGGCGTTTCACACGAAGTGGCCGCACCAACCAACGACGTCACCTACGTGGACGCCACCGCCTCCAACACCCGCCGGTGGGACGGCCAGCCGCTCGAGCCCGCGCCGCAGGGGAACACCACCATCGACCACAACTGGGAACTCCGCCTCCACGGCAATGGCGCCACGGTTTACGAATCGAACGCCGACGGGCCCGAGGACGCGCCGCTGCTGGTCACCACCCTCACCGGCCTCGAGCCGGACACGGAATACGTCCTCTACGCCTACTACTGGACGGACGGCCGGAACTGGCGCCTCAAGGCGGCCGCGGACCTCGCGTTGATCCAGGACAACGGCACGCCATCCAACCTCACCGACGATTTCCTCCCCAGCTCGCCGCTCGCGAGCTTCTCCTCCACCGATGACGCGGGCCGCACGGCGACCGTCGGCACCCCCGCGTCCGCCACCACCTTCGTCACCAACCCGCTCCTCACCGAAAGCAACCGCACCTTGCGCCAGGCCGCCCTCGGCACCGCCACCAGCGATGGCAACGGCAACCTCTCGATCTACATCGACGATCTCGCCAACGCCGGCGAGGGCAACCGCACGTGGTACGACGGCGTCGGCCACAAGCTCGCCCTGCCCCTTGATCCGGATGCCGACGAGGACGGCGACGGTCTGACCAACGGTGAGGAAGAAGCGCTCGGCACCGACCCCTACCGCGCCGACACCGACGGCGACGGCTTCTCCGACGGCGCGGAAGTCGCCGCCGGCTCCGATCCTCTCGACGCGGGTTCCGTCCCGCCGCTCCCCGGCCGGGCTGTCGCCGTGGCTCCGGACGGCGCGTGGACGTGGTTCAACGACGAGCGCGCCATTTTCCACCAAGGCTCGCTCTTCAGCGGCTACGTCAAGGGCGACGGCCAATATGGCGTGACCCGCTACGATCCGCAGAGCAACACGAGCCACCACATGATCCTGAGCACGGCCGCCTCGCGGCAGCAGGACGACCACAACAACCCCTCGCTCACGGTGCTGCCCGACGGCCGCATCCTCGCGCTCTACGCCAAGCACCTCGGCGGCTCCCAGTTCTACCAACGCACCTCGCTCGTTCCGCTGCCCTCCACCGACGCCGACTGGGGACCGGAAATCGTTCGCCCGGTGCCGGCCAACAACACCTACAACAACACCTATCTCCTCAGCGGCGAGGACAACCGGATCTACAACTTCCACCGCAGCATCAACTTCAATCCAACCATCACCGTCTCGGACGACCTCGGCGCCACCTGGCAGCCGTCCGTCCAGTTCATCGAAGTGGGCACCGGCAGCGTCCGCCCCTATCCGCGCTATGTCTCGAACGGCACCGACCGCATCGACCTGATCTACACCGACGGCCACCCGCGCGACGTCGCGAACTCGGTCTACCACATGTATTACCAAGGCGGCAATTTCCACAAGACCGACGGCACGCTGATCGATTCCTTCGCCAATCTGCCGCTCGACCACCAGGGTGGCCAGCGCGGCAACATCATCTATCAATACTCGGACGCCGCCTGGGCCGCCGGAAACGGTCCCGACGACTGGATCCCGACCGGGCGCGGTTGGACCTGGGACGTCCACTACGGCAGGGACGGCCACCCCGTCTGCGTCTTCCAAGTGCAGGTGGACAACGTCACCGGCAGCGGCTGGAACCACGACCGCATCTATTACTACTACGCCCGCTGGACCGGCACCGAGTGGCAGAGGAGATTCATCGCCCACGGCGGCCGGCCGCTTTACTCCGCCGAAGACGATTACGGCGGCGGCATGTGCATCGATCCCGAAAATCCGAACGTCGTCTACATTTCCACGAACGCGGCCGAGCCGTTCGCGCTGGGAGACATCACGACCGTCCCGCTGCGTGCCCAGGAACGCTACGAGTTGTTCCGCGGGGTCACGACCGACGGCGGGCAGACGTTCGCCTGGGAACAGATCACGACGAATTCCCCGGCGGACAACCTGCGGCCGATCGTCCCGGAGAACCACGGATACGACCGCGCCCTCGTCTGGTTCCACGGCACCTACAGCACCTACACCAGCTTCAGCACCCAGGTGCTCGCCCTGCTCGAGAACAAGCTCGAGATCGGCACATCTTCGTTCGGTCCCGGCTCGGCGACGCTCCACTGGGCATCCTCCCCCGGCCGGCGCTACCGCATCGGCGCTTCCACCGATCTCGAGGGCTTCGCACTCGACGCAGCGACCGGCGTGCCGTCCCAAGGATCATCCACCGCCCACACCTTTCCCTATCCCGCCCCGCTGCAAGGGTCGCCCCGCGGCTTCTTCCGCGTCGAAGAAGAATAACCCCGCAAGCGAAAGCAAAAGCATCAAAGCAACCCACTCATCACTCATCACTCATCACTCATCACTCATCACTCATCACTCATCACTCATCACTCGAAACCCTCCCCCCGAGTCGTGCCGGCCGCTGCGGAAAAGCCGGACGGCCGCCCAGTGACGGACGCGTGAATCCACTGCCTCGTCCGCCGCCGCCCCGGCGGCGAGCCGGGCGAGGTCGTCCGCGAGGCGATGCTCGGCGAGCGTCATCAAGCCGGAGAACGCCAACTTTCCACCCTTCTCCAGCCAGGCCGCGAACCGCGGATTGCCCGAAGCACCATCGCCGGTCTGTCCCGCGAGCCACTCGCGCCTGAATACCACCACCTCCACCTCGTGGCTGCCGGGCAGTCGCGTCCAGCGCCAGCAATCGCCGGATTCCTCGCCGAAAATCGCATACATCCCCGGCCGCAAATACATCCGGTCCTGCGCTCCCCAGATCACTCCCTCGCCGGAACGGTTCAGCCACAGCCAGACCTCGCCACTCACCCGCGTCTGCCAGCGGCTCCCACCGTGACGGGCGCGGCCACGAAGATGCCAGCACGACAAGCCGTCGCGCTCGTGCCAACGCGTCATCCGGATCGGCGGGTCCTGGGGCTGGGGGATCGTCATCATGGGAAGCGGCTCCAATTGCGAC
>CBFGTW010000042.1:0-30244 GCA_965651855.1 uncultured Verrucomicrobiales bacterium
GTGGCAGGCGATGCAGGTGAGGTTGTAGACGGCCGCGCCGCGCTCGTGAACCGCGGGGTCCGGCTTGTGTTTCCGCTCGGTCGGCGTCTCGACGGCGGCGGTGGCCGCTCCGCCCGCCTTGGCCGCGAGGTTGGCGATCATGCCCTCCGCGCCGGCACCGCCGGGGATTTCCGTGAGGGACACGTCGTCGAAGAGCACCGTGCCGGTGGCCCCGCCGTAGCCGCCGAAGAGGCAGTGGATCAGCAGTTCGTTGCGATCGCCGGAATCGATGGTGGCGCTCACCTGGGTCCAGTCCTGCGTGCCCTTCACGGCTTGCGTCCTTTCGCCGCCGTGGACGTTGAGCAGCGCGCCGGGGCCATTGCCGTTCGGGCGGTGGTTGATGGTTTTGATCCACGCGCTGAGCGTGTAGCGGGTCATCGGTTTCACCGAAACGGTGACCGCCGCGCCGCAGTCGACGTTGCGCGACGCGGAGATTTTCAGGGCGGTGCCTTCCCGGCCGTCCGGGGAGGCGCTCAGTTCCACGTCTTGCGCGTTGCCGTTGCCATAGACGCGAAGGTCCGTCCAGCCGACCGGCTTGCCATCGGAGACTTCCGAGAAGTCCGGATTGGACAGGAGGTTCGGCATCTCGCGCGGCTTGTCCGAATCCTCGGCCGAGCCGAAGCCGGCTGCGTTCGCGGCGGCCACCACGGTGGCGGCGTGCTTGTTGGCCGCGATCTGCCAGGCGTCCTTGAGCGCCACGTCACCCACGATGTCGGACTCGCGGGTGGAGATGAGCTTGAACAAGGCCTCGCCGACCTGCGGATCGGGCGCGGCCATGCGGGACAGCACGACCATCGCGTCCGCCAGATCGCGGGGATCGGAAACGGCGAATTCGCCGCCGCTGACGATGGCGTCGCGCAGTTGCTCCGGCGTCGCCGAAAGGATCGCCGCGCGGCGGGCGGTGCGGTTCGCCGAGGTGGCCGCCGCTTTCACGACGTCGCCCTCGAGCGCTCCGAGGCCGGCGAGCGCGTAGATCGCGTGGGCTCCGGCGCGACCGCCTTGGGCGGCGACTTCCGTGAGTTTCGGGGCGACGTCCTTCTCGCCGCGTTCCACGAACAACCGCTGGGCGTGGAGGCGCCACAGCAGGTTCGGGTGGTCGAGCGCCGCGAGCAGCGTGGCGGGCTTGGCCGGGTCGAGGCCGGGGTTCGGCTCGTCGGCGGTGCCCTTCGGATAGATCCGGTAGACGCGGCCGTGGCGCTTGTCGCGCACCGGCGTTTCGTAGGCGTTGCCTTTGCCGTTGGTGGCGTCCATGCCGGCGGACTGGCGGCTCGGCGTCGGGTTGTGCTGGATGATCAGGTTATACCAATCGCAGACCCAGAGGGCTCCGTCAGGGCCGACTTCCGCGGCGACGGGTCCGGACCAAGCGTCGGCGCTGTTGTAGATGTTGTTCGGATGCTGCACGGCCTTGAAGCCGGCTCCCTCGCGGGAAATTTCGAACGTGCCGATGAGCTTGCCGGTGCCTTCGGTGACGAAGGCGACGCGCTCGCGCCACGGGGCCGGGAAGCGCTCGCTGGTGTAGAAAGCGTGGCCGGCGGCGGCCGTGTAGCGCTCGTGTTGGTCCACCTGCCGGATGTCCGCCGAACTCGGATTGAAGATCGGGTTGTCGTCCGCGCGCGGCGTGCGGGGCGCGTTCATGCCGGCGGCGGCGTAGTCCGCCTGCGCGTGGGTGAGGTAGAACGACGGATTGCCGTTCGCGGTCGAGCCCATCACGTCGAAGTCCGAGGTGGTGCCGAGGCCCCAGGTGTTGTTCGTCGTTGACTGGAGGACTTCGAGTTTCGACCCGTCGGGTTTGAAGCGGAAGACGGATTGGCTGAAGTTGTGGGTTTCGCTGCCGACGGTGCCGCGGAAGCCGGAGTAGCCGATGGTGGCGTAGATCCAGCCGTCGTGGCCGTAGCGCAGGTTCGAGGGGCCGGCGTGGGTGTCGCCCATGCTGAAGCCGGTGAAGAGCACCTCGCGGACATCGGCCTTGTCGTCGCCGTTGGTGTCCTTGAGGAACAGCATGTCGGTGCCGTTGGTGCAGATCACGCCACCGTTGGCGAAGACCAGCGAGGTCGGGATCGAGAGCTTGTCGGCGAAGGTCGTGAATTTGTCCGCCCGGCCGTCCCCGTTGGTGTCCTCGCAGATGATGATCTTGTCGTTGCCGACGTTGTTCGCGTGCAGCTCGTTGGGGTAGTCGGTGGTCTGGATGACGTAGGCCCGGCCCTTGTGGTCCCAATTGATGTAGATCGGATTCACGATGTCCGGCTCCGAGGCGAACAACGAGATTTCGAAGCCGACGGGGACTTGGGCCATTTTGATCGATTCCTCGGGCGGCAACGGCTTCTGCGCGCGGGTGATCTTCTCGCGCTTCACGTAGCCGGGCAGCTCGACGCGTTCCTCCTGCAGTTCCGGCAGGCGGAGGTTCTGGAGCAGGCGGTATTTGTCCGGGCCCACGCTCCAGAAGATCGCGCGCTTGATCAGATCGTGAAACTCCGGGCGATCCCAGACGCGGTGGTCGTGGCCGGCGGCGGTGTAGAAAACGCGGCCCTTGCCTTGCTCGCGGACCCACGTCCACGGCTCCTTGTCGCGTTGTTCGAGGATCACGCGGTCCTCGCCATGCTGGTCGTGGACGTAGGTCTCGTCCCAGGCCTCGAAGCCGCCGTAGCCGTTCATGATCGGGTGGCTGCGGTTGACGTTGGTGACCTTGAAGACGCCGTCGCCGTGGTGGGCGAAGCGGCCGCCGACGAGCTTGATGAACTCCGGCGAACCGCCGTAGCAGGCGGACGCGCAGTGGATCGGCAGGAACGCGCCACCGTTCTCGACGTAGCTTGTGAGTGCCGCGAGCTGGTCGGACGGCATCGGCCCGTTCTGCTCCCAGTTTCCATACATCAGCAGCGCGTCGAACTTCGCCAAGGTGTCCGGATGAAGAGCCACGGACGGATCCTCAAGGTAGGTGAAGTCGATGCCTTCGGTGCCGAGATGGCGTTTGATGACGCGGTAGCGTGTGATCGGGTCGTGGCCGGGGCCGTTCGCGGTGGGCGCGCCGAAAAACAGCACCTCGAGCCGCCGCGCTTCGGGCTTGGGCGCGATCAGCGGGGCCGCCAAGGCGGCGCCAAGCGCCGCCAGCGGTATCAGCAGGGATAGTCTCAATCGATTCATCGGGTAGGGGTCAGGTGGAGAGAATAACGGCGACGGGACGCCGTTTTGTCGATGCCCGAAATTTCACGGACCCGGGCTCCCGGCCGTGCCAAATGGCGGGCTGTCACCTGGCAATGATGTTTCCGAGGAAGGATGGATGACTCCGCGGCGCCCGGAGTTTGTGGCCGCGCTCATCGCAGTAGCCATGAACCCGAAACGCCTCGCTCCCTTTGTTCTCGTCGCCCCCGGGTCTGACTGATTTCCGGTGCGTGCTGTCCCTTTTTCGGGGGCGGGGAAAAAAACCAGGATCACTTGGCTAAGGTTTGCGGCCGACTTCGCATCGATTCGAGGAGGAACGATCTCGATCCGCCCCTGCCAATGAACCCCCAACAACGATTCATGAAAAAAAGACTCATCCTGGCCGTCGGACTGGTGGCCGGCACATCGGCCGCTTCCGGTGCCCTCGTCACCCTCAACAGCTCCGACGGACTCAACGCGAGTTCGTTCAACACCGCCGGCAACTGGAGCGACAGCCAGCCCCCGTCGGCGGGCAATGACTACGTCAACAACGTCAGCGGCCGCTTTCTCCGGACGCCGGCCAACGGCAGCAGCCACACCTTCGCGGGCGATTCGCTCACGCTTTCGAACGGCGCCATCCTCCTCTACAAGGGCACCGGCAACACCGGCGTGATCACCGTCGGCAACCTGATTCTCGACGGCGGCGTCCTCGATCATCGCAACGGTTCCGGGGACTTGTTCCAGCTCGCCGGGGGGCTCGACGTGCAGAGCGGTTCCACCGTGGACGCGCGGCAAGGCGCGATCGTCATCGCCTCGACGATCTCAGGCGCGGGCAGCCTTTCTTTCATCTCGTTCCAGAGTTATGCCACTTCGACCATCACCGGCGCGAGCGAGTTGGGCGGCAACTACAACATCAACACCGGGTCCCAAGGAGCCGTCACGTTCTCGGCCACTTCGAACGTGACGTTCACGATCGGCGCGAGCGGCATCAACAACGCCATCACTTCAACGGCGACGCCCGGAACGGTGAACCTCAACGGGGCGTTCACCTTCGACCTCACCGGGGCCGGCACCACGATCGGAGATTCCTGGCAGATCGTGGACTCGGGCTCGCTCACGGAAACCTACGGCTCCAGCTTTTCGGTCACCGGCTTCACGGAAACCGACAATGTCTGGACGAGCGCGATCGATTCGGGACGGCAGTACCAGTTCGAGGAAGCCACCGGTGTCCTGAGCGTGGTGGTCATTCCCGAGCCTTCCGCAGCGCTGCTCGGCCTGCTCGGCGCGGGACTGCTCTTCCGCCGCCGGCGCTGATTCCCTTTCGCGGCTTTCACCGGCCGGCCCGGTGGCTCGTTCGCGAGCCGCCGGCCGGCCGTCGTTTTTCGTCGCCAGCGGGTGCGCGCGGGTGCTTGCCACGGTGAATGACATCCCGGTTGAGTTGCCGGGCAGCTCCCGCTTGGCTGGGACGCGATGGGTTCCGCCGATCTTGCCGCTTGTGCCGGCGGCGGGACTTCGCCATGGATCTTGCACTTGGATTCCCTTCGTCTGGAGGCTCAGCGTCCGGACGATGCCGCAACGATCGCCTCGCCGTGAACGACCTCACGCTCATGCTCCGCCAGCCGAGCAACTCCGAGGAGTTGTTGGCGACGGTCTACGAGGAACTGCGGCGGCTCGCGGCGGCCCGAATGGCACAGGAATCCGCCGGCCAGACGCTGCAGGCGACGGCGCTCGTCCACGAGGCGTGGCTCCAGCTGGTGGGCGAAGGCGACCGCTCGTGGGAAAACCGCGCGCACTTCTTTGGCGCGGCGGCCCACGCGATGCGCCGCATTCTCGTCGACAAGGCGCGACGGAAGGCCCGCCTCAAGCGCGGTGCCGGGACGGCGCATCTCGACGTCTCCGACGTCGAGGTCGCCGACCACACGCCGGACGACGACATCCTGCGGATCAACGAGGCCTTGGAGAAACTCGAGCGCGAGGATCCCGACCAGGCGCGCGTCGTGTTGCTCAAGTTTTTCGGCGGCCTGACGAACGAGGAGGTGGCGCGGGCGCTCGGCATCGGCGAGCGGACGGTCTACCGGCAGTGGGTTTGCGCGAAAGCCCGGTTGTTCCGCTGGGTTAGCGCCGACGCTTGATTTGATGGCAGGAATTTGCGGCGAAAGGCGCGTGTCGGTGCACAGGGTGAGATGACGGCGGACAAGCAATTGGAAGATGCGGTCTTTTTCGCGGCCTCGCAGGTGACGGATCCGGGTGCACGCCGGGTGTTCCTTGATCAGGCCTGCGTGGACAATCCGGAACTCCGCGACGTGGTCGAGGAGATGCTCGCGTCCCAGGACGACGCCGAGCGCCTGATCCAGCGCGGCTACGCGGCCATCGGAATCCAAGCGGAAGATTTCCGGGAGCTGGAACCGCCCGCTGACAGCCCGGCCGCAGCGGCGGCGGACGACCGGATCGGCACCACCATCGGCCGCTACACCATCCTCGAGAGCCTCGGCGCGGGCGGCTGCGGAAACGTCTACCTCGCCGAGCAGGCGGACCCGGTGAAACGCCTCGTCGCCCTCAAGGTCATCAAGCTCGGCATGGACACACGCAGCGTGATCGCTCGCTTCGATGCCGAACGCCAGGCGCTGGCGATGATGGACCACCCGAACATCGCCCGCGTGCTCGATGCCGGCGCGACCGAGGCGGGAAGGCCGTATTTCGTCCTGGAACTCGTCCGCGGCACGCGCATCACCGAGTTCTGCGAGGCGAGCCGCTGCGATCTCCGCCAGCGCCTCGAGCTCTTCATCCAGGTCTGCAAGGCGATCCAGCACGCCCACCAAAAGGGGATCATCCACCGCGACATCAAGCCGTCGAACGTGCTGGTGACCTTGCACGACGGCGTGCCCGTGCCGAAGGTCATCGACTTCGGCATCGCCAAGGCTGTCGAAGGGCGGCTCACGGATGAGACCGTGCACACCGTGCATGAGCAATTCCTCGGCACGCCCGCCTACATGAGTCCGGAGCAGGCCTCGCACACGGGACTGGACGTGGACACCCGCAGCGATGTCTATGGGCTCGGCGCGCTCCTCTACGAGCTGCTGACCGGCCGGCCGCCGTTCGAGTCCGACAAGTTGCTTCTCGCCGGGCCCGAAGAAATGCGGCGGGTCTTGCGGGAGTGCGATCCACCGCGCCCGTCCATGGCGCTCGCGGCTCTCGATCCGGCCGAGCTGAAAGCGGTGGCGGAACGGCGGCGCACCGAGCCCGCGCGGCTGATCGCCACCGTGAGAGGCGACCTCGACTGGATCGTGATGCGCGCTTTGGAAAAGGACCGGACGCGGCGCTACGACACGGCGAACGGTCTGGCCGTCGACGTGCGGCGGCATTTGTCCAACGAACCGATCGTCGCGCGTCCGCCCGCCAGGTTTTACCTGCTCGGCAAGCTCGTGCGCCGGCACACCGCTTGGTTCGCCGCCGGAGCGGCCGTGTTCCTGGCGCTCGTCGCCGGCCTCGGCGCCTCCACGTGGATGTATTTCAAGGCGCGGAACGCCGAGCGCCACCAAGCGGAGTTGCGCGGCGTGGCGGAACAGGCGCTCACCAACGAAGCGGCCCTCCGCCAGGAAGCCGAAGCGCGGGAAAAGCTGACCGAATCCGTGATCCTCCTGCGCCAGGGCGACTTCGAGGGTGCGGCCAGCGCCCTCGACGCCATCCAGGAACGCCCGCGCCGGCCCAGCCTCGACGGCGTCACCGCGCTCCGGTCGGTGGGCGAGTGGCTTGCCCTCGAAGGTCGCTGGCAGGAGGCGGCGGAGCGTTTCCTCTGGCTGCTGGAGATCGACAAGCTCGATCCTTGGGGGCCGGTCACCCTCGACACGCAGGCCTGCGGGGTCGTCTTGGCGGAAACCCGGGACGTGGCGGCCTATCGCGAGTTTTGCCGGGACGTGGTGACCACCCACGCTTCGTCGACGAACGGAGACGCCGTCGGCCGCGTGCTGAAAAGCTGTCTGCTGCTCCCGCCGGACGATGCCTTCCTCGCGGATCTCGAACCGCTGGGGAAAACGATGGAGGCGTGGTTCGCCGACCTGCCCGACGGAGCGAAGGTCCAGTGGGCCGCCATTCCCGCCAGCTTGTGGCGTTACCGCAGCGGTGACGCCGTCGGGGCCCTCGAAGTGGCACGCAGCGCCGCGGAACGGACGCCATCGATCGTGGCGCTGGAACCCACGGCACGGGCGATCCACGCGATGGCGGCCTGGCGGCTCGCCGATGCCACCACGGCCCGCGATCAACTTGCCAAGGCGCGCGAGTCCGTGGACCGGCACTTCGCCACCCCGATGACGACCGGCGACCACAGCCGCGGCGCGTGGTATGACTGGGTCTTCGCGCGGATCATGGTCCGGGAAGCGACGCTCCTGCTGGATGGGGCAGGCTGAGCGTCGGCCGGAGCGCGAATTTTTTTCGAAGATTTTTGGCAGGATCGGCGGGCGGAAAACCGCGTGGGCTTCCGAACCGTCAAAAGCCCAATGCCAAAACTTGCCCTTTCCGCTCCCCCGCGGGTTGCTCTTCTCGCGACTGCTTGCGCCCTTGCCGCTCCTGGTTTCGCCGCCGAAATTTCCTGGCAAAGCCCCGCGTCCGTCACCTCCGACGGCGCGCTGAGCCAGAACGGCTTCCTCGTCCACGCGGGGAATTTCCGCAGCAGCGGAGATCTCTTCGTCACGGTCGGTTCCGGTGAAATCCACTTCCAGAACCGGCCCGCGCAGAACGAGCCGGGCGAGCTGCAGGAAGGCGAGGAAGCCCGCGTCATCCAGGGAGCCGGCGGCAAGCAGACCAACGCCAATCTCTTCGATGCCGCCGGGACGACCGTCTCGGCCAACTTCCACGCGATCCTCGACGGCTCCGCCTGGGAAAATGCGGACGCCGGCCCGGCTCCCGGGCTGACCGACATGGTCCTCCGCGTGACCGGCGCGGCCGGCGAACCGCTGGTCGAGGGCGCGAGTTATGAAATCCAGGTCTTCTATTCCGACGACCGCGCCGGCAGTTCCACCCGCGGGCAAACGTATCACGACGGACTGGGGAACTTCAGCGAGCCGGTGATCGCCGGCGACAGCACCGGCGTGATCGGCACCTTCACCGCGGATGCCACCGGCTACCAGGACATCCACATCCAGAACACCACCGGCGGCACGAACTTTCCCGTCGCGCTCAACGCCTACGTCCTGCGGGCGATTTCAAGCGACGACCTCGACGGCGACGATCTGCCGGACCTGTGGGAAATCGCCAACGGCCTCGATCCCGAAGACGCCACCGGCGACAACGGCAAGGCCGGGGATCCGGACGGGGATGACTTCTCGAACCACCAGGAGTATCTCGCCGGCTCGGACCCGCAGTGGGCCCGCTCGGTGCCTGGCGACATCGATGGCGATGGCCTGCCGGACGAGTGGGAGATGACCCACTTCGGAGGTCTCGGATACAGCGACTTCGACGATCCCGACGGAGACTTCGCCTTCAACGACGAGGAATATGCCGCCGGCACCGATCCGAACGACCGCCTGGACGCTCCCGACGAGGACGGTCCGGACGGCGAGGGCGACGGCATGGGCGACGCCTGGGAACTCTACTACTTCTTCGACACCTCGCGGGAACCGGAGGGAGACGAGGACGGCGATGGCGTCAGCAATCTCCAGGAGTGGCTGGACGGCACCGACCCGACCGATCCGCTCGATCCCTTCGCCGGCGTGACCGAGATCGTCTGGGGCGCCCCCCTGGAAATCACCGACGACTCGGTTCTCACCGGCGGCGGCGTGATCGTCCACGCGGGAAATTTCCGCTCCGACAACCAGGAGGTCACCGTCACGGCCGGGGCGGGGACCATCACCTTCAAGAACCGCCAGAACACCGGCGGGGCGCTGCTCGAAGGTGAGGAAGCCCGCGTCATTTCAGGCTCCGGTGGCCGTCAGGTGAACGCCGGATTGTTCGATCCCACGGAAACCACCGTCTCCCCCGAGTTCGAGGCGGTGCTCGACGGCTCCGCCTGGGAAGACGCCGACCCCGGCCCGGCACCCGGCGCGACGGACCTGGTGCTGCGCCTCGCCGGCGCGGGCGGCGCCCCCCTCGTCGAAGGTCAGCAATACCGGATCCAGCTCTTCTATTCGGACGATCGGCCGGGGAGCGTGACCCGCGCCCAGCTGTACCACGACGGTCTCGGAAACGAGAGCGAGGCGGTTCTCGCGCCGTCCAGCACCTCGGTCACCGGAACCTTCACCGCGACCGAGGCCGGATACATGGACGTCTTCGTCCGCAACACCAGCGGCGGCGCGAACTTTCCTGTCGGGCTCAACGGCTACGTGCTGCGGGCCGTCGTGGAAGGCGATGCGGACTCGGATGGCGACGGCATGCCGGACGCCTGGGAGATCGCCAACGGCCTGGACCCGAACTCCGACGACGCCGACGGCGACGCCGACGGCGACGGCATTAGCAACCTCGCCGAATTCGCCTTCAACGGCGACCCCCGCGACCCGTCGGACCGGGGCGTGAACCAACTCGCGCTCCAGGACACCGACTCCAGCGGCCACGACGAGCTGACCCTCACCATCGCGGTCCGCGCCGGCGCCACCTTCGCCGCAGGGACCGGAGGAAACCAGACAGCCACCATCGACGGCATCACCTACACCGTCCGCGGAACTCTCGACCTTGAGGACTTTTCCAGCCCCGTCGTCCACGTCGCTTCCGCCGCTTCGGACGATCCGGATTACGAACTGCACACCTTCAGGCTCACCGCCTCCGAAGGTCTCGCGGACAAGGGATTTCTACAGGCGGTCGTTTCGGCCCCCTGAGAGACACAAAAACGCACGAAGACCATGACCCCATCCATAATGAAACCAACACTGGGCTTGCTCGCCGCAAGCGCCCTCTCGGCCCAGGCCGCCACCCTGAGCCTTGTTTCGAACACGACGGTGACGTCCGATTCCGCACTGGACCAACCGCTGGTGCTTTACCCCACCGTGGCCACGCTCGAACAGGCCGTCACGTTCGGCGGAAGCGCCCAGACCGTCGAGACCGCCGGCGGGCAGACCATCCCGTTTGCCTTGATCAACTCCGGGACGAACGCGGCCATGCCGGCTGCTCCCTCGTCGTCCACGGTGCTCTACAACGGCGGCTTCCAGTCGAATACCGCACTGTTCCCCGGCACCACCGGCGACGCGGAATTCGATGCAGTGCTCCGCAGCGGCGCGTGGCACAACAATGCCAGTGACGCCACCAACCCCCTGACCGTCCGCATTGGAAACCTGACCGTCGGACAGGAGTATGTGGTCTCACTGTTCTCAGCGGATGCCCGCAGCACGGACCGATCCCAAGCCTACTGGGATACCTTCAGCGGTGGCACCTTCAGCGGCGGCACCTCGGGCTCGTTCTCACAGAACCCCGCGACGATGACGATCTTCACCTTCACGGCGGATGCCGCCTTCCAGGACATCTTCATCCAGGAAACCGACAACATAGGCAACGACGACACCAATCTCGCCGGCTTCACCTTGTATGCGGTTCCGGAGCCATCCTCGGCTCTCCTGATTGGCAGCGCCGGCATCTTCTCCTTGCTCCGCCGTCGTCGCGGTTGATCTCCGGGAGGATCCTCGCCGCCGCCGGCTTTTTGCCGTGATCGGGGTTTCCGGAAATCCCCGCGAAACAGCGGTGCCCGCCGCGGTGCCAGTGCCAGCTGGCGGGACCGCGGCGGGCTTTCGATTCCCCGGGCCGGCGCTTTTGGATTCCAACGATGGCTTCGCGTTGATATTTCGCTCTGTCGCGGTTTCACCACCCGCCGAGGGAACAGCGGCAGATCATTTCATCCCGCATCGCCATGTCCGGAAATATCATGAGGCTGTTTCGTCCCGCCCTGCCGCTGCTGCTCCTGGTCTTCGCGCTCGTTTCCGTGGCGGAAGACGACGGACCGGACGGCCAGATCAAGGTTCTCATCGTCGAGGGCATCACCAACCACGCGTGGCAGAAGCGCCTCGACATCGTCCGCGCGATCCTGGCGAAGGACGGCTCGTTCGAGGTCGACGTGACCGTCACGCCGAGCGAGCCCGGCGATCCGGCTTGGGACGAATGGCGGCCGGAGTTCAACAAATATGACGTCGTGATTTCCGGCTACAACAACCTCGGCGGCCGGCCGCAGTGGCCGCGCGAGGTGAGGGAGGCCTTCGCCGCCTATGTGCGGAATGGTGGCGGTTTCTATGCCTTCCACGAAGCCAACAACTCGTTCGCCGAGTGGCCGGAATACAACCGCATCATCGGCCTCGGCTGGAGGGACCGGAACTTCGGCAAAGCCATCACGCTGGACGCCGACGGCTCGCTGAACGAAATCCCCGCGGGCGAGGGAGAAAACACGAACCATGGCGACCGCCAGGACGTCGTCGTGACCAAGCGCGGCGAGCATCCGATCCACCGCGGCCTGCCGGACAGCTGGATGGTGGCGGACATCGAGGTCTACCGCTACGCCCGCGGCCCCGCCGAGGAGATCACGGTGCTCTCGTATGCCGCCGACCGCGACGGCACGCGTTTCCCGATCGACTGGACCGTCCAGTACGGTGCGGGCCGTACCTACGCCAGCAGCTACTGCCACGTCTGGGGCGATGTCCCCGAGCCTCCCGGCGCGCGCTGCGCCGCGTTCCAGACGATCTTCGTCCGCGCGCTCAAGTGGCTGGCGGGCCGGGATCCGGGCAATGAAATTCCGGACGACTTCCCCACGGAGGCCGCGATTTCGCTGCGGCCGTACGAGGAAGGGGTTCCGGCCCCCTCGGAAGAAGCGTCCCCCTGATTTTGGGACCGATCTCCGAATCGCCCGGGATGGCGCGGCGAGGTGGCTTGGGGCTCGGCCCCCCGGGCGGCGTCCAGCCCCGGCGTTTTCGAAACCGCCGCTCCGACGCACAGCCGAGGATCGGGCTTGGCGGCCGGCGGATTGGTCTTCATGGTCGCGCGCATCCGCCCCGGCATGAAGATCCTCGGCTACAACGATCCCGCGTTCGCCCGCTTCGTCGCCCGCCTCCAGCGGCGGGCATTTCCCGAGTCCGACGTGCGGGACCTGGTGGCGGAAGTGATCGCCGGCGTCGCCTCCCGCGGCGACGCGGCGCTGGTCGAATTCACCAAGCGTTTCGATAGCGCGACGCTCACGCCGAAGACGCTTTTTGTCAGCGACGCCGAGTTTTCCGCCGCGGAGGAAGCCGTGAGCGCGGCGACCAAGGAGGCGATTTCCCGCAGCCTGAAAAACATCCACGCCTTCGCCAAACGCAGCCTGCGCAAGGACTGGAGCGCCAAGAACGCCGAGGGTGCGCTCGTCGGCGAACGTTTCACGCCGTTCGACCGCGTTGGCGTTTACGTTCCCGGCGGCAAGGCTCCCCTCGTTTCCACCGCGCTGATGACCGCTGGTTTCGCGCAAGCCGCCGGCGTTCCGGAAATCCTCGCCGCCACCCCGTGCGGACCGGACGGATCGGTGAACCCGGCACTGCTATACGCCCTCAAAGCCGCCGGCGTGACCGAGGCAATCAAGGTCGGGGGTTCCCAGGCCATCGCCGCGATGGCCATCGGCACTGCGACGATCCGCCCGGTCGATCTGGTCGTCGGGCCGGGCAACCGGTTCGTCGTCGAGGCGAAACGCCAGCTCGTCGGCGCGGTGGCCATCGACCTGCTCCCGGGGCCGAGCGAGATCCTCATCGTCGCCGACAAGACGGGCGACGCCGATTTTATCGCCGCCGACATGCTGGCCCAGGCCGAGCACGGCGGCGACAGCGTGGTCGGCTTCGTCACCGACTCGAAGGCGCTGCTCGGCAAGGTGGAGAAGGCGATCCACAAGCAGCTCGCCGAGCTTTCCCGCGCCAAGATCATCCGCGAGGTACTCAAGCGCGGGACGTTCCTCCTGCACGTGAAGAATTTCGCCGACGCCATCGCAATCTCGAACGCCTTCGCCCCGGAGCACCTCTCGCTGATCGCGGCCGACGAGGACCGCTGGCTGCCGCAGGTGAAGACCGCTGGCGCGATCTATCTGGGCAACCACTCGCCCGTCGCCGTCGGGGACTTCCTCGCCGGCCCCAGCCACACGCTGCCGACCGGTGGCGGCGGCCGGTCGTTTTCCGGCCTGCGGGCGGACCAGTTCCAGCGCCGCACCAGCATCGTCCGGCTCGATCCGGATGCCGTGCACAAGTCGCTCCCGGTGGTCGCCGAGTTCGCCCGCCTCGAGGGGCTCGACGCGCACGGCCGGTCCACCGCGATCCGCTTGGGAAAATGAGCGGTCGGCCCCAGACGCGGCGCTATCCCGCCCGGCGGCTGGCGGCCGGTCCCACCGTCTGCCCGGCCTGCCGCGCGCGGTTCGACGAGGAGTTTTCCCGCTGCCCTGCCTGCGGGTTCACCGGCGCGGACACCGTCGCGATTTTCGGCTCCGCCGCACCACCCCTCACGCCGGTGCTCGACGCCGTCGGCTGGTGGGGCGAAGCGGCCTTGGCCCGCATCGCCGAAGCCCGGCGACGCTTCCGCAAGTCGGTCCCGCAGATCGACATACGGGTGTGCGTGGTTCGGCTCGAGCCCCATCACTCGCCGGCGGTTTTCGGCTTCTGGCTGTTCAATGCCAGCCCCCTCGTGGACGGGGAAACCGAAGCGCAGCGGGCTTGGACCGTCCTGCTCGTGATCGATGCCGCCAGTGGCCGCGCGGCGGTCGTGCCCGGCTACGGAGCGGAACCGTGGCTCGCCGACGACAAGTGGCAGCTCTGTCTCGACTCGATGCGGCGCTCCTGGTCCGCCGGGGATACCGCCGGGGCGGTCGTGGCTTTTCATCGCGAGTCGTGTCGCGCGCTTGAAGCGGCGCTGCGCGCGCTGCCGTCGAAACTCCGCGGAAAGGAGGCCGAATGATCGTCCGGTCGCTGCGAATCGCCCTCGGTACGGCAGTTCTCGCGGCGGTTGCGTCCGCCGCGCAACCGCCCGGCGTGGTGGAACCCGGACCTCGCCCTCCGCTGCCGGTATTCGATCCGGCGGACGTCCTCACGCCCGCGCAGGAATCGGAAATCGGCGCGCCGCTCGTGACGCTGCGCGAGAAGGAACTGATCGATGTGGTGGTGGTCGTCGTGCCCGATCTCGGCGAGGCGCCGGTCGAGCACGTCGCGCGGCAGTTCGCCGAGACCTGGTGCCTCGACGGTGCGAACGGGGTGGTGATCCACCAGCCGGGCCGCCCCGACAGCCCGCGGATCGTTCCCGGCGGCCGTGTCGTCCGCGAACTCAGGCCGGGCATCGTCGAACAACCGATCGCTGCGGCCGAACGTCGCGCCTCGCTCGAACCCGACGATTTCGACAAGGTGCGCGCCGCGACCGTCGAGACGGCCGACCTGCTGCGCGTCTGGGTCGGCACCGCCATCCAGATCAGCGAGACCACGATCACGCGCCGCACCCGCATGCGGCTCGAACACGAGCAGGCTCTCCAAAGGTGGAAAATCCTCCTCCTCGGCGCGGCCGGATCGTTCATCCCGCTGTTGCTCGGCGGGCTGACCTTGTTCTTCGCCGTTCGCCGCCGGCGGTTCAGTCGCTTTCCCGCCATCCGCTGGCAGCACCGGCTCGGTGCCCCGCATGCCGGTGGAAACCACGCCGTCATCGACCTCGGACCTCCACCCACCGCGCCATGAAGTCTCCGCTCCCGGCCTTGATTCTCGCCATCCTCGCGACCGCATCGTGCGATCGCGCGTCCTCTCCCGCCGAAGCCGGTGCGGCCGACGTGCCACCAAAGACGGCCGAGCTGGCGGAGAGGGACACTCCGCTCCTGCCGGTCGAGCCGGGCGACGAGTGGCACTACTCGGTCCACGTCGAGGTCCCCGCCGGTGTGACCTCGCCCACAGCCGCCGCGGCGGATTTCACCAGCGAGCGCGTCCGCCGCTACCTCGGCAAGGTCAAGGCGGCCGAGGAATTGCCCGCCGTGGACTGCTTCGAGATCCGCATGCCGAAAACCGCCCCCGAACGCGAGTTCGTGGAGATTTACGACGACCGCATCCTGCTTCGCGGTTCCTTGGTGATCCGCGAGGACACCACCCGTCCGCTGTGGTTCGACAAGCCGATCCCGTTCCTTTTCGCCGGCATGCGCGCCGGATCGGCCTTCCCCGAAATCGGCGCCGACGACGAAAGCCGCACGCGAAAAATTCAGGTCGTCGGCCGCGAGCAAACCACCGTCCCCGCGGGAACCTATGAAACCATCCGCCTGTTGATGACCGGCCGCGACGGCGACTTCGAACTCCGGCGCACCATCTGGTTCGCCCCCGGCACCGGCATCGTCCGCGAGGAGAAAACCCGCTATGGGGCCGAAAAGCTCATCTTCCGCGAGACCCAGGAACTGGTGAGGCGAGTGAAGAGTTCAGAACCCAAGATTCGAAATTAAGCATTCGATCCACCCGCTAGGGCGCGGACCGCGAGACCTCTTCATTTTTCACTCATCCTTCATCACTCTGCATTCGCGACCGGGCCCGCCCGTTTGTCGCCAACGGCGTGAGGGTGTGGAAGAAGTGGTAAGCGCGAAGTGCCGAGTGCGAAGTGGAAGAGGGATTCACCGCCAAGCCGTTTGGGTTGCGGAATGCGGATTTGGGACTTCGGAATGGAAGAGGTGCGCCGCGAGAGGATTTTTTCATTCATCACTCTGCATTCGTCACTTTGAGCTCGGAAGAGGCGCGTAGCGCGTGGCTCTCTTTCATTTTGAACTCATCATTCATCACTCTGCATTCGTCCCGGGCCCGCCGCGTCATCGCACGCGGATGCCGGCAACACCGGACACCCGCTGACGAAAAAACGCGTCCCGCTTCCGCGGGACGCGTTGGAATGATGTCGAAACGTGCGCCGTCCGCGCTCAACGCCGACGGCGGAGCAGGAAGGCTCCGCCGGCCAGCACGCCCAGGAGCGCCGTGCTCGGCTCCGGAACCTGGTTCCAGCTCACGGCGTAAAGGCCGGCGCCATTGCCGCTGCCATTCAGCGTGAGAATGAACGACTGGGGCGTGAAGATGTCTTCCTGCGCGAGGAAATACTCGCCGGCGTTCACGCCCACGTAGTCGAAATCGACGTCGATCGGCTCGAGGCCGAGGAACGTCACGCGGACGGCCTCGCCCATGTCGAAATTCAGCGAGGGTGCGCCGCTCAGGTTGTCGTTCTGGTGGGCGCTGTTCACCACGAGGGTCGAGCCGCCGAGGGCTTCGAACTGCACGTCGCCGTAGCCGGGGACGGAAATGGTCAGCGGGTTCGGTGGCAGCGATTGGCCTTCGTAACCGACAAAGTCGAGCGTGAAGGCGCTGGAAACTGCCGTCAGACCGCAGAGGATCGCCGCAACAAGCGGAGTCTTCGTTTTCATGGGGGGATGGGGGGTGGGCAACCGAGGGGGGATCGATTGCGGATTCAACGGATCATTTCCCTTATCCCACCGATCCATGCAAGAAAATTACACTACGGGATCACGTAGTGGTCGCTCTGTCTGATAGACAGGCCTGAGCGTCAATCAAGATAGATTAATCAATGGGCTCGGCGGGCGGCTCCCCGAGAGCGAGGTAAGCTTCGATTTCGCGGCTCGGATCGTGCGCGCGCATCAGGGACTCGCCGATCAACACGGCGTTGGCTCCGGCTTGGAGCACGCGCAGGGCGTCGTCCGGCGTCTTGATGCCACTTTCAGAAACGAGGAGCGTTTCGTCGGGCACTTCGTCGGCGAGCTGCTCGGTCACGGCCAGGTCCACCTGGAAGGTCTTCAGGTTGCGGTTGTTCACCCCGATCAAATCCGCGCCGAGCTCGAGCGCGCGGTCCATTTCCCGGAGGTCGTGGACTTCCACCAGCACGTCGAGCTGCAGTCCCTTCGCTTCGTCGTACAGCCGGCGCAGGGTGTCGTCGTCGAGCGCGGCGACGATCAGGAGGATCGCGTCGGCTCCCGAGACGACCGCTTCGTGGATCTGGACTTCATGGACGGTGAAGTCCTTCCGCAGCAGGGGGGCGGCGGAAAAGCGGGATATCTGGGTCAGATAGCTGAGGGAGCCCTGGAAGTATTTTTCGTCCGTGAGGATCGAAAGGCAGGACGCGCCGCCGTCGAGGTAGCGCTTCGCCTGGCGGACGGGATCGAAGTCCGGGTCGATCAAGCCGACGGACGGCGAGGCCTTCTTCACCTCCGCGATCACGCCCAGCCGGCCGGGTCCGCGGTCGAGCGCGGCGCGGAATCCGCCGAAGTCGTTCCGCTGCAGCGCGGCGGCGCGGAGCATGTCCGCACGCGGCAGGAGAGCTTCCACTTCGCGATGTTTGGTGGCGATGATTTCGGCGAGCTTGTCGGACATGGCGCGCCGGCAGGAAACCGCAGCGGCGAGGCGCTGAACACGGAAAAAATTGCCAAAAATGGCTTGCGCGGGGTCGGTGCGCGTGTAGAAAGCGCGCACGCGTTTCGCGACGCGGGCGTAGCTCAGTGGTAGAGCGCCACCTTGCCAAGGTGGATGTCGTGAGTTCGAATCTCATCGCCCGCTCCACTTTCCCTCAAGCGCGTGTTTTGCGCGCCATGTTTGTCTGGTCGAAACTGTCGCCCGCCAAGTGGATCGATGCGTGGGAAGACCGGTTTTCCGGCAACCCGAACGTCGTCATCGAGTACATCAAGGGCGGGAAATCCGTGCGCGTGCAGGTGTTTTGCGCCACCCGTGCCGAGGCGGAAGCCGTCGCCGAGCAGTTCGGCGGCAGCGTCCGCGAGCTGATGAGCGCGGAGTGGAACAAGCCGGCCCCGCCGCCGCGACCGCTCAAGGTGCGTGACGTTTTCCTGATCACGGCGACGACCGACGAAGGCGAGCTGGCGGTGCTGGAGAAGGAGCATCCCGGGCGGGAGATCATCAGCATCCCGCCGGAAATGGCCTTCGGCACCGGCGACCATGCCACGACTTCGACCTGTCTCCGGCTGCTGGTGGACATCGCCCGCAAGCGCCGCCAGCCGGGCTGGAGCGTCGCGGATCTGGGCACTGGCACCGGCGTGCTCGCCATCGCCGCGAAGAAGCTCGGGGCGGGCCGCGCTTACGCCTGCGATTTCGATCCCTTCGCCGTCGGTGTGGCGGCGCGGAACTTCGAGCGCAATGCAGCGTCCGGCATCGAGGTGGGCGAGCAGGACGTCCTGAGGTGGAAACCGCCGGCCGGCGGCTACGACGTGGTGCTCGCGAACATCTTTTCCACCGTCCTGATCCAGGCGTGGCCGGTCATCGCGAAGAGTCTGGCGCCGAGCGGCGATCTGGTTGTTTCCGGCATCCTCGCCAGCCAGGCGTGGGACGTCTTCACCGCGGCGGCCGGCGAAGGACTCGGATTCCCGCAGGTCATCAGGAAAGGGAAATGGGTCACCGCCCGCGGCGGCCACCTCGCGGACCTGATCGCGGCAGGGGATGCTCCCGCGTGACGGGCCGGCAGTCGACCGGCGGATTTTCCGCCGCGGCTATTCCAGCGGGCCGAAGGCGAGGCCGGTGCGCGAGGGCGTGTAGAGCTTCATGACGCCGTCCTCGTCCACCGGATGGCGCGCCTCCGGATCGATGCGGCCGTGGCCGCCGAAGGCGGGGGAGTCGCTGTCGAGCAGGACGCGCCGCGTCTTGTTGTCCGGCACCGCGAGCGGGTAACCAAAGACCGACTGGTCCACCGAGAAGTTGAAAACGAAGATGAGGTTCGCGCGTTCGGCGCAGATGATCTTCTTGCCGTGATCGATGTAGAGGGATCGGGCCGGAGGGGCGGCGAGGAGTTTGTATTTTTCCGCGAGGCCGACCAACTGCCGGTCGAACTCCGCGAGCCACTGGTATTTCAGGTCCGGGTTGTCCACCAGCGACCACTGGCGGCGGCAGTAGTGGTAGGACCAATGGTTTCCCTCCCGGGGAAAGTCGAGCCACTCCGGGTGGCCGAATTCGTTGCCCATGAAATTCAGCCAACCCTCGCCGCCACAGACCAAGGTGACGAAGCGGATCAGCTTGTGCAGCGCGATGCCGCGTTCGATGACCGGGTGCGGGTCGTCCTTGCCCATGTGCCAGTACATCTCCTTGTCCATCAGCCAGAAGGCGAGCGTCTTGTCGCCCACCAACGCTTGGTCGTGGCTCTCCGCGTAGGCGATGGTCGCCTCACCGTGGCGGCGGTTCGAGAGCGTGCCCCACAGATCGCCCATGTCCCAGTCCTCGTCGCGCGAGTGCTTGAGCAGCTTGATCCAGTAGTCCGGGATGCCCATCGCCAGGCGGTGGGTGAAGCCGACGCCGCCCTCGTCCTGCGGCCGGCACAGGCCGGGCATGCCGGACATGTCCTCGGCCACAATGATGGCTCCGGGCCTCAGGCGGCGGGTCAGTTCGCTGGCGAGCGCGAGATAGAGAATGGCGTCCTCGTCGGCGTCGGGGCCGAAGTAGTCGTCATAGGTGTTGAACGACTTCATGCCGCGCGAGTGATACATCATCGAGGTGATGCCATCGAAGCGGAAGCCGTCGAAGCGGAACTCCTCGAGCCAGTATCGGACGTTCGAGAGCAGGAACTGCCGGACTTCCGGCCTGCCGTAGTCGAAGCACTTCGAGTCCCAGGCCGGATGCTCGCCCCGCGGGCCGGGATGGAAATACTGCGCGCCGGAGCCGTCGAAGTCGTTGAGGCCTTCGGAGGTGTTCTTCACGGCGTGCGAGTGGACGATGTCCAGCAGCACCGCGAGGCCGAGGCCGTGGGCGGTGTCGATCAGGTATTTCAGGTCCTCCGGTGTACCGAAGCGCGAACACGGCGCGAAGAACGAGGAGACGTGGTAGCCGAAGGAACCGTAGTACGGGTGCTCCTGCACCGCCATGAGCTGCACCGCGTTGTAGCCGGCGCGGGCGATCCGTGGCAGCACGTCGTCCGCGAACTCGCGGTAGGTGTGCACCCGCGGCTCCTCGCCGCCCATGCCGACGTGGGATTCGTAAATCAGCGGCGCGCCGAGGCCCGCGGGGTCGAATTCATGCCTCCACACATAAGCGTCCGGCGGATTCCATATCTGGCCGCTGTAGTCGTGGGTCGTCGGGTCCTGCACCGCGCGGCGGATGCAGGCGGGAATGCGGTCGCGCCGCGAGCCGTCGGCGCCGACGACGTGGAGCTTCACCTTCTGCCCGTGTTCGAGGGCATCGGCCGGCAGCCGGAGCTGCCAGACGCCGTGGCCGGCCGGCGCGAGCGGGTGGCTGTCGCGGTTCCAGCCGTTGAAGTCGCCGATCAGCGAGACGGCCTGCGCCTCGGGCGCCCACTCGCGGACCATCCACTGGTTCGCGGCGGGCTGGAAATTCACCCCTTGCAGCTTGTGGCCCGTGGCGTAAGCGGCGATCGACCCGGACTCCGCCTCGATCGCGGCCAGCGCCTCAAGGAAGCGCTCCATCCGCCGCTCGATGACGCTCTGATGGGGTTCCAGCCACGGGTCGTCGCGCACGAGCTTCGGTTTGTCGGACATTGCGTTGAATTTGCGGTCATTGCCGCAGGCCGCAAAGCGAAAAACTTGGCGCTTGGCTCGCTGCGGCGGGCACCTAGCGTCGCCGCATGTTTCTCGGAGCGATCGAGACCCACTTCACCGGCTTGGACTGGATGGTGGTGGTGGGCTACATGCTGCTGACCACCTGGATCGGCCATGCGCTCAGCGGCAAGAACGCCACCATCCGGGACTTCTTTCTCGGCGGTCGCTCGCTGCCGTGGTGGGCGGTCAGCGGCTCGATGATTGCCACGGAAATCAGCGCGCTGACGTTCATCGCCGTGCCGGGCGGCGTCTTCGCGCTGCAGGGCGACTGGACCTACCTGCAGTGGGGCATCGGCTCGATCATCGCCCGGTTTGTCGTCGGCTATTGGCTCGTGCCGCTTTACTTCAAGCGCGAGATCTACAGCCCTTACGACTACATGGGCGGGAAGCTCGGCGAGGGCGTGCGGAAGCTCGTGACCGGCTTGTTTTCCCTGGGCGCCATCCTCGGCCAGAGCGTGCGGGTGCTGGTGACCGCGCTGATCCTGGAAACCGTCACCGGGATGTCCACGACGGTATGCATCCTGGCGATCGGCGCCTTCGCCATCGGCTGGACGCTGATGGGCGGGATGCGCACGGTGATCTGGACGGACGTGATCCAATTCGCGATCTTCATGTTCGGCGGGCTGCTCGCCCTCGGCTGGCTGGCCGGAAGTCTCGGCTGGGACTCCATCGTCGAGCTCAACCGCAACGCGGGTCCGGAGGGTGGCGTGGACAAGATGCGTTGGCTCGATTTCACCCTGCCGTGGGACAACGCGACGCTGAACTACACCTTCTGGGTCGGCGTGCTTGCGATGCCTTTCCAGAACATCGCCGCCTTCGGCACCGACCAGCTCAACGCCCAGCGCATCTTCTGCTGCGGCTCGGAGAAGGACGCGCGCAAGGCGATGATCTTCAGCAGCGTCTCGCTGGTGACCACCCTGCTGATGCTGGCCGTCGGCTCCGGGCTCTTCGCGTGGTACGAGCTCAAGGGCCTGACGCCGGACGAAGCCGCGAAGTTCGCGGAGAATCCGAATTTCGTCTTCCCCGTCTGGATCACCACCGTGCTGCCGCCGGGCGTGACGGGACTGATCCTCGCCGGAGCCTTCGCCGCCGCCATCTCCAGCCTCGACTCGGTGCTGGCGGCGCTTTCCCAGACATCGCTCTCCGCCTGGTACGGCCGCGAGCGGCTCGAGCGGGAAGGGGACGGCCCGGCGATGGTCCTGCGCTCGCGCCTCGTCGTCATCGCCTGGGGCATCTTCCTGTCGGTCGTGGCGATCGCGCTCGCGCAGGGCTACGCCGAGAACGAGAACAAGAACCTCATCGACCTCGCGTTCGGCATGGTCGCCTACACCTACGGGCCGCTGCTCGGCATTCTCCTGGCCGCGGTGCTGCCCGGTCCCCGGAGCCTCCACGGGCTGCTGGCGGGCGTGGCGGTGTCCATGGCGGTCGTCGCGTGGGTGCGGCCGGAGCTGGCCCAGCTGCTGGCGTTCTTCGGCGCGGAGTCCCTGTCACAGGCGGTGGTGGAATCCCGGCCGCAGCTCGCATTTCCGTGGTTTTACCCGATCAATGCCGCCGTCACCTTCCTCGCCGC
Source organism: uncultured Verrucomicrobiales bacterium (assembly GCA_965651855.1). Lineage (GTDB taxonomy): Bacteria > Verrucomicrobiota > Verrucomicrobiia > Verrucomicrobiales > Akkermansiaceae > Luteolibacter. Next base: position 22,212 of record CBFGTW010000042.1, read on the forward strand.
GTGCCTTCCGATCGGCCGGCGGATCGGGGTCGGCCGGGAGTGACAATGCGGTCACATCCGCAGGTGCTTCGGTTTGAAGGCACTGCGCAAAATTACGGGCTCGGGTCGCCGGAGATCTTTCGGCAAAGCGAAATATCGGTCCCGTCAACCGTCAAAATTTTTACTCCGTGGAACGCTTGTGGAATGCAGTCCCGGGGGTGGCGGTGGCGGGGGAAATTTCAAAAAGATTTTCCGCGGGGCGGCGGCTTGTTCAACCTCGGCTCCGCGCGTTTGCCCGCCCCTCGTCGGAGGGTCGCAGGGCGAGCCGCAAGCACTTAACACGCAACTTATTACGGATCACACATGGAACGGGAGGCATTGGTATCAGCGGAGAGCGGAGCGATCGTGGAATCCGGAGCGGAAGCGGCTGCCGGCCGTGGCTGGGAAGGGGTCTGCGACGAGCTCCGGTCGATGGTGAGTTCCGACGCGTTTCAACGTTGGTTCCGCGCCGCCCGATGGATGGGCTGCGAGGACGGCGTGGCCACCGTGGCCGTGCCGGGCGAGATCCACCAGGTGTGGATCGAGACCAACTACCTGCCGGAACTCAGGCATGCGGTGAGCGCCTGTTTCGAGGATGTCCGCGAAGTGAAAGTCGTCGTCCGGGAAACGCCGGTCGCCGCTCGGGGCGCCGCCGCCGGTCCGGCCGGCGCCGAGCCACGCCGCGCCGCCGGCAAGCCGCGCGCGCTCGACGGCGAGGCGCTCGAGAAGCGCGTCAAGGCCGCGGGCCTGAACCCCGCCTTTACCTTCGCCTCGTTCGTCGTCGGCGCGAACAGCCAGTTCGCCCACGCCGCGGGCGAGGCCGTCGCCAAGAAGTCCGGCGTCGGCTACAACCCGCTCTTCATCCACGGCGGCCCCGGTCTCGGGAAAACCCACCTGATGCAGGCGATTGGCCAGGAGCTGCTCCGCCGCCACCCGGGATCGCGCGTCATTTACCTCACCTGCGAGAAGTTCACCAACGAGTTCATCGACGCCGTCCGCCGCGGCGACATCGAGAAATTCCGCCGCCGTTACCGCAGCTCGGACGTGCTGTTGATCGACGATGTCCAGTTCCTCGCCGGCAAGGAGCGCTCGCAAGAGGAGTTTTTCCACACCTTCAACACCCTGCTCGACGGCCGCAACCAAGTCGTCCTCACCTGCGACCGCCCGGCTTGCGAAATCAAGAACCTCGAGCCGCGCCTCGTCTCGCGCTTCGAGTGCGGTCTGGCCGTGGAGATGCAGCCGCCGCTGATGGAAACCCGCATGGCGATCCTCAAGCGCAAGTCGATGGACTGGAAGGTGCGCGTGGACGAATCGGTCCTCCAGTTCCTCGCCGAGAAAATCCGGACCAACGTCCGGCGCCTCGAAGGCGCCCTCATGCGGGTGGCCACCTACGCCTCGCTCGCCGGCGAAAGCGTCACCGTGGAAAAAGTCGAGCACCTGCTGCGCGACCTGATCCGCGAGGAAGCCAGCCGCCAGATCACCATCGACGCCATCCAGCGCGCCGTGGCCGAGCATTTCGACGTGCGCCTCGCGGACATGACCAGCCGCCGCCGCCCGGCCAGCATCGCCTTCCCGCGCCAGATCGCGATGTTCCTCAGCCGCTCGCTCACCAAGGGCTCGCTCATGGAAATCGGCGAGGCCTTCGGCGGCCGCGACCACGGCACCGTCATCCACGCCTGCAAGAAAGTCGGCGAGCGACTCGGCGACGAACCGGGCCTGAAGGAAGTCATCGCGCGCATCGAGTCGCAGCTGCGGCGGTGACAGCGAGGACCTTGGAGCAGAGGCCAAGGCGCGGCGCTTCAGCACCTCTTTCTCCGGGCTCCGCGCTGCAAGCTCCCCGCTACTCCCGCCTCATCTCGCGCTTGCCGGAGCGTCGAACCGCCACCGGTTGTGTCTCCGCATTGAATTCTTGCCAAGGGAAGGGGAAAGCTGAAACTACGCGCCAGCCCGATCCCGGTTTCCCCACCTCATGAAGTTCCGCATCTCCAAGGAAGCATTCCTCGACGGCCTGCAGAAGGTCCAGCACGTGGTAAGCACCCGCACCACGCTGCCGATCCTTTCCAACGTGCTGCTGGTCGCGCGCGACGGACGGTTGCAGTTCACGACCACGGATCTCGACGTCGGGATCACGGGCTCGGTCGAGGCGCAGATCGAGAAGGAGGGCGCCACCACGCTCCCGGCCAAGCGGCTGGTGAGCATCGTCCGCGAGCTGCCCGCCAGCGAGGTGGAAGTGTCCGTCGACGGCAAGAACCACGCGCAGATCCGCAGCGGCCCGTCGTTCTTCAAGATCATCGGCCTGAGCGAGGCGGAATTCCCGCCGCTGCCGGACTTCGAGGGTGCCAAGGAATTCCGCATCCCCCAGCAGGCGCTGCGCGACGGCCTGCGGAAAACCTCCTACGCCATCTCCACCGACGAGACCCGCTACGTCCTCAACGGCATCTTCACTTCGTTCCGCGACGGCAAGATGACGCTCGTCGCCACCGACGGCCGCCGCCTCGCGATGGTCGACACCGACCTCGAATTTCCCGCCTCCCACGAAACCGACGTCATCATCCCGACCAAGGCGGTGCAGGAACTCCAGCGTCTGCTTGGCGAGGGTGGAGAGGTGCTCGTGAAGCTTTCCGACAGCCAGGTCTCCTTCCAGATCGGCGACACGCTGCTCGCCAGCAAACTCATCGAGGGCAATTACCCGAACTACCGGCAGGTCATCCCCGCCGACTCGAACGAGCGCGTCGTCATTTCCCGCGAAGCCTTGCTGGAAACCGTCCGCCGCGTCTCCTTGTTGTCGTCGGACAAATCGAACTCGGTGAAGCTCGTTTTCGGCGAGAACCAGATCGAGGTCACCGCGAATTCGCCCGATGTCGGCGAGGCCCGCGAGTCGATGGACGTCGCCTACACCGGCAAGCCGATGCAAATCGCCTTCAACCCGGAATTCCTCCAGGCGCCCTTGCGCAACCTCGATACCGATGAAGTTTACCTCGACCTCATCGACGAGATGAGCCCGGGCGTCGTCCGGATCGAAGGCTCGTTTCTCTACGTGCTCATGCCGATGCGCGTGACCGGTTGACAATCAATATCATCTGCATTTGGCCCGGGTGAGTCCCGGGCCGTTTTGCGAGTTGCCAGCGGCGGGAGATTCCGCTAACCAATCCGCCGCACCCGGTGCCGCCCCCTGAGGCGGGTGCCGTCAGCGAACCACCCGACTGCCGTGGGATTTCTCGACGCAATCAAACGCTGGCGGCTCGCCCGCCAAGGACTGTCTTCCGGCAAGAAGCGCCGGGTTTACAGTGAGAACCCGGTGATCCAGGCGCTCGAGGAGAGCTTCCTGGTGAAACTCGCCCTCTACGCCACTTTCGCGGTGGGCAGCGCGGTGCTCGTGCTGCGCGCGGCCGCGGAAAACGCCGGCGAGGCCTTCGTCGCCGAGGCACAGCGCGCGGCCCTCTACGCCCTGATCCTGGCGATCACCGCGCTCATCACCTTCCACGCGAGCCACCACACGAGCTGCCGCCGCAACAGCCGCGTCGTCCTCGTGCTCGGCGGCGTCCTCACCCACCTCGCGATCATCCGCCTGGTCTCGACGTTTTTTGGCGGGATGGTGCCGGAGGGCTTCGTCTTCCTGTTCATTCCCTTCGCCTTCGCGCCGATGCTCCACGGCGTGCTGCTCGGCCGCGCCGTCGGCACTTTCTCCGCCGTTTACGTCAGCCTGCTCGGCTGTCTTCTGGTCCCGCGGCCGGAAATGCTGTCGTATCTGGTGGTCAGCCTGGTGAGCGGCATCACCGCGGTGCTGCTCACCGACCAGATCCGGAAGCGCATCCAGCTCCTGCGCGCCGGGATCTACGTCGGCGCGGTGGCCTTGGTGCTGGCGGTGGTGCTCGAACGGCTCGACATCGCCTCGTGCTTCGGCCCGCAGGCGATCGAGTGCCTGCGCCTGCTTGGCATGGGCGCGGCCGCGGCCTTCGGCACCGGCGTGTTCACCGCGCTCTTCATCGGCGGCTTGCTGCCGGTTTTCGAGGGCATGTTCCGCGTCACCACCGATATCAGCTGGCTCGAGCTCTCCGACCTCAACCACAAGTTGCTCCGCCGCATGCAGCTCGAGGCCCCGGGCACCTTCCACCACAGCCTGATCGTCGCCGCCCTCGCCGAGGCCGCGGCCGAGAAAATCGGCGCGAACGCCCAGCTCTGCCGCGTCTGCTCGTACTTCCACGACGTGGGGAAACTCAAGAAGCCCGGGTATTTCATCGAGAACCAGCACGACGGCGCCGAGAATCCCCACGACTCGCTGACGCCGACGATGAGCGCCCTCATCATCATCGCCCACGTCAAGGACGGCATCGACCTGGCCGTGAAGCACAAGCTCAATCCCCGGATCATCGACGTGATCCAGGAGCACCACGGCGACTCGCTCGTCTACTTCTTCTACCGCCGCGCCCAGGAGCAGAAAAAGGCGGAGATGGAAAAGGTGGACCGCCGCCTTGAGAATCCGGAGGACCTTCCGCAAGTGGAGGAAAAGAGCTTCCGCTATCCGGGCCCGCGGCCACGGACCCGCGAGAGCGGCATCATTGCCTTGGCCGACACGATCGAAAGCGCCTCCCGCACCTTGCGGAAACCGACGCCGGCGAAAATTCGCGCGCTCATCGAGGAACTCGTCCGAGCCAAGGTCAACGATGGCCAGCTCGACGACTGTCCGCTCTCGCTGCGCGAGCTGGCCTTGGTGAAGGAAAGCTTCGCCGCCACCCTGCGCAGCATGCTTCACACCCGGATCGACTACCCCGCCGGCAAGGACGACGAGCGCCCGTCGTCCGGAGAGAAAAAGCCGGAAACCTCGCGCCCGCCCGCCGTCGGTCCCAAACCCGCACCCACGGAACGCGGAGTGGTGAGCTTCGAGCTGGGAGCGGAAAGCCGGGAGCGGGGAACCCGGAGAGCCAAGGCTCCGCGCGAAAGTTCCTCCTCCACATCCGAGCCCTGATCCCTTCGCACCCGGCACTTCCACCATGTCCCTCGAGATCATCGTCGGCAATCACCAGCATGCGGTGGAAATTCCGGAGGCATGGCTCACGGCGCTCGAACACGCCGCCCGCGATGCCGCGGACCTCGCGCTCGGCCACGCCGTCGGACCGGACGCGCCGCTGTCCCATCTCGGCACGGTGGAGGTCGCCCTGGTCGACGATTCCACCAGCGATCAAGTCCACCGCGAGTTCATGGACATCGAGGGCGCGACCGACGTGATCACCTTCCACCACGGCGAGATCGTGATCGGCGCGGAAGTCGCCCGGCGCCAAGCCGCGGAATACGACGAGCCGCTGGGTCGCGAGATTTTCCGCTACCTCGTCCACGGCCTCCTCCACCTCGCCGGCCACGAAGACGAGCATCCCGCCGAGCGCCGCACGATGGAGCGCGCGCAGGAGGAAATCGTCGCCGCCCTCTGGAGCGGCGGACTCCACGCCCGCATGGCGTAGCGCGCCCGCGGTCCGGGGGCGGGTGGGACGCAAGGATCCACCGGCGCGCGGCGTAACCGCACGCTGTCATGAACCCATCGTTCCATTCCGCCGACCGCCGCGCGTTTCTCAAGACCGGCGGCTACCTCGCCGCCGCTTCGTTCCTGCCGTCCATCGGGCGGGCCCAGGACGGGGCCGATGTTCCCGAAATCAAAGTCGCGCTCGTCGGTTGCGGCGGCCGTGGCACCGGGGCCGCGGCCCAGTCGCTCGCCGTGCCGGGCACGCGGCTCGTCGCCATGGCGGACGCCTTTCCCGACAATGTCGAGCACTCGCACGGCGAGCTGGTGAAGCGCTTCGGCGAGCGGGTCGACGTGCCGCGGGAACGTCGCTTTGCGGGCTTCGAGGCCTACAAGCTGGCCATCGATGCAGCGGACGTGGTCCTTCTCGCCACGCCGCCCGGTTTTCGTCCCGCCCACTTCGAGTATGCGGTGGAGAAGGGGAAACATGTCTTCATGGAGAAGCCCGTGGCCGTGGACGGACCGGGCGTGCGCAAGGTGATCGAGGCCGCCAAGGCCGCGGACGCGAAGAACCTCAAGGTGGTCTGCGGCCTCCAGAGGCGCTACCAGAACAGCTATCTCCAGACGCTCGAGAAGATCAAGGAAGGGGCGCTCGGAGATATCGTTTCCTCGCAAGTCTATTGGGTTGGCGGCGGCGTCTGGACCCGGCCGCGCCAGGAAGGCATGACCGAAATGGAATACCAAATGCGGAATTGGTATTACTTCAACTGGATCTGCGGCGACCACATCGTCGAGCAACACATTCACAATCTCGACGTGGTCAATTGGTTCAAGGGCGCCCATCCGGTGCGCGCCGTCGGCATGGGCGGGCGCTCGCAGCGGATCGGCAAGGAGCACGGCGAGATCTACGACCACCACTTCGTCGAGTTCGAATACGAGGACGGCGCGATCATGAACAGCCAGTGCCGCCACTGGGACGGGCTGTGGTCGCGCGTCAGCGAGACGCTGGTCGGGACGAAAGGCACCGCCCAGCCAGGCCTGCTGAAGGATCGCTCGGGCAAGATCGTCTGGCGTTTCCGCGGGCCGGACAACGATCCCTACCAGACCGAGCACGACGTTCTCATCCGCTGTATCCGCGAAGACCAGCCGGTGAACGACGCGCACTTCACCGCCGAGTCCACGCTCACCGCGATCATGGGCCGCATGGCCAGCTACTCCGGCCAGCAGGTCACTTGGGACATGGCGCTCAATTCCTCGCTCGACACCATGCCGAAGGTCCTCGCCTGGGACGCCGATCCCGGACCTCGCCCCGGACCGGACGGGCTTTATCCCTGCCCGGTGCCGGGAAAAACGGTGGTGATCTGAGTGCGAGGGTTGCGCATTGGAAGGCCGCGTGACAGCCGTGGTCGGCGGTGCCGCTTCAATTTGCTTGCCCGCCGGCCGCGATCCCGTGTTCTGAAGGCATGACTCTCGATCGCCGCCGCTTTCTCGTCTCCCTTTCCGCCGCGCTCGCCGCGGGCGCCGGCCGTGGCTTCGGCCAATCCCAGGACCGATCGACCGACGGCACCATCCTCGGCCAAGGCGAGTACCGGTGGAAAGTCGTCCCGGGCTGGGGCGTGCTGGACGCGGACACGCCGGTGAACGACTGCCACGGCATGCTCCAGACCCAGGACGGCCGCATCTTTCTCCTGACGAACGAGACGCGGAACAACGTCATCATCTACGACAAGGCCGGCCGGCTGCTCGGCAAGTGGGGCACGGAATTCCCCGGTGCTCACGGATTCACCCTGGTGGAGGAAGACGGCGAGGAATTCTTCTACATCACCGATTCCGAGCGGAACCAGTTCTTCAAGACGACCCTCGACGGCAAGATCCTCCGCACCTGGGACTTCCCTGAGGAGAGCGGGAAATACGGGAGAAAAGAGGATTTCAAGCCGACCCATGTCGCGACGGCTCCCGACGGCGGCTTCTTCGTCGTCGATGGCTACGGCAGGAATTGGTGCCACCGTTACGACGAAACGGGCCGCTGGATGAAATGCTTCGGCGGCGACGAAGGCGGCGGCCGCAACCTCGTCTGCGCGCACGGCGCATGGGTCGACACCCGCGACGAGCGCCACCTCGTCTGGGCGACCTCGCGCACCGAGGGAAAGCTCAAGCGCTTCACGATGGACGGCGAGCTGGTGGACGCGCTCGAGCTGACGGCCAGCCAGCCGAATTTCATCGTCCCCTTCGGCGACCATACCGTGATCCCCTGCCTGCGCGGCAACCGGCCCGGCGACGGCACGCGCGAGAATGGCTTCCTCTGCGTGCTCGACCCGGAGAACCAAGTGATCTCGAACCTCGCCGCGCCGGCGCCTGAATACGTCGACGGGAAACTCGGCCGGCTGCAGGCGGACAGCCAGGTTTTCACCTTCCCGCACAGCATCCTGATCGATGACGAGGAGAGCCTCTACGTCGCCCAGTGGAACTCGGGCCGGACGTATCCGATCAAGCTCGAGCGGGTGTGAGGGATGGTGGATGGTGGATGGTGGATGGTGGATGGTGGGTTTCGGCGTGAAAGAGG
>CBFGTW010000043.1:0-30235 GCA_965651855.1 uncultured Verrucomicrobiales bacterium
GCTTCTCGCTCTACGGCGTCTTCGCCGTCGCGCTGGTCGCCCTCTTCGGCGGCTTGCAGCAGGGGATGGGGCAGGAGCGCTGGCAGCAACCGTGGGAAAGCGCCGCCGCCTACACCTATCCGTATGCCGTGGCCACCACCGTCGCCTGGGGATTCATCCTGTTCTCCAACATCTTTTTCTTCCTCCACCTCAAGCTGATGTGGCTGCGCCTCGGCCGCCGCAGCTCGCACCCGACCCTGTTGGTCGCCGGCCATCACGGCAACCCGCACGGTCCCGAGGGCGACATCGACAACGCCGGGCCGGCCACCGTTTCGGCACACTGAACGCCCTGCATTCCCCTCTCCAGAGCTGATCTTTTCCGAACTTCCCGCCTTCATGAGTCTGCGCAATTTTATCCTCGGCCTGTCCGCCAGCTTCGGCCTCGCGTGGTTGCTGGTGGTCGTCGTGCCGTTCTTCGACATGCGGAACCTGCCGCCGGTCCCGATGGACGAGGCCGACGAAAGCGCGGGCGTTTTCCATCCGAAACGCACCGGCCGCGTCGCGAACGGAGCGCAGGTCTACGCCGAGAACGGCTGCTACCTGTGCCACACGCAGGTCGTCCGCCCGACCTACGCCGGCAATGACATGTTCCGCGCCGACTGGGGCGGCCTCGCCAACGACGAGGACCGCGGCGACACCCGCCGCGAAACGAACGCCTGGGACTTCGAGGGCGAGAAGTTCGCCCAGATCGGCAGCACCCGCATCGGGCCGGACCTCTCGAACGTCGGCCTCCGCACCCGGACGATGTATTCCGAGACCTACGACCCGGAGACCTGGCTCTACATCCATCTCTACAACCCGCGCCTGTTCCCGGAACGGCGCTACTCGAGCTGCCCGCCGATGCCGTTCCTCTTCGTCGAACGCCAGGTCCAGGGAGTCCGCTCGAACGATGCCTTGCCCGTCGGGACCGACGGCGATACCGAGCTGGTCCCCGGCCCGGAGGCGCGCGCCCTCGTTTCCTACCTGCTCTCGCTGCAGAAGGACCAATCGGTTCCGCCCGCCCTCGACTTCGCACCGGCGACCGCCGCCGCTCCGGCCGGCGGCGAGGGCTGACCGACCGTCGCGATCCCAACAGAATTTCCCGCCACCATGCCTTCGCCCCAACAGAAGCCCGATCTCGAGGAATCGATCAACGTCACCGAGGCCCACGGCCGCGTGACGCGTCATGCCGCGGCCGCCGCGCGCGAGAAACGTCTCGCCGAGAACGGCCTCGAGCCCGTTTCCCTTTGGGTGTTTCTCGCCTGCGCCATCGTGCTGCTGATCGCCGGCGGCATTCTGGGCGGGGGCGGCGACCTGTTTTCCTACGATTCGACCTTCCGCCAAGGCTACGTCCGCAGCGCGGCTCCGGGGGTGGGCGCGGCCGGCCCGGCGCCGAAGGAGGCGCTCGCGGCGTTCGCCGCGCGCGGAGCCAAGATCTACTCGGCCAAGTGCAACGGCTGCCACGGCGCGGACGGCAAGGGCGACGGCGCGAACTACCCGTCGCTCGCGGGCTCGGAATGGGTCACCGGCGATTCGCAGCGGCTGGCGATGGTCATCCTCAACGGCCTCCAGGGACCGACGAGCACCGGTCGCACCTACGGCCCGGGCGTGATGCCCGCCCAAGGCGCGGGCATGACTCCGGAGGATCTCGCCGGACTGATGACATACGTCCGCAACAGCTTCGGCAACGCCACCGGGGACGTGGTTTCGGTGGAAATGGCCGCCGCCGCCTTCCAGATTTCCGCCGAACGCCCGAGCCCCGGGGCTCCCGTCACCGCCGAGGAGCTGGACGCCGCCCACGCGCAGATGTTGCCGGGCGAGACGCTCGATCCCGCGACCATGGTCAACCCGACGAATTTGGCTCCCGCAGAGGCCGCCGCCCCTTGATTCCGCGCCGCCGCTTTCCATCCCACCTTCGCATTTCCACCCAGATCCCGTCCCGGCCTGGCATTGCCTTCCGCGCCGCCGTGACCTCCAATACCACGCCGCAAGCCGCACCATGAGCGCTCACGCTACCACTTCCGAAGGGCCCGCCGCCCATCACGACGATCACCATCACGATCCCGGATTCCTCCGGAAATACGTCTTTTCGACCGATCATAAGATCATCGGTCTGCAATACGGCCTGACCGCGATGGCGTTCCTCGCTTTCGGGTTCTTCCTGATGGTCGTGATGCGCTGGAGCATCGCCTACCCGCACGAGCCGATCCCGGCGTGGATGAGCTGGATCTTCACCGAAGACTGGAAAGCCCGCTGGCTCCAGGACGGGCGCTTGACGGGTGAGACCTACAACATGTTCGGAGCCATGCACGGCACGATCATGGTGTTCCTTGGGATCGTGCCGCTCGGCTTCGGTGCCTTCGGAAACTACGTCACGCCCCTGCAGATCGGCGCGCCGGACATGGCGTTCCCCAAGTTGAACATGATGAGCTACTGGATCTACCTGGCTGGCGGGTTGATCATGTGCGGCTCGTTTTTCCTCGAATCCGGTGCCGCGAAATCCGGCTGGACCAACTATTCGCCGCTCGCGGGCTTCGCCGATGGTCAGGTGGTCAACCAATGGATGGCGGGCCAAACCCAGTGGCTGATCGGACTGGTCCTGTTGATTACCTCGTCGCTGCTCGGATCGGTGAACTTCATTACCACCATCATCAACCTCCGCGCCCGGGGCATGACTTGGATGCGCCTGCCGTTCTTCGTCTGGGCGATGTTGGTGACCGGCTTCCTGCTCTTGCTCGCGTTCCCGCCGCTCGAAGCGGCCGGCATCATGCAGCTCATGGACCGGGTCGCGCACTCGTCGTTCTTCATGCCATCGGGCCTGTTCACCAAGGCGGACGGCCTCGCCGACTTCTCCGGCGGTGGCTCGCCGCTCCTCTATCAGCACCTGTTCTGGTTCCTCGGCCACCCGGAGGTGTACGTGCTGCTGCTGCCGGCAATCGCCTGCGTCGCCGAGATTATCCCAGCGAACACCCGCAAACCGATGTGGGGCTACAAGTCGATGGTCTACTCGGTGCTCATCCTCGGCTTCCTGTCATTCTTGGTGTGGGCCCACCACATGTATCTCACCGGCATGGGGCCGATGGTTTCGACTTGGTTCCAAACCACCACGGTTCTGGTATCGATTCCGTCTGTCATCATCCTCACGGCCTTGCTCATTTCGCTGTGGGGTGGCGCGATCCGTTTCACGATGCCCATGATTTGGGCCTGCGCCTTCTTGCCGATGTTCGGCATTGGTGGTCTGACCGGCTTGCCGCTCGCCTTTAACCTCGCGGACCTGCACCTGCATGACACCTACTATGTCATCGGGCACTTCCACTATGTCGTCGCTCCCGGCATTCTCTTCGGCCTCTTCGCCGGCGTCTACCACTGGTATCCGAAGATCACCGGCCGCTTCATGGGCAACTTCCTCGGCCACCTCCACTTCTGGCCGAGCCTCGTCTGCATGAACATCATCTTCTTCCCGATGCTCGTGCAGGGCATGGCCGGCTTCCACCGCCGCTGGTACAACGGGGGCGACGCCTATCTCGCCCGCGCGACGGACAGCGCCAACGTTTTCGGCAACACGGTGCGCGAGTTCCTCGACCTGAACGTGCTCATGTCGGTGGGCGCCTGGCTGCTGATTCTCGCGCAGATCCCGTTCATCATCAATTTGTTCACGGCCTGGAAGACCGGTCGCAAGGTGACCAGCGACAATCCCTGGAACGCCACCACCCTCGAGTGGGCGACGCCGACGCCGCCCGGCCACGGGAACTTCACCTTCGAACCCGCCGTCTACCGCGGTCCGTATGAATACAGCCGACCGGACTGCGAGGAAGACTATCTCCCGCAATGGGTCGAGCCGAAGCGCCTTTCGGAAACGCCGGACCACGCACCCGCGGACGCGCCCGCCGGCGGCAAGCACTGATCCCGGCCCGCCTGTCACGACCCCCGCGCCTCATCCCAGACTTTCCTTTTTTCCATGGAAATCCCCTACGTTGTCTCCGCCCGCAAGGACACCGGACTCTTCAACTCGAAGATCGCCATCTGGCTGTTCCTGGCGTCCGAAGTGATGCTCTTCGGCGGCTTCTTCTCGGCCTATGTGTTCCTGCGGATCGGTGCGGACTACCCGTGGCCGGAGCGGACGCTCCCGGTGCTGCCCGGCTTGATCAACACCTTCGTCCTCATCGGCTCCTCGGTCACCGTCGTTTTCGCTTGGGCCGCGCTCAAGATGCGCCAATGGCGGAAGTTCCAGATCTTCATGGGCATCACGGTGGCCTGCGCCGCCCTTTTCATGGTGCTCAAGGCCGTCGAATACAACGTGAAGCTCCAGCACCAGGCGGTGCGCCTGAAAGACTACACGGTCATCGAGGGCCACCTCAGCTACGAGACCGCCGCCGGCGACCACGGCGACGACCACGGCCACGGCGACTACGCGCTCGACCACCGCGGCAAAAAGGTCGAGCAGAACAACATCTCGGTGATGACCACCGCGGTGAGCTTCAACATCGCCCGCTACCACCGGCCGTGGATCGACGAGATCGTCGGCCAGGTGAAGCACCAAGGGGGGACGCTGACGCTTGCCGAAGATGTCGTCGTCGCCCGGCCCGAAGGTGAGGAACCGTTGGTCGTGGCGAAGGCCGGCGAAGAGCTTTCCGCGGGGCTGCTCGACCGCATCCGCGACGAGCACCTGGCGAGCCGGCGCCACAACAGCGGCCTGCGCACCGCCGCGCTGCGCAGCGAGTGGATCCGCGCCAAGGGCGACAATCCGGGCGCGCCCGGCTGGCAGCTCTCGCCGGACGTCGGCATCGATGTGGAGGCGCTCCAACCAAAACTCCGCGGCGAGGTTTCCTCGGTCGTCTTCAACGTCGGCGGCGGCCCGGTCAGAGTCCATTTCCCGCCGCGCCACATCCGCCAGGGCGCCGTCCAGTCCCGGCTTCGCGACGACACCCAGCTCATCGGCGAGCCGGTGGACAGCCCGATGGTCTTCCACAACGTCGATGCGATCGACTTCCAGCATCTCGCGATGCGTGCCGTGGATCGCGGCATCGACCCGGTGGAGGCGATCAACAACTCGTGGCTCATCCAGAACAGCGAATTCGCCCGCGAGGCGTGGCAGTGGCACCAAGGCAAGGTGGCGGAGCTGGAGAAGGAACTGCTCGAGGGCTATGGCACCCGCAAGGACGGCACGCCGAAGCGCGAGCCCACCGCCAAGGAACGCTACCGCATCGGCTGGCACGAGCTGGCCGAATGGGCGGAGGAAAAGGGCGCTCCCGAGCTTTCGTTCGTCGCGGCCACCAAGGAGGAGTTCATGGGGCCGAACTATGAAGCCCGCGGCCAGGAGACGTTCCCGGAATTTTCGGTGCCCCGCGACCGGATCGCCTTCGCCTCGAAGTTCACGCCGGCTTGGAACACCTACTACGCGATCTACTTCACCATCACCGGCCTGCACGGCCTGCACGTCGTCGGCGGGGCGATCGTCCTCGGCTATTATCTCTTCTTCGGCCGCAAGATGTATCTCTCGAACCCCGAGTGGCTTGCCAACCGCGTCGAAGTCGGCGGCCTGTTCTGGCACTTCGTCGACCTCGTCTGGATCTTCGTCTTCCCGATCCTTTATTTGATGTAACTCTCCGCGTCTCCCGAGAACCCGCAATCTTCCCGTCCTTATGGCCGATTCCCCTGAAGCGATCAAGAAAGCCACCCGCACCTATCTCTTCGTCGGTGCGCTCCTGTTCATCGGCACCGTCGTCACGGTCGCCGTCGCCACCGTCCCCGCGCTCGACATCGGCCACCACGGCTTCGACGTGTGGGACATGGTCCTCGGCCTCCTGATCGCCACCGTGAAGGCCTCGCTCGTGGCCTTCATCTTCATGCACCTCAATCACGAAAAATTCACCGTCTACTGGATTTTCGGCCTCGGCCTGCTCGGCGCGGCGTTCATGGCCGCCCTGCTGGCGCTCGCGGAGGGCGATCCGATTTTCGACAATTTTTTCTACGGATCGACCACGCCTGCCGCGGAAATCCGGTGAATTCCGCCGCCATGGTGGTTCATTCCCGGCGGAGCCGCCACCCGCGCTCGATCCACCCAATCCGGAAACCATGTCCCTCAAGACCTTCCACATCGTCTTCGTCACCGTGACCACGCTGCTGTTCGTGTTCCTGGCGACGTGGGCCTTCGCCTTCGCTCCCGAGTCGGGCGCGGGCGTCACCGCCTTCGGCATCATCGGTGCCGCTGGCGCGCTGGTCATGCCGATCTACGGCGTGCTCTTCTACCGCAAGGCCACCCGCATCCACCTCTGAAACGGCCACCGGCCAAACATCCCGCCGATGATCTCCATCCTTCCGATTGCTTGCTCGACCTGCCAGATCACCATGGCCGAAGGCGGTGGCGACGCCGCCGGTTGGTCGATCCTGTTCCTGCTCGTCGTGATCCTCGCGATGCTCGGCGGCATCGTCGGGCTCATGTTCCGCATGATCCGCCGCGGCGACCGGATGCTCGATCCGGAGTTGTGCGACGACTACGTCCCGCCCGCCGCTTCCAGCCGCTGATCCGCCCACGTCCTCTCCCTTCCGCTTTTCCTTCATGAGCCCCTCAGAACTTCTCGGCATCCCGGAAAATTTCTCCCAGCACGGCGACCAGGTGGACCACCTGATGGATGTCGTCCACTGGTTCATGTTCGTCCTCTTTATCGGTTGGACGATCTTCTTTCTCTACTGCGTGTTTCGGTTTTGGCACCGGAACCACCCGAAGGCGTCCTATGAGGGCGTGCGGAGCCACCTCTCCAGCCACTTGGAGATCGGCGTGATCATCATCGAAGCGGTGCTCCTCCTCGGCTTCGCCTTCCCGCTCTGGGCCGAGCGGGTGGACAGCTGGGCGGACGTCCAGAAACTCAATCCCGTGCGCGTCCGCGTCGTCGGCTGGCAGTTCGGCTGGACCTACCACTATCCGGGCGCCGACGGGAAGTTCGGGCGGATCGATCCGGCGCTCATTTCCGGCTCGAACGATCTCGGCATCGATTACAGCGACCCCAACGCCCTCGACGATTTCACCAGCCCGATCCTGCGCTTGCCGCTGAACCGGCCGGCGGTTCTCAACGTCGGCAGCAAGGACGTGATCCACAACTACGCGATCAAGCCGATGCGCATCCAGCAGGACGCCATTCCCGGCAAGGAGATCGCGATGTGGTTCACGCCCACCAAGCCGATCGAAACTTACGTCGTCTGCGGCCAGCTCTGCGGCGAAGGCCACGCGAACATGGTCGGCACCATGGAAGTCGTTCCCGCGGCGGATTTCCAAAGCTGGTTCGACGGCCAGACCGAGAGCGCCCTCAAGGCGAACGTCACCGTCGAGGAAACTCCGCAGGACGCCGAAACGCCGGACATGCCAGGCGAGGTGGACGGCGGTGCCCTGCAGGAATGATCCGCCCGTGGCGGTGGCCGCGAATTCCATGGACTTCACCGCCATCGACCGGGACGACTTCCGCAATCTCCTCGAGGAGATCGGGAAAACGCGGATGCCCTTCGGCAAGTTCGGCATCCAGGCTTATCCGCCTTCCGGCGTGCCGATCATCGATCTGCCGCCGGAGTATCTCGCTTGGTTCAAGGAGCGCGGTTTTCCTAAAGGCCGGCTGGGCGAGCTGATGGAGCAGGTTTACGAGATCAAGTCCGTCGGCATGGACGAGGTCTTCGAGCCGATCCGCCGTGCCCATGGCGGCCGATTTCCGCTCCACGCGCGTAGGACGAAATTTCGGCGGTTCGAGTGATGAAGGCGTCGCTGCCCAGCGATGTCCGGCTGCGCCGGCACGAGTTGCCGGTCCGGTTCAGGTTCCGGGCGGGGTTCCGAGCTTCTCCGCCAGGCCGGCCGCCGGGCGGGATATAGAGGCCTTGCCGACCTTGCTGCGATCGAGGTGGCCGCGGTGGTGGAGGTACGCGAGGTCGTTGTTGGCGGTCTGATAGGAGACGCCGTGGGATTCCTGGTGGCCGGCGACGGTGTAGCCCGCGTAGGGGAACTTCAAGGCGTGTTTCAGGATGGCGAGCTGGCGATGGTTGACGCCCGTGCCGGGCCCCAGGTGTTTGCGCACGCCCTCGAGTTCGGATGGTTTGCGCTGGATGTATGCCTTGAGTGCATTGATGGAGGAGCGGATCACCTCCAGTTGATGGAGGATGAAGTCGTTCAGGTCGTTTTGATCGGTTTCGGTGTGGAGGAACGCCCTGTAGTACCGCCTGGGCGCCCGTCCACGACGCGCACCTCATCTCCGAGATCGCGGAAACGTCCTTCGTCGGCCGGCTGATCGAGTGTTCCGGCGGTGAGCTCGCGGTGGATCGTGAGGATGAGGTCCAGCGTCAGCACCTGATCCTTCAAGTCCGAGACAAGGCGCATGGTTCGGTAGTTGTTGACCACCATGGGCTCGTGGCTGTTGGCCGGCGGCCGCTGCTTGCAGTTCCTAATTCGGATGAAATTTGGAGCAATTTGGAGGCAAGGGCGGGGGCGCACACTGCTGTGGGAGGGCCCACGCAACGGGCCGGGCTTGCCACGGCTCCCGGTGCTGCTTTGCTGGCCGGGTGAGCGCATTTCCCGAAAGCCACCGCGTTTTCATCGTGATGGGGGTTTCCGGCAGCGGGAAATCGACGGTCGCCGGGGAAGCCGCGCGGATGACGGGTGCGGCGATGTTGGACGGAGACTTCCTCCACCCGCGGGCGAACATCGAGAAGATGGCGGCGGGCGAGCCGCTGACGGACGAGGACCGCGCGCCGTGGCTGCGGGCGGTGGCGGATGCCGCCCACGCCATGAGCCGCTCGAATCCGCTCTCGCTGATCGTCTGCTCCGCCCTGAAGCGCCGCTATCGCGATCGGCTGCGAGAGGGAAATCCGGGGCTCGGCTTCATCTACCTGAAGGGCGGTCGCGACCTCATCGCCGCCCGCATGGCCGCCCGTTCCGGCCATTTCTTCAAACCGGCGATGCTCGACTCGCAATTCGAAGCGCTCGAGGAGCCGGGAGAGGATGAGCCGGATGTCCTGACGGTGGACGTGTCCCGGCCGACTGACGATGTGGTGGCGGCGGTCGCCGCTCTGATCGGGCGGCACGGGACGGCGATGTGATATCTACGGATCCGGGGATGCTATCTCGGTGATCCACGCCAGTCCGGTCTTGTCTCGATGGCGAAAGTACTTACGTTTCCCCTCATGAAACGGGCGCTTCTTGTTGTGTTGTCGTTTCCCGTGATCGCGTTCGGCGAATTCGCCCCTGCCTTGGCCCCCTTGGCCGAAAAGCACCGGACCGAGGTTTCGGCTCTGGAAAAGGAGCGGGAGACGGAGGTGCAAACACCGCGACAGGTGTATCTCGCGGCGCTCCGGCAAGCCGAGCAGAAGGCGACGGCCGATGGGGACAAGGAGCTTCTCGCGTCGATCCTGGGCGAAATCCGGCTTGTCGAGAGCGGCGTCAGGAATCCGCTGCCGCCGGCGGATTTTCCGCGCAAGCTGGAAGTCGCGCACCGGACGTTCACCCGGGCGGCCGAGCGCGTGGACGACCGGATCGACAAGGAACGGAAGAGGGTGGACTCCGAGTATCTGAAGGAGTTGGCCAAGATCGAGGCGGCAGCCGGAACTGACGGCGCGCTCGGCGAGCAGATCCAGAGCGAAAAGGAACGGGTGCTGTCCGGGATCACCGGGCCGATCTCGGATCTGCGCGCGCAGCTGAAAGGGACGCGGTGGCAGAGCGTGAGACTTGCCGGGAAGATCCATCACTTCAGGGAAAACGGGTACATGGAGCACTGGCGCTACACCACGCCCGAGCGCGATACCGTCGTGATCCACTGGAATGCGAACAGCCGGAAGGTCCTGAAGCTCGCCAAGGACGGGAAAACGCTCACCGCGGGAGGCGTGCCGGACATGGTGCTCGTGCGGGAGACCGGCGAGTGAGGCACGGCCGTCAGCCGGGCCCGAGGTGCTCCCGGATCGCGAAAATCGAGTCACAGCGGTCGAGCAGCGCGGCGGACGTCCAGCCTTCGTTGCGCAGGCCGGCGATGGAGGCGGCTTGGTCGCGTTTCGCCAGCCGCCGGCCGTGCTCGTCGAGCGCCAAGGGGTGGTGGAGATAGAGGGGCTCCGGCAGATCGAGCAGCGTTTGGAGCAGCCGATGCACGTGCGTGGACGGCAGCAGGTCTTCGCCGCGGGTGACGTGGGTGATTTCCTGGAACGCATCATCCACGACGACGGCGAGGTGGTAGGCGGTTCCGATGTCCTTCCGGGCCAACACCACGTCGCCAAGCAACAGCGGGTCCACGCTCGTGCGGCCGAAGCGCAGGTCGTGAAAGGCGAGCGGCCCGGCGACCGACGCGGCTTTCTCGGCATCGAGCCGCCAGGCGTGCGCGTCGCCCGCGGCGATTCTTTCGCGGCTGTCCGCGGGATCGAGCGCGCGGCAGGTCCCCGGATAGAGCGGGCCTTCCGGGCCTTGCGGTGCGGAGGCCATCGCGGCGAGCTCCCGCTGGATCTCGCGGCGCGTGCAAAAGCAGGGGTAGACGACGCCGCGGGCTTTCAGCTCTTCGAGCGCCTGCTCGTATGCCCCGAGGCGGTCGCCTTGACGCAGCGGCTCCCCGTCCCAATCGAGCCCGAGCCACCGCAAGTCATCCTCGATGCCTTGGTAAAACTCCTCGCGCACCCGAGTGGCATCGATGTCCTCATGGCGGAGAAGAAATTCGCCGCCGTGGGCGCGGGCGAGATCGTGAGCCACCTTGGCCGCCAACGCGTGGCCGAGGTGCAGCCGGCCGGTCGGACTCGGCGCGAAGCGGGTGCGCGCCGTCTTCATGCCCGCGTGCCGAGCAGCTCGTCCACCCATGCCGGCACGATCTCGCCGGCGGGGCCGAGACGGGAGTCGTGGAATTGCGAGCTGCCGAGGCTTGGCTCGAGGTTCAGCTCGACGGTCTCCGCGCCGGCGTCCTTCGCCCACGCCACGAATCCGGCGGCGGGGTAGACGTTGCCGGAAGTGCCGATCGAGGCGAAAAGATCCGCCCGCGAAATGGCGGCGCCGATTTCCTCAAGGTGGAACGGCATCTCGCCGAACCAGACGATGTGGGGCCGGAGTGTCCCCGCACCGCCGCAGTTTCCGCAGGCGCTGGTCGGGGTGGTGCGGCCGCGGCAGACATCGACCGCGCCGCAGGAGGTGCAGCGGCTTTTCAGCAGCTCGCCGTGGAGGTGGAGCAGGTTCCGGCTGCCACCGCGTTCGTGGAGATCGTCGATGTTCTGCGTGACGAGCAGGACGCTGCCAGGCCATTCCCGCTCGAGCCGGGCAAGCGCGGTGTGGGCGGCGTTCGGGCGGACGCTGCCGTCCAGCAGCTTCGCGCGGCGCTCGTTGTAGAAGCGGTGGACGAGTTCCGGGTTCCGCCGGAACGCCTCGGGCGTGGCCACGTCCTCGACTCGGTGACCTTCCCACAGGCCGTCCGCGCCGCGGAACGTCGGCAGGCCCGACTCCGCGGAAATCCCGGCGCCGGTGAGGATGACGAGGTTCATTTTCCGATGCAAAAACGGCTGAAAATGACGCCGAGCAAGTCCTCCGTGTCCACGCGGCCGGGAATCTCGCCGAGGGCGTCGAGCGCCTCCCGCAGGTCGATGGCGGCCAGCTCGGGATCCTCGCCCGCCTCGAGCAGCTCCAATGCCGCGGCGAGCGCGGTGCGGGCGGCGTCGAGGCTCGCTTGGTGGCGGGCGTTGATGGCGATCGTCTGGTCTCCCCAGTCGATGTCGCCGAAGTGGAGCGACTCGCGGATGGCCGTCGAGAGTGCGTCGAATCCCTCGCCGGTGGTGCACGACAGGCGGACGGCCCCGGCCCCGGCCCAGGAGGGATGTTCGCCAAGGTCGGCCTTGTTCAGGATGAGGAGGCGCTTGGCGGCGGTGGAGGGCAGCACGGCGTCGGCCGGCCGGGTTTGGCTGGCATCCGCCACTTCGAGCAGGAGGTCCGCGCTTTCGATCTGGCGGACGGTCCGCTGGATGCCCTCGGCTTCCACGCTGTCGCCGGCTTCGCGGACGCCGGCGGTGTCCACCAGCCGGAGCGGGATGCCGTGGAGGTTGACGACTTCCTCGATGGTGTCGCGCGTGGTGCCGGCGACGTTGCTGACGATCGCCCGCTCGAAGCCGAGCAAGCGGTTGAGCAGGCTGGATTTCCCGACGTTCGGCTCGCCGAAAATCACGGTGCGGACGCCCTCGCGGAGCACCCGGCCTTGGTCGGCGGTGGCGAGCAGCGAGTCCACCACGGCGAGCACCTCGCGGACGCGGTCGCGCAGGAGTCCGCCGGTCTGCGGATCGATGTCTTCCTCGGGAAAATCGATCCAGGCCTCGAGGTGGGCCAGTGTTTCCAGAAGGCGGTCGCGCGCTTCCATGGTGCGTTTCCCGAGAGCTCCTTCGAGCTGCCCACGGGCGGCGCGCATGGCGAGGCGGGTCTGGGCGGAGATCAGATCCATCACCCCTTCCGCCTGCGTGAGGTCGAGTTTGCCGTTGAGAAACGCGCGCTGGGTGAACTCGCCGGGTCCCGCGGGCACCGCGCCGGCCGCGAGGAAGCGCCCGAGCACTTCGCGGGTCACGAGCATGCCGCCATGGCCCGTGAATTCCACGGCGTCCTCGCCGGTGAAACTGTCCGGCGCGCGAAACACGGTGAGCAGGCCGTCGTCCACGATCTCACCCGCAGCGCCGCGGATGCGGCAGTGGCGGACGGTACGCGGGAGCAGGTCCGAGGCCTTGCCGCCGGTGACGGCATCCGCCACGCGCAGGGCTGCCGGGCCGGACACCCGGATCAGCGAAAGCGCGCCTGTGCCGGCAGGTGTGGCGACCGCCGCGATCGTGGTCCGGGGTTCCTGGAGGAAGTCCATCCGCCGGTCGGTTCAGCGCGTCGAGGCGGTGGCCGGCGCCGGTTCTCCGCCGAGGCCGAGGAACTCCCAGCAGATGAAACGGCTGATCGTCAGTTCCGGCTGCGCGGCATCCGTCCACGTCAGCTCGACGGTGGCCGTGCGGGCGATCGGCCGGCTTTCCTCCTTCGATCCGCGCCAGTTGATGACCGACAAGGCGCGGCCGACTTCGGAGTCGACGACCACGTTCACCCGCCCGGTGTCTTCCTTGTTGGCCGGATCCATCATGCGGTAGGTGCGCACCCCGGCGGGATTGTTGCGGTCCGGCACGTCCTCGACCATCAGCACGCGGAACACCCCGGTGCGGCCGGGCTCGGGCAGCTCGACGAAGTTCTGGAACGTCCGGTATTTCGTCTGGGCGAAGACTTCCCAATCGAGCTTCAGCCCGGCGGGCGTCCGTTTGAAGAACGCGTAGACGCGCACCGGGTCCATCGTGAAGTTCCCGGCGCGCGCGATGTAGCTGAGGAGCAGGTCCGCCTCATCCACGCCGTATTGCACCTCAAGCGAGGCGAGCGGACGGAAGAATTCCTTCATGTCGAACTGTGGCGGCCGCTCGTAGGTCATGAGGAAAATTCCCTTGTCGCGGCGGTCTTCCATCGAGAGGTCGTACGGCGTGAAGGCGCTGGCGGGCGTGTCGGAATCGTCGATGACGCTGCCGCCGTAGAACTCGTCCAGCCGTTCGGCCATGGCCGGGCCGTTGAGGATAAAGGGGATTTTCTCCTCCGCGGAATCTCCCGCGATGAAGCCCTCGAGCACGGCGTGCGCGTCCTTTTGCCAGCCGGTTTTCAGGTATTCCGCCTCGTTGGCGGCGGAGTTGCGGGTCATGCCGGTGACCGGCGACTCGACGTTCCGGCCCATCTGCTGGGTGATGAAATAGATCGCACCGCCGGCGGCGAGGATGAGCACCAGCAACACCAGCATCGCGGGGATCAACGTCCGCCGTTGGGCTGGTACGGCCGGGCGGCGGGCCGCTGGAGCGGGAGCTGGCGGGGAGGGCGCGTCCTGCGGCCCCGGGCCCGGGCCCGCGGGCGGCGGCGGGACGGGCCGTGACGCCGGCGGACCTTGCCGGGGCGAAGGCTGGCCTTGGCGAGCCGGCGTGGCGGAAACCGGCGGCGACGGCTGCTCCGGGGGAGCCTTCTGGAATCCGGCTCCCGGAGGCGGCTGCATCCCGGGCGGCGGCGGCGAGGTGATCTCCTGATGGCAGTGCGGGCAGGGCCCGGTCGTCGGCGGCAAATCCATCGGGATCAGGATCTTTCCATCGCAGTGCTTGCAGCGGAATTCCCGTTGGTGGCTCGGTGTCGAGAAATCGGACATGAGGATCGTTTTGCCGTCGGTCTCGTTTAGGGTTTCCGAAAGGAGGTGTCAAACCGCCACCCGGAGATCAGGCGGTGGCCGCCGCCGGCAGCACCGTGTCCAGCACCGCCAGGCAGCGCTGGTTCTGTTCCGGGGTGCCGATCGAAATGCGGACCCACTCCGGCAGCTTGTAGCCGCGCATGGCCCGCACGATGACGCCCTGTTGCAGCATCTCGCGGAACACGCGATCGCCATCGCCGACGTTCACCAGCACGAAGTTCGCGACGCTCGGGACGAACTCGAGCCCGCGCTCGCGGAACGCGGCTTCGTAGAACGCGAGCCCCTCCGCGTTGACGGCTTTCGTCCGCCGGAGGTGCTCCTCGTCCGCCAGCGCGGCGAGCGCGCCGGCCTGGGCGATGGCGTTCACGTTGAAGGGCTGCCGAGCCTTCTGCAGCAGTTCGGCCAGCGGACGGGAGGCGAGGCCGTAGCCGACACGCAGGGCCGCCAGCCCGTGGATCTTCGAGCAGGTCCGCAGGACGCAGACGTTCCGACCTTCGCGGACGTATTTCAGCGTGTCCGGCGGCGTGTCGAGAAACTCGTGGTAGGCCTCGTCGAAGGCGACGACCACATGCCCGGGCACGCGCTCCATGAAGCGGTCGATGGCCTCCTGGCCGACCACCGTGCCGGTCGGGTTGTTCGGATTCGCGATGAAGACGAGGCGGGTGTCTTCCGTGATCGCGTCCGCCATCGCGTCGAGGTCGTGGACGAAGCCGGGATCCGGGACCTCCACGTATTTCGCGCCGAAGAGGGTGGCCATCAGCTTGTAGACCACGAAGGCATGTTCGGCGGCGATGAGTTCCGCGTCGCGGTTGAGGAACGTGTGGCAGAGCAGTTCGATGATCTCGTTCGAGCCATTGCCGATGACGACGTTTCCGCGGTCGAGGTCGAGGCGCTCCGCGATCGCAGTCCGGAGCCGGTACGCGCCGCCGTCCGGGTAGATGTGGGCCTCCTCGAGGGCCGTGCGCATCGCCTCCTTCGCGCGCGGCGACGGGCCGAGCGGGTTTTCGTTCGACGCCACTTTCACGATGTCCGCCGGATCGAGGCCCAGCTCGCGCGCGGTTTCGTCGATCGGTTTTCCCGGCTCGTAGGCCACGAGGTCGCACACGAAGCGGTTCGCGTAATGGTCAATCGTCATCTTGGCGCGACCGTAGCGGGCGGCCCGGGAGCGGTCAACGGCGGGTGATTTCATCCGAGGGCGGCCCGGCTGCGCTCGACCAGCGGGCTGTCCGGTTCGTCCGCGCCTTTCAGCCAGTGGACGCTCGCGGCGAGGAACCGGTGGCGGTGCTCCGGCGTCAGGTGGCGGTAGTCCTCGATGATCGCGCTGCTGAACTTGTAGTCGTGCGAATCCCGGCCCTTGAGATAAATCAAGCGTTGTGCGGCTTGGGTGAAGGATTTCACGTCGCCGCCGTTTTCGAGATAAGCCAAGGTCTTGCGGGCCGCGTCCAGCCGGTTGGCGCGCAGGCCGCCGAAGATGGAGTCGAGCGGGGACCCGTCGCCGTTTCCCGGAGGGAGCGGCTCGAAGGTGTCGATGCTCACGCGCGGGTTGTCCTCCGCGTCTCCGCGGAAAAGCGGGAGGAACGACGCGCACTGGAGCAGGAGGAACCGGCGGACCGCGTCGTCGCCCGCGTGGCGGAACGCGTAATGGAGGGCGTTCACGGTGGTGCAGGCATGCAACGAGACGATGCCCGGGCGGCGCATCAGCATTTCGCTGGCGGCGTGGAACATCGCGTCCCAGAGCGGCTGCGGGCTGCTGCCGCGGTTGATCAGCTCGACGGCCTTCGCCGAGGCGTCGTCCCACGTGCCGCTGCGGAAGACGGCCAGCAATTCCGCGCTCGTGTCGCGGCGATTGTCTCCGCCGTTCCAAGTGGCCCGGATTTCCTCGAGCCGGGTCGTGTTCACGCGGCCCGGGCGGTCGGCCAGCGCGTCGCGATCCGCCGGGCTGCTTTCGCCGCGGTGCATCAGCAACGCGTAGGCGAGCGACCGGAGGACCGGCTCGGCGTGCTGCCAGCCGATGGTCTGGAGCGTGCGCCAGCTGTTCGCGACGTAGATCGCCTTGTGGCCGATGTCGCGGAAGTCGCGCGCGCCGTAGCGGCAGAAGAGATCAAAAGCCGCTTGCGTGTGGCCGCCGCGGGCGAGGGCGGCCGCCGCCACATCCACCCGCGGCTCGTCCCACGCGTCCATCGCTTCGGAGAACGCTGCGCAGGCCAGCTCGATGCGCGGCACCGCTTTTTCCTCCACCGCGGCCATCGTCCAGTCGCCTTCCTGCACGTCGCGCGCTTGGGACGACTTGAACTGGTCGAGCGCCCAGAACACCGGCAGCCATCGATCCGAATCCGGGGAATTCAGGCTGGCGAGATGCGCGGAGTGCACCACCAGCACCGCGTGGAATTTGAAGCCGACCGGTCGCGGCTGGATGTTGCGGACGCCGGCGAGCATCAGCGCGGCGAGCACCTCGCGGTAGGTGGTGCCGGATTTCACCCGCGCGCCGACCTCCTCGAGCAAGCGCTCCCGCGGCGTCTCCTCGAGCAGCCGGACCAGCGGCTCGATTTCCGGGCCGAAGCGCACGTGGCTGCCGTCGAGCCGCTGGTCCGCCGCGGACACGCGCGGCAGGTTCGTCAGGAAGCCCAAGCCGCCCGTGGCGAGCAAGGCGCCGCCGAATTTGCGCCGCGACCAATCCCCGTTCATCCCCGCAGCGTAGGAGAGCGGGCGCGCGCATGCAAGCGACCGCGCCGAGCGTCAGCCGATGCACAGCGCGATTTGTTCGCCCGGGCCGTGGACGCCCTCGATGAGGATGCCTTCGACGTCGGCGGTCTTCGACGGACCGGTGGCCCAGACGATGTTCGGGCTCTCGCCGAGGGCGGCGAGAGCCGAGGCGATCGTCGGGTGGATCGCCTCGCGCTGGAGAACCGCCACGTGGACCCAGGGCGTGAGGGCGGCGAGGCGGCTCGAAGTGAGATCGTCGTCGAGAATCAGGGTGCCGCTTTCGGCGATGGCGCCGGTCGCGCGGGTGATTCCGAATTGATAGTCGTCGTAGCGCTCGCGCTCGTAGGCGGTTTCCACGATCAACCCGGATCCGGCGAGGGCGGCGCCGATCGCCTCGTAAAGCGCGGGATCGCAGTACCCGTGGCGGCGGCCGGAAGCGTGGAGGAAGTCCGCCAGTTCGGCCGGGCTTTCCATGGCGCGGCCGTTCACGGCGGTGAGATTGCGGCGGAAAATTTCCCACAGGCCGCTTCCTTCGAGCTTCGGCTCCGAGCGGGCGATTTCCGGCTCGTAGTCCGGCAGCGGGGCTTTCCGCGGCAGGGCGGCGGTGGCGGCACGGAGACGGGAGAACAGGGCGTCGCGGGACATCGTTTCAGGCGGTCGTTTCCGGCCGGCGGTTCTTCATCCATTTCCGGAACTCGCCGCCGCGCCATTCCGGCAGTTCACGCTGGCCGAGCCAGTCGCGCAGCGGCCGCACCGGGGCGACGTCCACGGGCAGGTGGTTCATCACTTTCGACATGGTCATCGCCGTGCGCCACAGCGAAGGCGAGGTGGCCAGGGTGGCGAAGGGAGACATGGGAATGGCTCCGGGAGAAGATAGGTGATCGCGTTTCGCCTTGTCCCTGAGCCGGAGCAACAGGTCGGGAATTGGGATGTCCACGGGACACACCTCGTTGCACGCGCCGCAGAGCGAGGACGCTTTCGGCAGATCCGCCAGTTCGGCGAACCGCCCGCCGAAGAGGATCGGCGAGAGCACCGCGCCGACCGGGCCGCCATAGGGCGAACGGTAGGCATGGCCGGACGCCTGGCGGTAAACCGGGCAGACGTTCTGGCAGGCGCCGCAGCGGATGCAGCGCAGGATTTCCCGGCAGTCCGAGGCCAGCACCTCGCTGCGGCCGTTGTCCATGAAGACGACGTGGAAGTGCTCCGGCCCGTCCGGCTGGCCGGCGGCGCGCGGACCGTTGATGAACTCTGTGTAAACCGTGAGCTGCTGGCCGGTGGCCGAGCGCCCGAGCAGGTTGAGGAAGACCGCCAGGTCGCGCTCGCGTGGAATGATCTTTTCGATGCCCACCAGCGCGATGTGGACCGGCACCGGCGCCATGCCGAAGCGCGAGTTCCCCTCGTTGGTGACGAGGACGATCCGGCCGCTATCCGCGCAGACGAAGTTCGCGCCGGTCACCACCGCTTGGGCGAGCATGTATTTCTCCCGCAAGTAAACCCGGGCACGCCGCGTCAGCGTTTCGGGGTCGTCGTTGTAGTCGGGCGCGATTCCCTCGCGGAGGAACGTGCGCGCGATCTCCCGGCGGTTCTTGTGGATGATCGGCTTGACGATGTGGGACGGCTCGTCGTGGTCGAGCTGGACGATGAATTCCCCCAGGTCCGACTCGAGGCACTCGATGCCATTCTCGATGAGATGCGGATTGAGGTGGATTTCCTCAGCCGCCATCGACTTCGACTTCGTCAGCCGCGTCACGCCGTGGCCGCGGAGAATCGAGAGGATCGTCCCGCGGGCATCCGCATCGGTGGTGGCGTAATGGACCTTCGCTCCGCGGCTGGCGAGGGCGCGCTCCGCCTGTTCCAAGTAGGTGTCGAGGTGATGGAGCGTGTGGTCCTTGATCGCGCCAGCCAAGCGGCGCAGCGCGTCGGGGTCCTGGTAGTCCCGATGCAGGACGTGGTAGCGCTTTTCGGTTCCGGCCGAGGAACCGTCAATCACCGCGGCCTGTTTCTCGTCGGAGATCCGCCGGGCGTAGAGTTCGATGGGCTGGATGGCGTTCATGACGCGGCGGCGCGGACGACGAGCGAGTCCCGGAGGAGCTGGATGGCGTGCAGGTGAGGGACCGGCCGGCCCTGCGCCCGGGCCAGCCCCGTCAGATGCATGAGGCATGACATGTCTCCGCTGACGAGGATGTCAGGCCGGGCCTCGAGGATGTGATCGAGCTTGAGGGTGCCCATCCGGCCGGAGATATGCGGGAAGGTGACGGAAAACGTGCCGCCGAACCCGCAGCACTGCTCGTTCTGGCCGAAAACCACCACCTCCACGTTGCCGATCGATTCCAGCAAACGCAGGGTCGCCTCGCCGCTGGCCGTGCCGCGGCTGTGGCACGAGCGGTGGAAGGCCACGCGCGTCGGTTCGCAGAAGCTCCCGGACCAGCTGGCGACGCCGAGGCCGTTGACGATGAAATCCATCACTTCCCAAGTCCGGCGCGCGAGGGAGTCGATCGCGGGCTCCGGACACTTCTCGAACTGCAGCGGATTGCCGTGGAAGTTCATCGCCGCGCACGAGCCCGACGGCACGATCACCGGGAGATCGCCGGCGAAGACATCGGCGCAATGCCGGGCGACTTTCCGCGAGGCCTGCCAATCCCCGGAATTGAAAGCGGGCTGCCCGCAGCACGTCTGCTTCTCCGGAAAAATCACTTCCACGCCGAGATGCTCGAGCACCTCGACCGTCGCGCGCGCCACGTCGTCGTAGAAGGCGTCGCAAAGGCAGGTGCCCATCAGGAGCACGCGCTTGCCGGCAGGTCGGTCGTTGGGGGCGGCCATGGGGAAATTCCGGAGCCGAGCCTAGGATCTGCCCCGGCTGTGACAATGGAAATGAAACGATTCTTCTCAGGCGTTCCGGCGCTTCCGGACGGCTTCGGCCAGGGCTTCGAGCGTCCCGACGGTGGCGTCCCAGCCCATGCAGGCATCCGTGACCGACTGGCCGCGCACAAGCCGCGACCGGTCCGCGACGAGCTTCTGGTTTCCTTCGACGAGGTTGGATTCCAGCATCACGGCGGTGATCGTGCGCGAGCCGTCGGCGATCTGGCCGGCGAGGTCGCGGGCGACCTGCGGTTGGTTGCGGAAGTCCTTGAGCGAGTTCCCGTGCGAGCAATCCACCATCAGGTGGGCCGGCAGGTTGCGGCCGCGGAGGAGAGCGGCGGCGGACTCGACGTGTTCCCGCGCGAAATTCGGCCCGGATTTCCCGCCGCGCAGGATGAGATGGCACGAGTCGTTGCCGGTGGTGGAGACGATCGCGGAGATCCCCTGCTTGGTGACGCCCAGAAAATGGTGCGGCCGCGAGGCGGATTGGATGGCGTCCACGGCGATCTCGATGGATCCGCCGGTGCCGTTCTTGAAGCCGACCGGCATCGAGAGGCCGGAGGCGAGTTCGCGGTGGAGCTGGCACTCCGTGGTCCGGGCGCCGATGGCTCCCCACGCGATGAGATCCGCGATGTACTGGGGCGAGATGGTGTCGAGAAACTCGGTGCCGGCAGGCATGCCGAGGGCGGCGAGATCGAGCAAGAGCTTCCGGGCGGTGCGCAGGCCGTGGTTGATGTCGAAGGAATCGTCGAGCCGCGGGTCGTTGATCAGACCCTTCCAGCCCACGGTCGTCCGCGGCTTTTCGAAATAGACGCGCATCACGACCAGCAAATCGTCGCGAAGGCCCGCGGCGAGCGTCTGGAGTTTTTGCGCGTATTCGAGGGCGGCCTCCGGGTCGTGGATCGAGCAGGGACCGACGATGACGAGCAGCCGCCCGTCGGAGCCGCCGAGGATGGCGCCGGCTTCGTCGCGGGCGCGCCGGATGTTTCCGGCCGAAGCCTCGGGCATCGGCAGCTCGTACTCCAGGACGGCCGGAGAAATGAGCGGGCGGGTTCCGGCAATGCGCAGGTCGGAGGTGGAAATCACGCGACCGAGCGTAGCGGCGCCGGCCCGTGCCGCAAGCGGCGGGTCGCGAGGTCGCTTGTTGCAAAATGCAATCTGGCCGTTGATCCCGCACGGTGCCGCCTCGCACCGGAGCTTGGCGGTTCTCGCACAACCGCCTCACCGGCAGGAGTTTGACGAGATGATGCGGAACTTGGTCGCAATCATGCGCAGGGCTTCTTGAAACCAAACGAAAGGAGAGATGACATGTTAGGCTGGACTTTGATCTTCCTGGTGTTGGCGCTAGTCGCCGGGCTTCTCGGATTCACCGGTGTGGCCGGGGCGGCGGCGACCATCGCGCAGGTTCTGTTTTTCGTGTTTCTCGTGCTCTTGATCGTTTCGCTGATTAGTGGCGGAATGAGGGGCAATCCGCGCTGACGGACCGAAAGACAACCCATGCATCGCACGACCCTTTCCGCCTTGGCGGCCGTCGTCTTCCCGCTCTGCACATCCGCCGGGGCGTCACCCGCGCCGGCGGGGGATGACGATCGCGCCGATTACCTCACGCTTTATTTCGAGAACGACCTCTTCGGCAGCAACGACCGGGACTACACCGGCGGCTTCCGGCTTTCCTGGATTTCCGGGGAACGCGACGTCACCGAGTTGGGCCGGATCCAGCGGAACCTGCGGCGGTTTTCCGGCGACGACGCGAGCTTCTCCTTGTTCCGGAATGTCACGAATTTCGAGGATCCGGCGGCGGTGAGATACAACTACGGCTTCTCCGTCACCCAGTTGATGTTCACCCCGGACGACGGGCAACTGCCGAACCAACCGCCCGGGCAACGCCGCTACGCGGGCTGGCTCGGGCTCGGATTCTCCCTTCATGTGAAGGATGAGCGGATCCTCAACTCGATCGAGCTGACGCTGGGAACCATCGGTCCCAACGCACTTGCCGAGGAGGCGCAGGATTTGATCCACGACCTGCTCGACAACGAGAAATTCCAAGGCTGGGACGACCAGGTGCCGAACGAGTTCACCGTGGACCTGAGCTTCGTCCAGAAACGCCGGGCCGATTTCCTGACCCGTGGCGCCGGCGCGGTGCGCATGGACGGCATCACCGAGTGGGGCGTGCGGCTCGGGACGTTCCGCACCGACGCCCACTTCGGCGGGATGATGCGCTGGGGCTACAACCTGCCGCCGGATTTTTCCGATCCGCGGCTTTCCGCGACGGCCTATTCGCACCGCTATTTCGGCGATGGCCGGGGCTACTTCGGCAATTGGTCGGTCTACGCGCTCTTCGGCGCGAACGTCCGGGGCGTGCTGCACGATGCCACGCTCGACGGCCCGCTTTTCCGCAGCTTCGACACCGGCAACGAGCGCGAGCCATTCGTCGCAGAAGTCTACGCCGGCTTCGGCATCCGCTACCGGGCGCTGGAGTTCAGCTATGTCCACACCCTGCGGACGAAGGAATACGAAGAGCAGAACGGCACCTCGGCCCTCGGCAGCATCGCGATCCGGATGCGCTTCTAACGACCCGCGCTCTTTTCCGCCAAGGCTTCCGCCGCCCGCGACCACGCCTCGACCAGCGTCGGGTGATAGTGTGGCAGCGCCGCGTATTCCGCGGCCGTGAGCCCTGCATGGATCGCGGTGGAAACGGCGTGCGCGGTTTCGAGCACGAGCGGCCCGACGCCCGCCGCGCCCAACAGCTTTCCCGTCTCGCGCTCCGCGATCAGCTTCACGAAGCCGTGACGGGCGCCGGTGATCATGCCTTTGCCGTGATCCGCGTATTCGCAGCGGCCGCTGACGGTCTCGATCCCATTCTCGCGGAGCACCGACTCGGTGTGCCCGATTTGCACGGCCTGAGGATCGGTGAACCAAGCAACCATGGCCGCCTCGCGGTTCCACTCGGCCGGCGCGCTCACATGCTGGCCGCGGATCCGGCGCGCGGCATTGCAGGCCGCGATTTCGCCCTGCCGCACCGCGAGGTGGACCACCGGCACCGGGCTGGCGCAATCGCCTGCGGCGAAAATGTGGCGCACCGAGGTGGCGCAGCGTTCATCGATGATGACGCTGCCGCCTTCCAAGGCCACGCCGACCTCCTCGATCGCGAGCCCGCCGGTGTTCGGCCGGCGGCCGGTGGCCACCAGCAGGGCGTCCGCCTCGAGGGCGCCGCCGTCGGAGAGTTCCAAGCGGAAAAGCCCGTCGGCATGGCTGACGGATCGCGCTTCGATGTTTTTCAGAAACCGGATGCCACGGGCCCGCGACGCTGCCTCGAGGGCATCCGAGAGATCCGGATCCACGGCGCCGAGGATCTTTTCGCCGCGCATGAGCAGGGTGATCCCGCCGGTGCCGAGACCTTCGAATAAATGGGCGCACTCCATGCCGACCGAGCCGGCGCCGATGATGGCGAGCCGGCGGGGGACACGAGGCAGGCGGATCACGTCGTCGCTGGTCCAGAACGGCGTGCCCTGGAGACCGAGAATGTCCGGCAGGTGCGGCGTCGAACCGGTGGCCACGACAAATGCCTCGGCACGCATCCGGCGGCTCGGGCCGTCCTCGCGATGCACCTCGATCTCGTGCGGGGAAACGAACACGCCCCGCCCGCGGACCAGCTCGTATTTCCCCTCGCGCATTTCCTCGACGCGGCTGCGCTGGAAGTCGCCGGTGAGGGTGGCGAGCCGCGCCCGCAGCGCGTCCTCATCCAAGTCGCCACGGGCCTCCCGGATGCCGAACCGCGCCGCGTCCCGGATTTCGCGCAGTCGGTTGGCAGTCTCGATGAGAATCTTCGACGGCATGCAGCCGGCGAGGATGCACAACCCGCCCAGCGTCCCGGCGTGCTCGACGAGCGCGGTCCTCAGGTCGAGCTGGCAGCCGGTCCGCGCCGCGGCATGGCCGGCGCTGCCGCCGCCGATGACGATGAGATCGTAGGAGTCGTTCATGTCGCGTGGGGGCTGTTTTCCTTCCATCCTTCACAGCCGCGGGTGAACGCGGCAGCTCCGTTTTCCACGAACCTCCCGCCCTCGAAGACGTGCCGGATCACCTGCCCACGGTCGCCGTCCAGCTCGATCACGTGGAAGCCCTGCGGCTCGCCTTGCAACCGGTTCGAGCAGACGGTGGGCGCTTGCGAGACGATGCAGCGCCAGCCGCCTTCGATGCCGGCGGTCGCGAGCTGGGACCGGTGGAAGTGCCCGCAGAAAACGAGGTCCACGCTGGTGTCCGCGATCGCGCGCAGCAGCTCGGGCAGCGGTTTCACCACCGCGCGGCGGTGGTTGATCGGGGCGAGCAGCGGGTGATGCAGCACCAGCAGCCGGTAGTGGCCGGCCGGCGCGTCGACGAAGCGGTCGCGCATCCGCAGAAGCTGGCGCTTCGACAGCCGGCCCTCGGACCAGTCGTGGTGGAAGCCGAAGGCGCGCGTGCTGTTGAGCGCCACCATGTGGATGTCCTTGGCGAAGTGATCCGGCTCGAGATCCGTGCCGAACCACCGGCCGTAGCGCTCGAACGGCCGGAAGAACCGGTGCAGCGGGTGGTTCATCGCCGGGATATCGTGGTTTCCCGGAATCAGGAAATGCGGGGCGGGCAGGCGGTTGACGAAGCTCCGCGCGGCGGACATTTCGCTGCGGCGGGCGCGCATCGTCAGATCGCCGCTGAGCACCGTCAGGTCCGGGGAGACTTCCGCCGCGCGCTCGAGGAACGCCTCCGCCGCGTGCGGGTTCGCCGCTCCGAAGTGGGGGTCCGAGCAATGCAGGATGCGGGTCATGATTCCGGCAGGGGGCCTTCGCCCACCATCTCGCGGGTGGTCAGCACCCGCAGGTGGCGGGGCAGGATTTTCAAGTGCAGGGGAAAGTCCATCCGGAGGATCTCGCCGTCCAGCATCAGGGTGGCGTGTTTCCGCCGGCGGGCGTGCAGCTCCAGTTCGGCGGCGTGGAAGATCATGAGATCCGCGTTCTCCTCCTGGCGGCCGAGCGCGTAATCGACCATCGCGCGGGCAGCGGCGGAGGGCTTCATCTGGTGGCCGACGTAGGCCGTCATCGTGCCGGCGCGGAAATCCGTGCGCGACGGCATCAGGCCGGGCTTCCGCCGGTAGCGGCCGGGCGCGAAGGCCGCGAACTTCGTGCGCGAATGCCCGCGGATGCCCTCCCCGAACCAAGCCAGGCTCAACGGCCGGGCGCGGGAAAAGGTCTTCGGCAGCCCGGTGACGAGCTTGAGCGCCTTCCGCCACCACCGGCCGCCATGGTCCCGCTTTTCGAAGATCCGGGAAAACTCGGGATAAAAGCCGAGGATCGTCGTGCACAGGCAAGCGTGGCCGCCGACGTCCAGCACGTCGATCTCATGCGCTTCGGCTGCGGCGAGAAACTGCGCCGCCGCATCGATCTCGAGCGGCACGCCGAGATCGCGCGCGGCAAGGTTGAAGGTCCCGAGCGGCACGATTCCGAGGGCAATGCCAGTGCCGCCGAGATGCCGCGCGGCGGTGGAGACCGTGCCGTCGCCGCCGGCCACCAGAACGGCATCGGGTGCGTCGCGCACCGCCCGCGCGAGCGCCGCCTCGAGCTCGCGCGGCTGCACGGCACGGCACTCGATCTCGTGGCCCGCCTCCCGGAGAATTTTTTCCACCGTGGCGGTCACGGAGCCTTCCACGAGTCCGCGTTCATTGCCGCCCGAGGCGCGGTTCAGCAGCAGGATGTGGCGGCTCATGCGGATCGCCCTCTCAAAATGGGGTCGCGCGGAACGCCAAGGCTTCGAGCCCGTCGTGGTCGATCCGTCGGCCGGCGATCTCGTCCCGATCCTCGCCGCCGGCGCGCAGGATTCGCAGCAGACCCAGCCAGGCCCGCGCGCGGGCGTCGGGATTCGCCATGGACTCGAACCTCGCGATCGCGTCGCAGAATTTTCCCCTCCGCGCCGCTTTCATCGCCTCGTAGTGGACGCCGTCACCCGGCTCGAGAACGAAGCGGATCACGCTCCGCAGATCCGCCGGCCGCACCGGCTTCATCAGGAAATCCACCACCCGGCAGTGGATCGCCCGCAACGCGGAAGACGGCGTCAGCGCCGCGCTGCAGAGCACGATCGGGATTTCGTCGCGGGCATTCCGCAGGCGTTCGATCACCCCGAGCCCGTCGATGTCCGGCATCCGGAGGTCGAGCACCATCAGATCGAAGCGCTCCGCGGCCAGCATTTCGAGCGCCTGCCGGCCGGTGCCGGCCGTCTTCACCGCCGTTTCCGGGCCGGACAGGGCGTAAGCGAAGCCGAGCCGAAGGGTCGGCTCGTCGTCAACCACCAGCAGCCGGCGGGCAGCCGTCGCGGCCGCTCGTCGGCTGTCAGGCGATCGGTACATCAATGTAGAATTCGGTTTCGTCGTTCGTGCGTTCTTTGAGTCCGATCCGGCCTTCGTGGGCGCGCATGATCTCGCGTGAAATGAAAAGCCCGAGGCCCACTCCGTCAACATCCTGCCCCGGCGTGCGGAAGAAGCGCTCGAAGATCCGGCTCTGGGCCTCCTCGGGCACGCCGGGCCCGCGGTCGATCACGCTGACCCGCAGGTGTTCGGCGTCGGCGCGGGTGGTGCGCAGCGTGACCACGCCGCCGTCCGGGCTGTGCTTGACCGCGTTGGAAACGAGGTTGTTGAGCACTTCGTCGAGGCGCAGCGGATCGGCCAGCACCTCGGGCAGGCTTTCGTCTTCCTGCTCCATCTGGATGGCGACGCGCTTGTTGGCGGCGGTGCCGGTGAAAAGCCGCGCGGCACGCTCGACGCATTCCGCGAGGGAAATGGGCTCGCGCGCGAGATGGGTGGCTCCGCTCTCCGCGCGCGACAGGTCGAGCAGCGTGTTGAGCGTGGAAAGCAGGCGTTCGCAGTCCTCGTTGGCCGAGCTGACCATCGTGCGCTGCATGTCGTCGAGCTTTCCGCCGCGCTCCTCGAGCAGGAGGTGGAGGACCATCCGGATTCCCGTGAGCGGCGTTTTCAGCTCGTGGCTGACGGTGGAGAGCAGGTTGGTCTTCATGTCGTCCAGCCAGCGGATGCGGCTCACGTTGTGGAGCAGCACCGCCCAGCCGGAGTGGAGTCCTTCTTCGGACTCGAAGCGGAAGATCCGGGGCAGGTAGTAGAATTCCTCCTCGTCGATGCGGAACAACAGCGCCTCCCGCGGATCTTCCGGCTGGAAGTGCTCTCCGCTGCGGCGGCACTCGTCGAGGATCCGCTGGATCTTGGCCGGCAGGCGTCCGGAAACGCCGAGCTTTTCCGCCAGCGTCTCCGCGGCCGGGTTGATCTGGATGATCGCGCCATCGTCCCCGAGGATGAAGACGGGCGAGGGGATGGATTCGAGGATGGCGCGGTTTACGAGGTTCGAGCGCACGATGTATTCGTCGGTTTCGCGGCGCCGGCGTTTCAGCTCGGCCGCCATGTCGTTGAAGGCTGCCACCACGGAGCGGTATTCGCTGGCCTCCGGCGGCTCGGCCACCGTCAGCTCGAAATTTCCCCGCCGCACTTCCTCGATCGAGCGGTGCAGGCCGACCACCGGGTCGACGAGATGGCGCAGAAGCTGGAAATAGATGACCACCGCCAGGATCGAGCCGACGATGACCAGGCTCGAAACGTAGAGGACGTTCCGCACGATCTCCTCGTTGGTGATGCTGGCCGCGGTGAAAAGCCGGTCCTCGGCCACGGTCAGCAGGTTTTCGGAAACATCCGTCAGCCGCTGCGTCTGGGTGCTGATGTGGGACAGGAGTCGTTCACGATCCGCCCGGCTCACCGCGGAGCCGTCGAACAAGCGCTCGTAGCCGTCGAAGTAGACGCCCAGCGCCTGGTCCAGCCGGCCGACGATCCCTTGCCAGCGCTCGTCGTTCCGGCTCTCGAGCTTGAGCGTCTGGAGCCGATCGAGCAGCTCCGCTTTCACGTCGTCGAAAAACGCCCGGTCGAGCGGCGCGTCCGGCGGAGGAGCCGCCAGCGTCGGCAGGTAGCGTGGATTAAGGGTGGAGGTGAGGGCGCGGATCGACTGTGCGGCATCGATGGCGACGTAGTTCTGCTGGAGGCGGCCTTCGAAGCGCCGGCCGGAGTCCCGGATCAGGATCAGGGCGGAGGCTCCGACGCTCCAGAGCAGGACCACCAAGGTGAAGAGTCCGATGAAAAGACGCGCGCGCAACATGGCTCGCCGGGGGATCATTCCATGCCGAAGCGCTTGCGCTTGCGGTAGAGGGTCGCCTTGTCGATGCCCAGGATGGCGGCCGCATCCTGCAGCGAGGGAGCCCAGTCGAGCACGCGGCGGAGGTGCGCCTGCTCGATTTCCTCGAGGCTGTGCTCGCCGCCGATGCCCGGTCCGGCCTCGGCGTCGCGCCCGTTGTCGCCTACCGGTGCCTGTCCCGGGCGCGGGAGGTCCTCGGCCTCGATCTTGTTGCCGCGGGCGAGGATCGCGGCGCGCTCGATGGCATTGCGCAGCTCGCGCAGGTTGCCCGGCCAGGAATGCCGCATCAGCGCGTTGCGGCCGCTGTCGCTGAAGCCGTCGATCTTCCGCCCCATCTGGCTGGCGAAGAACGAGAGGTAGTCGTGCGCGAAGCGCAGCAAGTCCGCCGGGCGTTCCCTCAAAGGCGGGACGGTCACGCTGATGACGTTCAGCCGGTAGTAGAGGTCTTCGCGGAATTCGCCCTCGCGCACGCTCGCCGCGAGGTCGCGGTTGGTGGCCGCGATCACCCGCACCTCGGCCTGGCGGATCTTGTTCTCCCCGAGGCGTTCGTATTCGCGCTCCTGGAGCAGGCGCAGCAGCTTGGGCTGGATCTCGAGCGGCAGCTCGCCGATCTCATCGAGAAACAAGGTCCCTCCCTCCGCGGCGTGGACCTTGCCCCAGGTGTCCTTGATCGCCCCGGTGAAGGAACCCTTCACATGGCCGAACAGCACGCTCTCGAGGAGTTCCTTCGACAAACTCGGGCAGCTCACCGTGACGAACGGCTTGTCCGCGAGGTGGCTCCGGTTGTGCACCTCGCGCGCGATTACGCTTTTGCCGGTCCCGCTCTCACCGAGAATCAGCACCGAGGCGGCCGTGGCCGCGGCGCGGAACAAGGTGTCGAACTCCTCCTCGGTCTTCGTGTCCTCGGAGGCGAAGCGCAGCGGCGGCGACGAATGCCGCGCCTCCGTTTTCAGTTCCTTCACCGTTTCCTGCAGCCGGACCACCTCGCCCTGCGTCTGGATCGCCTTCTGCGCCTTGATCAGGATGGCGCGCAACTGGTCCGGCGTGAACGGCTTCTCGAGGTAGTCGAATGCGCCGAGCTGGGTCGCCCGCACGGCCGTCGAGATGGAGGCGTGCGCGGTGAAAATCGTGACGAGCTGGCGCGGCTTCATCTCCAGCATCTTCTGCAGGACCTCCAGGCCGTCCTCGTCGCCCAGCCGCAGGTCGAGGAACACCAAATCGAAATTCTCCTCCTTCAGCCGCTTGAGCGCCGCGTCCCCTTCTTCGGCGGATTCCACATAGTGCCCCTCGGCTTCGAGGGCGAGAGCCGTGGTGAGGCGGATCGATTTTTCGTCGTCAACGATGAGGATGTCCATGTGGTTTCTGAAGGGGGCGGGGGCCTTGCCTTTTACCATTCCCCGTGCCCCGTCCGCAGGAAAGCACAAGCCGCTGGCGGGCAAGGCATCAGGAGCCTCCGGACGGGGTCGGTGCAGCGGTCGGTCGCGCACAATGCTACGCCAAGGGGTGGCTGAGTGCAAATTGCATCATTCTGCGAATTTCGCCACGGATCGTGCAAAACGCTCCGGAAAACCGCAGCCTCGCCGGATTCTCCGGGCCGGCCGGGCCGCTGGAGGTCAACCACTTGTGGAACGCGCTCCCGGCTGGCGTGGCGCCTGCGAAAATCCGCCGCGTCATGAATCCGATCCTCGTCCCGCAAAGCATATTCTGCATGAACTCGAAGTCGTCGCGCGGCGTCCTGGCGGGCATCGCGTGCCTGGCGACGGTCGTCATCGCCTTGGCGAACAGCTCCTGCGCCACCAGCCGTGGCTTCGGCCGGGACGTCGAACACCTCGGCGAGGAAATCCAACAAGCCACCTACCACTAAGGCGGCGCAATGTCGCGTGACTTCCCCTGCACGGGCCGCTAGCGTCGCGCCCCGTGCCCGTCCATCCCACCGCCATCGTTTCCCCGGAGGCCGAAGTCGCGGAGGGCGTGGAAATCGGCCCGTTCTCGGTCATCGACGGGCCCGCCAAGCTCGAGGCCGGCGTCCGCCTCGGCGGCCATGTCTGGATTTCCGGCGCGGTCTCGATCGCATCCGGCACCACCATCGGCTGGGGCAGCGTGATCGGCGCTCCGCCGCAGGACCTTTCGTTCGACGCCGCCGTCGCCTCTGGCGTCCGGATCGGCCCGGAAAACTCGATCCGCGAGTATGTCACGATCCATCGCGGATCGAAAGACGGCGGATTCACCGTC
>CBFGTW010000044.1:0-30143 GCA_965651855.1 uncultured Verrucomicrobiales bacterium
GGCCGCCATGAGCCTCAGCTCGGTGTCCGTGATTGCCAACGCGCTCCGCTTGCGGAAGGTTGGGTCCGGTGAGTGGAGCCGTGGCAGTTGATCCGCGACGGAATAAGAATCGTTCGGCCACATCCCACCAGCATCCCGTTGATGACCCTGCTTCGCACGATTCTATTCGTCCTGTTGTCGCTCGCGACGGCGGCACCGGCGTGCTGTTGCAGTGGAGAACCAGCCGCTGCTCCGGTCAGTGACTGCTGCGGCGGCGGAAAGGATGACGGCAAGAATGTGCCGCTTGCTTGCGGCTGCAATCTCAAGGACACGAAGCATCTCGAGAAGCAGGCCGTCTTGCCGGATGCCCCGCAGCCGGGGCTGCTTCCCTTGGCGTCCACCCGGGACTTCGCGCCCGTCTCCATCGAGTGGAAGCGCGCCAATCCGGATTCCCCCGACCCGATCACGCCGCGCCAGCGCCTCGCGCTCCTGCGGCGGCTGAGGATTTGATGTGAGTGTGTGGCGTGCGGCCGTCGTGCCCGCACCCGTTCCCCCCCGCTCGGGAGGTCATGCCCCCGCGCGGCCATTTCCGCACTCCATCGCTTCATGAAAACCATTCTCTTTTCCCTGCTTTCCTGCGCCGCCGTCCAGGCGGCCGTCGTCGAATACGACCTCGTGGTCGCCGAACAAGCGTGGTCGCCCGGCCCGGATATCAAGCCGGTCCCCGCCCTGACACTCAACGGCGACATTCCCGGGCCGACCCTCCGTTTCCGCGAGGGCGACACCGCGCGCATCCGGGTCCACAACCGCCTCCGCCGGGAGGAAACCTCGATCCACTGGCATGGCTTGCTGTTGCCCAATGTCCAGGACGGCGTGCCCCACGTCACCACGCCGCC
This sequence comes from uncultured Verrucomicrobiales bacterium, assembly GCA_965651855.1. Taxonomy (GTDB): domain Bacteria; phylum Verrucomicrobiota; class Verrucomicrobiia; order Verrucomicrobiales; family Akkermansiaceae; genus Luteolibacter. The sequence goes on from CBFGTW010000044.1 coordinate 876, forward strand.
GATCCAGCCCGGCACCACCCACACCTTCGAGTATCGGCTCAAGCACGCGGGCACCTATTGGTACCACAGCCATACCGGCTTGCAGGAACAAAGGGGCGTCTACGGGTCCATCGTTGTCGAACCCCGGGGCGGAGAGCCGGTGAAGACCGCCCGCGACCACATCGTGGTGCTCTCCGACTGGACCCGCGAGCAACCCGGCGAGGTCATGCGCACCCTGATGCGGGGCAGCGAGTGGTATCAGTTCGAAAAAGGGAGCGTCCAGAGCCTGGCCGGCGCGGCGAAGGCCGGCGCGCTCCAGGAATTCTGGGACCGCGAGCGCTCGCGGATGCCCGCCATGGATATCTCGGACGTCGCCTACGACGCCTTCCTCGCCAACGGCCGGCGCTCGATCGATCTGGCCGGGAAGCCCGGCGAGAAAATCCGGCTCCGTTTCATCAATGCCGCCGCCTCAACCTACTTCTACCTCCACTCCGCGACCGGGCCGCTGGAGGTGGTTGCCGCCGACGGGCCACCGGTGCGCCCGCTCCGCGTCAATCGGCTCCTCATCGGCATGGCCGAGACCTACGACGTGACCGTCGTTGTCCCCCGGTCGGGCCGCTGGGAAATCCGCGCCACCGCCCAGGACGGCTCCGGCCATGCCTCGATGTGGCTCGGCGACGGAGCGGACCATCCCGCACCGGAAATCCCCAAACCGGACAACTACCGGATGGACTCCCACCTCATGGCGGCGATGGAGGACGAGGAGGACATCGAATTCGGCACCGACGGCGAGGCCGAGCGGCCGCTCTCACCCTATGGCAAGCTCCGCGCCCTGCGATCGACCGCCTACTCCGCGGCCCTGCCGCGGCGGACGATCGAGCTGCGCCTAAGCGGCGACATGGAGCGGTATGTCTGGTCGTTCAACGGCAAGACCATGGCCGAGGACGGCGTGATTCGGATCAGGCGCGGCGAGGTCCTGCGGCTCAAGCTGATCAACGACACCATGATGCACCACCCACTGCACCTTCACGGCCACTTCTTCCGCGTCGTGACGGAGGATGCGGAGAGATCCGACGCCCCGCTCAAGCACACCGTCGATGTTCCGCCGATGGCCACCCGCATCATCGAGTTCGAGGCCGACGAGACCGGCGACTGGCTCTTCCACTGCCACCTGCTCTACCACATGCACTCCGGCATGGCGCGGGTGTTTTCCTACGAGGAGCAAGGCCCGGACCATCAGCCGCAGCTCGGCGAACACGCGGGTGATCCCCTCTACTTCATGGTCGACGGCTCGCTGCAAAACCACATGACGATGGGGATGGCGACGCTGATGAACTCGCGCAACGATTTCTTCGCGATGTGGGACGTGGGCATCCACCACGACACCAGGCATGGCCATGATCACGACTTCGAATACGAGGTCGATCTCGGCTGGTCGCGCTATTTCAATCCGAACCTTTCCGCCGTGCTCGGCTGGCGGATCACCAATGAGGAAATGGCGAGCAATCGCGCCTTCGCCGGCGTCGAATACCGGCTCCCCTACCTCGTCGAGAGCCGTGTTCAGCTTGACAGCGAAGGCGACCTGCGGCTCGGCCTCGGCAAATCGCTGCGGCTGACCGACCGGCTGTCGGTCTTCGCCGACGTCCAGTACGACACCGGCAGTAGCTGGGAATGGTCGGCCGGCGCGGATTGGCTGCTGAGCAAACGCTTCTCCCTGATCACCCAATACCACTCCGAACACGGCTTCGGCGGGGGCGTCGGCTTCCGCTTCTGACACCACAACCAAACACCATCACGCACCATGAAAACGACCCTGATCCTGATCACTTCCGTCATCCTCGCCGGCACCGCGCTGGCCGGATCCGTGACGCCCTATAACAAGAAGACCTGCATTGTCACCGACAACAAGCTCGGCTCGATGGGCACACCCATCACCAAGGTTTACGGCAGCCAGGAGGTGAAATTCTGCTGCAAGCCCTGCATCAAGAAATTCGAGAAGGATCCGAAGAAATACTTGGCTAAGCTCGCCCAGAACAAGAAATGAGGACTGGGAGCATCCATGCTCGGACTCGATCCCGGCGCCGTGACCCGCTCCACTTGGTTTCTCGATAGTACGGATTGTGGCGCTTCTCATAGCCGATGGTACTCTCGAGCCGGTCGCCAATGGCCGCGCCGCATGGCGAGCGAGCCGTGGCCGTGGGGCAGATGGATGAAGACTGCGTCGTCAAGCTTCGCGAAGGAGCCGAAAAGCGTGTCATAGAGCTGCGAGCCAGCTTGTGCGCGTCCTTTCCGAGCAGGTCGGGCCGGCCGCCGAAGCGACGAGCAACGAGTCCCCGGTGAAAACGCCCCGCGCTTGGTCGCAGCCGCGGGCGGGCTTCTCTGCCGCTTGATTGCAAAAGCGGCCCTGCAAGCTTCTCCCCCGCCCGCGGCAGTCAAACGGGCGGGTAGCGCGCCATTTTGGATCCTCGATGCTTTCGCTTGCACCCGGGCCGGGAACGTCTTTGCTGAAGGTCATGCGGCAGTTGCTGGTCTGGCTGATGATGTTCGGCGTTTTCGCCGGGCTCTCGGCGCGGCTGGCCGCAGGCAGCGACCGTCACGTGGTGATCACCCACTCGCACGCGCACGAGGGGGATCACCACCACCACCCGCACGAGTTGCCCGGTGAAGAGCACCACGACGAAGACTGTCCGGATGCTCCGCACGAGCACCACCACGTGTTCTGCTGCAGCCCGCTGGTGTTGGGGCTGGAGCGGGTGGACGAGGGATGCCGCCCCGGGGAGTCCGGCCATCATGTGGCTCTGCAGCGTTCCAACGAAGCGGCGCCGGACGGGCCGTATCCGGAGTTGGACACGCCACCGTTGATCTGAGTGCTGCTTGAAGCCGCGCTCCGGCAGGCCGTGTGGCCGCGCCGTTCGTCGTGTTCCGGCCGCGGTCCCGCGTGTCCGGCTCCTTTCGGCCGCTTCGTCTGCGGCCGACCCTTCCGAGCGATCAACAAATCATGTTCCAATGCCCTTTTCCAGACTCTGCCTCGTGGCGCCGCTGTTGCTGGCCGCGCCCATCCTGCACGCCGAGCCCGGCGTGGTGATCACGCTCGAGAGCGTGAAAAGCCGTGTCCAGAGTGACAATCCCGCCCTCGCCGCCGCCCGGCTGCGCCTCAGCGAGGCGTCGGGCCGGATGGTGCAGGCCGGCCGCCTCGACAACCCGGAGTTCGGGGCCGCGCTCGAGCACAACCCGGACTTCGGCGAACGCCGGGCGGAGCTTACTCTCTCGCAGCGCTTCCCGGTGACCAACCGGCTGGCACTGGAAAAACAGGTCAGCCGCACGTTGCTCGAAGCCGCCGAGGCCGAGGTGCGTGAGGTCGAGCGGCGGCTGGTCGCCGACGCGCGCCGCGCCGTCGTCGAAGTCCTGGCGATCCGCGGACGCAGCGAGCTGCTGGGCCAGCAGGTGGGACTGGCCGGGGAACTGGCCGCCAGCTTGAAGGCCGCGGCCGACCGCGGGGAAGGCTCGGCGCTGGACGCCGGGCTGGCGCGGCTCGAAGCCGCCGGGCTCGACGCCGAGCGGCGCGGGCTATCCGCCGCCGAAGCCGCCGCGGTGGGCGAGCTTCGGCCCTTGCTCGGCCTGCCGCCCGACGCCGTGGTGCACATCGGCGGCACGCTCGGACCCGCGGTTCCGCCGGCGGGCGCGGTGGATCCGCGGCGCAGGCCGGATTTCCAGGCGGCCCGGCTGGATGCGGTGGCCGCCGGGCAGCGGGTGGCGCTGGAAGAAGCGAAACGCCGAGGCGACGTCGAGGCCGGCGTGATGGTGGCGGTCGAGCGGGCGGAGGACGCACCGGAAGGCTACGAGCGCGATGCCTTCGTCGGGCTGAGTTTCCGCATCCCGTTGCCCTTCTGGGACCGCAACGAGGGCGCGATCGCCGAAGCGCGGGCGCGGCACGAGCGCGAGCAACTGGAAGCGGTCGCCCTGGCCGCGGAAATCCACCACGAAGCCGCCGCCGCGCGCGACGAGATGGCGGAGTGGGCGCGGCTCGCCGCGGAACTCGAACGCGAACTTCTGCCACTGGCAGCCGAACAGGCTCAACTCGCCGAGGGGGCCTACCGCGCGGGACAGGGCGATCTGCAGGCGGTGTTCCGCGCCCGCGAAAAGCGCTTGTCGCTGGCCGCGGCGCGGCTCGACGCGCTGCGCCAATTCCACCTCGCCCGCGTCCGCTACGAGGCGGCCGGCAACCAACCTTGATCCCCTGCGTCCGATGAAATGTTTCCAAATCACCCTGCTCGCGATCTGCACTGGTGCCGCGCTGGCCCAGGAGCCGCGAGATGAAAACACCGTGGTCCTCGATCCGGTCGCCGAGGCGAATCTCGGGATCCAAACCGCGGAGGCGGAGGAGGCCCGCTTCGCCCGCGGCATTCAGGTGCTCGGCGAGATCGAGCACACCTGCGAGAGCCACAGCGTGGTCTCGAGCCGCGTGGCCGGTCGGTTTGTCGAGGTGCTCGTCCACGAGGGCGAATTCGTCGACGAGGGCGAGGTGGTGGCCCGCGTCGAGAGCCGGCAGCCGGGCGATCCGCCGCCGGTGATCGAGCTGCGCGCGCCGGCACCGGGTCTGGTGGTGCGCTCGCAGGTTCATCTCGGTGGACCCGTCGAGCCGGGCACCGAATTGATGGAAATCCTCGATCTCTCCACCGTGTGGGCGGTGGCGAAGGTGCCGCAGCACGACGCGGCCGTCCTGCAGGATGAGCCGGCGGCGCGGATCAAGGTGCCGGCGCTTGGCGATGAAGTACGAGAAGCACAGTATTTGAGGCTTGGCGTCGGGGCCGACGCCGCCCGAGGCTATGTCGAGGCGATCTTCGAGCTGTCGAATCCGGAAACCAGACTCCGGCCGGGCATGCGCGCGGAGATTTCCATCCTCGCCGAGGAACGCGAGGGCGTGCTGAGTGTGCCGCGGGCGGCGCTCCAAGGAGATCGCACCGACCGCTTCGTCTTCATCCGCGACTACGAGCTGGAGCACGCCTACGTGCGGGTGCCGGTCGAGGTCGGCGAGATTTCGGGCGACCGGGTCGAGATCGTTGCCGGGCTCTTTCCCGGCGACGAGGTGGTGACCCGCGGCGCCTACGAGCTGGCCTTCGCCGGCCGGGGCACCGCTTCGCTGAAAGAGGCGCTGGATGCCGCCCACGGGCATCCACACAACGAGGACGGCAGCGAAATGACCGCCGAGCAACTCGCCGCGGCGGAGGGAGGCGGAGACCATCACCATGATCACGAGGGCCCCGGTTCTCTCACCGTCTTCCTCGCGATCGCCTGTGGCGTGCTTCTGCTCCTGCTGATCGCCTCGCCGTTCGTTCTCCGCCGCCGCTCCGCCCAAGCCTGACCCGGCCATGCTCGATCACCTGATCCGCTTTTCCCTCCGCAACCGCGCGCTGGTGCTGGCCTCCGCCGCGCTGCTGCTGGTGGTCGGGTTCCGCACCGCCTCGGAGTTGCCGGTGGAAGTTTTGCCGGACATGACCAAGCCCACGGTCACGGTGCTCACCGAGGCTCCCGGCCTCGCGCCGGAGGAGGTGGAAACGCTCGTCACCCGGCCGCTCGAGAACGCCTTGCTCGGCGTGGGCGGGCTTGACCGGCTCCGCTCGAGTTCCGATGTCGGGCTGTCCCTCGTCTTCGTCGAGTTCGACTGGGGCACCGACATCTACCGCGCCCGGCAGATGGTGCAGGAGCGCCTGCAGATGGCCCGGGAGTCGCTGCCGGAGCAAGCGGATCCCGGCATGACGCCGGTGTCCTCGCTGATGGGTGAAATCTTGCTGGTCGGGCTGCGCGGCGACGGCGCGCTCGCGCCGATGGACCTCCGGACCTTCGCGGAGTGGACGGTGGCCCGGCGCCTCCAGAGCATCCCCGGCGTCGCCGAGGTGCTGGCCATCGGCGGCGGGGTGAAGCAGGTCCACGTCATGCCCGATCCCGAGCGGCTGCGGGCCGAGGATGTTTCCCTCGAGGAACTGGAAACCGCCGTCTCGCTCGCCGCCGGCAACGCCACCAGCGGCTACCTCCAGACGGACACCCGCGAAATCATGGTCCGCAACCTCGCGATGACCGCCGATCCCGCGGAGATCGCCGTCACCCCGGTCAAGCTCGTGGACGGTCGGATCATCACCATCGATGACGTCGCCGAGGTGGCCTTCGGCGTCGCGCCGATGCGCGGCGACGCGGCGATCGCCTTCGAAGGCGACGAGCGGGAGCAGCCGGGCGTGATCCTGAGCATCGACAAGTCGCCGGGCTTCGACACGCTCGCGCTCACCGCGGAAATCGAACGCGCGCTCGACGAGCTGCGGCCAAGCCTCCCGCCGGGCGTGGAAATCGGCGTTCTTTTCCGCCAGGGCGAGTTCATCGAGAACGCCATCGGCAACCTCAAGGAGGCCATCCGCGACGGCGCCATCATGGTGACGATCGTGCTGTTCCTCTTCCTGCTGAACGTCCGCACGACCTTCATCACGCTGACCGCCATTCCGCTGTCCTTCGCGATCACGCTGCTGACGTTCCGCTGGTTCGGCGCGGGCGTGAACAGCATGACGCTCGGCGGCATCGCCGTCGCCATCGGCATGGTGGTGGACGATGCCATCGTCGACGTGGAGAACGTTTTCCGCCGATTGCGGGAAAACGCCGCGCGGGCCGAACCGAGGCCGCGGCTCGAGGTGATCGCCGCGGCTTCCAGCGAGGTGCGCTCGAGCATCCTCTACGCCACCGTCCTGATCGTGTTGGTCTTCGTTCCGCTGCTCGGTCTCGCCGGGCTCGAGGGCCGGCTGTTCCGGCCGATCGCGGTTGCGACGATCGTCAGCATGATCGCTTCGTTCGTCGTGTCACTTACGGTGATTCCCGTACTTTGCTCGCTGCTGCTGCGGCCGAAGGAGGGCCGGGAGCATCGCGACGGCCCGCTGGTGCGCGGGATGAAGGCCTTCACCCGCGCCACGTTCCTGCGCGCGGCTTTCCGTGCGCCACTGGTGGTGGTCGCGGTGGCCGCCCTGCTGGTGACAGGCGCGGCGATGCTCTATCCGGGGATGGGCAAGGAGTTCCTGCCGACCTTCAACGAGGGCAGCGCGACGATTTCCTTCGCCAGCGCGCCGGGGACTTCGCTGCACCAATCGAATGAAATCGGCCGCCGCGCGGTCCGACTGCTGTTGCAAATCCCGGAGGTGAAATCCGTCGGCCGCCGCGCCGGCCGCGCCGAGCGCGACGACCACGTGATGCCGGTCTCGGTGAATGAATTCGACGTCGAGTTCCATCCCGGCGGCCGTGAGCGCGAGGTGGTCTTCGCCGATATCCGGGAGAAGCTCGGCGGCATTCCCGGCACCTTCGTCAATGTCGGCCAGCCGATCGGCCACCGCCTCAGCCACATGCTCAGCGGCGTTTCCGCCAAGATCGCGGTGAAGATCCACGGACCGGACCTCGAAACATTGCGCCGCGTTGGAAACCAGGTGAGAGACCTCGGCGAAGCGATTCCCGGCCTCACCGACGTGAACGTCGAGGCGCAGGTGGCGATCCCGCAGGTCCGCGTGGTGGTGGACCGGGAGCGGGCACGCCTCCAGGGCCTGGCACCCGGCGCGATCAATCGCCAGGTCTCCGCGCTGGTTGGTGGCGCCACCCTCGGCGAGCTGCGCGAGGGCGAGGCGGTGGTCGAACTCGTGCTGCGCCTGCCCGAAGAGCGGCGCGCGTGGCCGGAAGAACTCGGCGGGCTGCTCATCGAAACGCCGGACGGCCGGCACATCCCGCTGTCGCTCGTCGCCGATGTCCGCGAGGTGAACGGACCGAACGTCGTCAACCGCGAGAACGGCCAGCGCCGGATCGTGATCGGCGCGAACACCCGCGACCGCGATCTGGAATCGCTGGTCGCCCGCTGGCAGGCGGACGTCGCGGAGAGGATCGAGCTTCCCGTCGGCTACACGCTGAACTTCGAGGGCGAGTATCTCGCGCGGCAGGAGGCGTCCCGACGCATCCTGATTCTCTTCGGCGCGGTCACCTTGGTGATCGTCGTGCTGCTGGCCGGCTATTTCCGCAGCCTCTCGCTGGCCCTGCAGGTGATGCTCAACCTGCCGCTCGCGCTCGCCGGCGCGCTGGCCTTCACCTGGTGGCGGATCGACAACATCAGCATCGCCACCTTGGTCGGCTTCATCGCCGTCGGTGGCGTCGCCGCGCGCAACGGGATCATGATGATTTCGCACTATCTCCACCTGATGCGACATGAGGGCGAAACTTTCGGCGTATCTCTCATCTCGCGCGGCACCCAGGAGCGGCTCGTGCCGGTGCTGATGACCGCCCTCTCGGCAGGCATCGCCCTGATCCCGCTGGTCCTCGCCCCCGGCGAGCCCGGCAAGGAGATCCTCCATCCGGTGGCCGTGGCCATCGTCGGCGGCCTCCTTTCCTCGACCCTTCTCGACCTCGTCGTCACCCCCGCCGTTTTCTTCCTGATAGGGAGGAAGCCGGCGGAAAAAGCCCTGCGGCTGGACGCACCGGCCGCCCGTTAGAAGAACACACACCACACGAAACACATGAAGAAGACATGGATGACCCTGATCCTCGCCGTGACGACGAGCTTCGCCTTCGGCCACGGAGACATTGAATTCGGGCCGAACCAAGGACGCATTCTCGAGTTCAGTGACAACGAGTCGATGCACGGAGAGTTGACCAAGAAGGAGGACGGCAAGCTCCACATCGCGCTCCTGGACAAGGACATGAAGCCGGTGAAGGTCCAAGGCCAGGCGCTCACCGCCACCGCCGGCACCCGGCAGAAGCCGGTGAATCTCGAGGTCGCCAAGGACGCGGAAGGATTCACCTTCACCGAACCCGGCGCCGGCGAGTGGTTGATCGTCCGCTTCAAGGAAAGCGAGGACGCGAAGCCGGTCACCGCACGCGTCCAGTACGACACTTCGGTCTGCGGCGAGTGCAATAGCCCGGAGTGGCTCTGCTCCTGCCAATGAGAATTCACTCGGCGGTTGGTTTCACCTCGAGGCGGTAAAACCGCGGCTCGCCCGCTGCGGGTCTGGCCAGCGTGACGATGACTTCCTCCGTGATCCCATCAGCTGATGGTGTGAGCTTGGCCGGAGTTTCCCCGGCGCTTTCCACATTGCTCCACAGGACGAGGTCGGAGGAAATCTGCAACTGGTAGCGCACCTCCGGCACGGCGTAGCTGGCGGCCGTGCCCGTGCCGCCGGTGCGGCGGCGGTAGCGGAGCTCGGCGGTTTCCGGACCCGCCGCCATCACCTCGAGGGGCGGCGGGCCCGCGGCCTTCGGATCGGAGTGGAAGGCAAATTCGGCCCAGTTGGCCAGACCGTCGCCGTCCGGATCGACCAAGCTGCCGCTGATCTCCGGGTCGAGCCGCTCGGCGGCGGCGAAATGCTCCCACTCCCATTGTTCCAGCGCGCTCGCCGCTTGATAATCGTCAAGCGTCAACGAGAGCGAGTCCGGCGCGAGGGTAGCGCGGAAGCTGCCGGTGCCGCCGGAGGTCATGACCCGGGTTTCGCTCCCGACCGACGCGCCGCCGATCGGGCTGGTCGATGTGAGGACAGTGAAGCTGTCGCTGGAATCGAGGGTCGTCGCAAAGGTCGGGTCGAGCACGATCTCGATCGTGCCGTCCAAGATCGCGCCGCCGGTTTCAAGGCGGATGGCATCGTGCTCCTCACCCGCGATGGACCCGCCGAGCTTGAGGCGGATGATCGAGCCTTCGTCCGTCTGGAGGCTTCCGTGAACCTTCGCGATGGCGTAATCCAAGCCGGTGGTGAGGGTGCCGCCGCGCTCGATCCGGATTTTGCTGGCTTCAATCAAGCCAGCGGCCCCGCAGGTGAGGACGCCGCCATCTTCGGCGATCACTTCCCCGCCCACGGCTTGGATCATGGCCACTTCTCCCGCGTCGGCAGGTGAGACGTCCTTCGCCGTCCTGGCTCCTGCCTGAAGGTTGCCACCCCCGGCCGCGATGATGTTTCCTCCCCCGGCGGCGATGATGTTTCCGCCGCCGGTCGCGATGTTGTTTCCGCCCGCGTGGCCGATGAGATTCCCGCCGCCGGCGGCGATGATGTTCCCGCCCGCGTGGCCGATGATGTTGCCCCCGGCGTGGCCGATCAGCGAGCCGCCGTTGTCGATCAAAGCCGCGGCGCCCAGGTCCGCGCCAGGCTGGAGATTCAAGGTGCCTTCCGCGGCCTCCAGGGTGCCGCCCGAAATCCTGGCGCCTCCCTCGACGTCCACGGTGCTCTGCTCGATCACCCGCACGACGCCATTGGCGTCCACCGCCAGGGCGACGGTCTTCAAAGTGGTGCCATTGCGGAGCTGGAAGGTCAGCCGGCCGCTTCCTTCTCCGCCGACGGTGAGTTCACCCGCGAAGGTGCCGGGGCCGAAATAGTCGGCGATCGCTTGGTTGATGCCGAGCGCGGTCTTGAACCACACCCCGGAACTGGCGCCGGTGGCGGCGAAGGTCGCCGCGTCGAGAACCTGCCCGGTATCCGACTCGATCTCGAGCTGGCGCAACGTCGGGCGGAACGTGAGATGGCGGATCCGGATGTTCTTCACGAAGCCCGGCTCCTCAAGGACGCCGAAGCGGTTGAAGCGGCTCAACACCCAGACGCCCGGGTTGTTCCACTGGTCGCGGAAGTGGCGGCTCTTGTTGTTGACGTAGATCCTGCCGTCCGCGGGATCCACCCCGATCTGCCCCATCTCCATGAAGCCACCGTCGGCGGAAGACAGGAAGGTGGGATCGCCGGGGTCCTCCGGGTTCGAACCCAGCGGCTCCCCGGTGGTGGCGTCGTAGCGCAGCAGCCGGTTCTCGGTCTCGGAGCTGAAGGAGCGGGTGCTGACCCACAGCACGGACCTGCGGCCGGTTTCGCTGCCGCTCTCATCCAGTACCGCCACCCCAAGGTGATCGAAGGCCAGGCCGGCGATGCTGTTGAGGCTGCTCGCCGGGATATCCCGCTCCAGCACCGGCGTGCCGGAGGCGGTGCTGAAAATCTGGATGCCGTTCTGGTGGCTGACGGCCATCCGCCCGTCGCTCCAGCTGTAGGCGATGTGCCGCGGATATTGTCCGGTCGCGGCTTCGTTGGTCGGCGCGGGACCCGTGTTGCGTTGAATTCCCTTGGAATCCGGGAGATAAAGATCCCCGCCAAAGGACCAGAGGGAGTGGCCGTAGAGGCTCGGCATGCGGACCCGGCCGCCGGCGGTGCGCACCGCACCGGTCAAGCGCCACATCTTGTCCGCGGTGCGCCGCGTCGAGAGATGCTGGATGGCACCGCCAGTATAGCGGTAACGGTGCAGGGCGTCGTAGCTGTTCGACGGGCCGTCGGCCGAGATCAGGAATTGGTCGCGGGTGACGAATGCGAGCCCGCCAGGTCCCGCGCTGGTTGCGTTGGGGATCTCGTGACCCCACGCGACCCGCTCGTGGACCAGCGACTTGGTGTCGAGCCGCATCAAACTACCGTCATGGTCGGTGGTGTAGAAAAGCTCCGAAGCGAAGCCGGGAACCGCGAGCCAAGCGGCAAGGAGGGAACAGGGAAGAAAAAGTCGCATGAATTGGGGGCTGGGCTTGGGGAGGATCTCCAACTCGTGCGCCACCGGCAAGCCGGCAGATACAAGTACACTCCCGGGACGGAGACATCGATCTTTTCACTGAAGCCCGGCCCCGGAACGGTGCAATGCCCTCCTCGGCGGAAGGTGCCGCACTCCAAGGAACCTCGCGTTCAAGGCGAAGAAGCCGGTAAACCTTTCACGCTGGTCTTCGACGCCTGCTTTTTCGAGATCTCCTGCCTCGCCCGGGCAACCGGCGAGCGCTGAGAGCTTCCTGAAGTTTCAGGCCGCGCACTCGCGTCGGCCCCGGTGCGCGGCTGGGGGATGGGCGTTGGGGCCGGCTGCTTCGCCGCGACGTCTCGCCGAGCTCGGCACATCTCAACGGCAGTGGGGGTGAAAGCCTTCTCCTTGCGCGCGCCCTGGAATGGAGTCTAGTGATGGCCGAGGGCCGATGCAGTGGAAAGGCAGACGAGCGAGCACCAACGTGCGCGACACCCGCAGCCGGTCGGGGCGAGGACGCGGTGCCGGAGGAATCCTGTTTTTCATCGCGAGTCGATTCGGGATCAAGGGTATCGTGGTGCTTTGCGTGATCCTCGGCGCGCTGTGGATCGCCGGAATCAACCCCATGACGCTGCTGGAAGGCGGAGCCTCGCGCGCTCCCACTTCGGCGACCGCTCGAGCGGACGAAGACGAGTTGATCGGATTTGTCGAGGTGGTCTTGGCCGACACCGAGCGGATCTGGCACGAGCAGTTCGAAAGGCGCGGAGCAACTTACCGGGAACCCGCGCTGGAGATCTATCGCGGACAGGTGCGCACTGGGTGTGGCACCGGCAATGCGTCGCTCGGGCCATTCTACTGCCCGGCGGATCAGACGATCTACATCGACCTGAGCTTTTACCATGAACTCGAGCGAACGTTCAGGGCTCCGGGTGATTTCGCCCAAGCTTATGTGATCGCTCACGAGGTGGGCCACCACGTCCAGAATTTGATGGGCGAGTCCGGCCGCGTCCAATCTCGCCGCGGACGGAGCGACTACAACGAGCAGTCAGTCCGGCTCGAACTCCAGGCCGACTACTATGCGGGGGTGTGGGCCCACCACAACCGGAGGTACCTCGAGGCTGGGGACATCGAGGAAGCCATGCGTGCCGCTCACGCGATCGGCGACGACGCCATACAGCGAAGGACGCGGGGAGAGGTCCTGCCCCACGCATTCACACACGGCACCTCGGAACAACGGATGCGCTGGTTCATGAAAGGCTTCAAGAACGGCACCATCGAAGGTGGCGATACGTTTTCGATGCCTTACTCGCAACTGTGAGAGCGGAGCTCGCCGGGCCTCCACTTTCGCTGCTGATGCTGCCGCCGACCGGGTTGTGGCGTCGCGCTCCCTACCGCGTAACCAAGCCGCTGACCTTCTCATTGCGAACGAAAAGCGCCACATTCTCATGGGCCCTTATAGTACAAGGAAAAATCCATCGGATCGGCAGAAAGGGTAGAGGGGGTCCCCCCGTTTTGCTCCCCTGAAGCTTCGCAAAAGACTGATTACCAGACAGTCACAGTGGGTCGCGATGAGTCGGAGTCGATCAGCATGAGCCGGCCGCCCCGTTCCAAGTAACTGAGCCAGAAGCAGCCTCTGATTGCTGCGGGCCGACGCCTCCGGGGCAGGTCCTTCACCGGCAGCGCAGGAGGAGAGGGAGATTGCGCGCGGTTGGTAGCTCCCTCCGCCATGAGTGCGCTTGGAGTCGCCGAGCCGCAACTCCGTCCCCTGAACGAGAGCAACTCCAGCGAGTCCGTGAGCGGGGGGCTTAATCTTCCGTCCGGCTCTTGACCTGGAGCAGAAGGGGGCCAATTCGCTCGGCGGGAATCTCCCACACGGATAGCATTTGTTCGAGCAGCGCCGTGTCCTCCATGCCGCGAAGTCTACCCAAGACCTCGAGCTTCTGCTCCGTAGGAAGGTCCGCCAAAAGTGTGAAGTTGAGTGGGGCCCCGTCGACCCCGGCCTGAAGCGCCTCGTATCGCACTTCCTGCGCTTCGGCGTGGTCCGCGATCCCGCCGATCACCTCCGCCAGTTGGGTCGGGTGGTTCAGCAGCATGGTTCCTTTGAAGAATGCCTGCCTTTGTGCGGAATCCATCGCTGCAACTTTCCCGCCCAGCCATGCCTGGGTAGGCTCTCGACCCCACTTCACCTTCATGTCCGCGGTGAGATCGCCTAGGGTGAAGCGCGTTCCGGTATTCACGCTCGAAACCAGGTAGTCGAGGGCCGCGTCGGGATCCTCCACCGCCCATTGCCTCAAGGGACTCGTCGGCTCGTAGGGCTTCGCGCCCTCAGTTCCGATGCCGGCTTCGGCCAAACCGTCCAACAAGGCCGCATAGTCGAAGCCTTCGGGATACTGGATCGCCAACCCGGTGATGCCGTTCGTCCCATTCTCCGGAAGCCGTCGGATCATGTCCAGCAGCGCGTGTGGCCCCATAGCTGCCTTCTCTTGGAACAATCTGGAAAGGAGTGGTTCAATCCTTTCTCGGCCCACCCACAACGTGACGCGCTCCTGCTCCGTGTAGACTTCGAACGCCCGTTCGGGATCAGTTGTCGCGAGGGCGGCAGCAATGCTACTCAGGCCAAGTTCGCGTTGTTGCGGGTGGCGGAGATTCCGAACCCACGCAAGGGCGGCGTCCGGGTCACGCCCCGCCCATTTCCCGATCAGGACTTCCAGTTTCCGCTGATCCTGGGCGGAGAGAACTCCCCAAACCGACTCCATGATGCCGGCGATGACGAAACTCAGATCCTCGGTGGGAACCTCAGCCGCCACCTCGTCGGCTGTCATCCTCTCCAGTCTGTCGAGCCAACGAGCGGACACAATTCTGGCTTGGTCGTCCTGAGGTCGCTGCCTTCGTTCCGCAGCTGGGCCGCGCTCAGCGGAGGTTGCGGGAAGTTTCTCTTTCGCGTCGCTGCTGGGATGCGCGAGCCACCCGAGCGCGAGGCCGGAGGTGCCACAAAGGATGCCGACCTTCCAACACCGGGAAAGCATAGCCTGAGGCTAGGTTCAGCATGGGACGGAGCAACAAGATTCGGCGGCTCCAGTCCGCAGCGCGTGGTGAGTGCCACCCCACCCGATTTGCCCCCCTGGCAGCCGGAAAGTGGGTCGATTCCAGTCACCCGAGGGTGGGGAATCCGGCTGGATTTTCCAACGGCCAAAATGCCTTTCGGGATCGGTAACCTCTGGAGAATCAAGAAGTGGAGCATAGCGGATTCGACCGCTGACCTTCTCATTGCGAACGAAAAGCGCCACGTTCCCATGAACCCTAATAGGACAAGGGAAAATCAGGGGGGCAAAACGGGGTCAACGACGCGGAGTTCGGTGTCTTCCGCAGGCGCACCAGGAACTCGACGCTGTCCCTCCCGCACACGTCCTTGAAAAAGAACGCCAGCGCGTTGAGCGCCTGCTTCTGGGTGGAAAAGGAGACCTTCCGCTCCGTCACCAGCCAGCCCAGGTAGGCGCTCGCCCGCTCCGGCTCCATCACCGCCCGCGCGTCGCCCGCCCACCGCCGTAGCCGGTCGCCCAGCGCCCGTAGGTCTCCCGCGTGCGCCGAGCCAACCCGCGGCGCGCGCCGGCGCTTTCCACCGCCCGCCGGACGCGTTCGTCGAGGCTCCTCAGCTCGGCTCCCGTCTCCTGACGGTACTTCAACCAGCGCAGATACCATTGGATCGCGCCCGCCCACTGCTCGAGTTGCCAAGCCTCCCGGTCCTTTGCCATGACCTGTTCTCTCCAAAAGCGTTTGCAGCTTTCCCGCCCCGGCTCGCAGCCGATCCTGATCCGCCAGGTCTCCATCCACCCGAGGATCATCCCAAAGGCATCCCGTTCCCGATGGTTCACATCCCGGGAACAAGACAGATCCTCCTGCCATGGGAAGATGACGTCCGGCTTCCGGGTTCTGGCGGCCGTCAGTGTGGACGTATGAACAAGTAATCGGGCAGAATTGCGGAACGTCCAGAAAAATGCGTTCCGTTCGGACTCAGCGATTTGCGCCATATCCAAACCGTCAACACCACCAAAGCGGTCGTATCGGTTTCGTTGGCGAATGTGGTCCATCAGGCTGTCCAAACCACATCGGCGGCTTCCGGCAGGTGCCACCTGTCTGCCTATTCCGTTGACACTGATCGACCTGCTGGGCGTCGCCGAACTCAAGCGTATCAAGGAGCTTGAGGCCGAGCACTCCAAGCTCAAGCGCATGTACGCCGATCTCGCGATGGAGAACGACGCGCTTCGGGAGCTGATCGAAAAAAAGCTCTGAAGCCAACCGAACGCCTTCAAGCGGTAGGTTGGCTTGTGAAGGAGCGCTCCCTCCCTGTCTCGCGCGCCTGCCGTGCCGCGAACCTGGGACGCTCGAACTACTATCGCCCCCGGCCCGACAGGCTCGCCCGCGACGCGCCCGTGATCGAACGTCTCAACGAGGTGGTCGCCAAGCACGGCCGCTGGGGCTTCTGGAAGTGCTTCCACTGGATGCGCCTCAAGGGCGAAACCTGGAACCACAAGCGCGTCTGGCGGGTGTACAAATCCATGCGGCTCAACCTGCCGCGCCGCGCGAAAAAGCGCCTGCCGGGGCGCGTCAAGCAGCCCCAGCGCAGGCGCTTGGTCTCGATCCAGAACTCCCGCTGGCTCTCCTCGGCGGCGTCTCGCGGCTTGAACATGCTCGCGCTGATCGAAGTGGAACGGGCGGGGTTTTTCAACAGGCTGTTAAGCACCTCGAATTCTTTTCATTCTCCTTGCAATCGCCCCCGTAGGAGCATTCACACGTTCGCGCAAAGAAGTTCCCTATGTCGTGCATCCTCAGAGTGTCCGGTGCCGAGCTTGATGTTGATGCTCTTCTCGGCGCCGTTGACTTGAAGCCTGATCGGGTTTGGCGGCGCGGCGAGCCTCGCCGAGCCAGCAAGCCGGAAGGGAAGCGACACGAGTGCTCTGGTGCCACGTTCGTGGCGAGCGATGCCGATTTCGACGAGTTCGACCAACAGCTTAACGACGCGCCAAGCTATCTGGAGGCCCATTGCCGAGAGATCGCATCGATGGCCGCATTCGAGGGTGTTCAGGATGTGATTCTTGACTTTGGGATCGAGTTCCGTGAAGTCCCGATTCATAGCGATATTTTGCCTCTTGAATTCCTCAAGGCTGCCGCGGAAGCGGGGATCTCAGTTGAGCTCTCTCACTACCCGTGTTCAGAAGAGTAAGGCCAAACTCAGGTTGAAGAGAGAATCGCAACAGAAGAAACTACCCGAAACGATTGAGAGAACAAGCCGGCGAATCCAACGGTGGGTAACGCTCCAGCTTAATTGTCAAAGATGGATGGTGCGGATGTCTCGAGGCTGTTCGTGGTTGGGCGGTTCCGGCGCGCGTTTACTGATCGCTACAAAATGATCATTCGACGAATGGCGCTGTTCGTTTTTCGCGATCTGTTTGCTTTCCGGCTGCGGCGAATCCGTGGCGGTGAATTATGCCACTCGCGACGATGCCGAGGCAGATGGCCTATTCGCGCGAGGGTGGTTGCCTGAGGTCATCCCTCCGTCGAGTCGCGAGATATCGATGCGTAATGACCTCGATTTGAATGTTTCGAGCGGAGAATTCAGGTTTGATCCGTCGCACTACGACGCATTCGTGTCTCGGCTTGAGAGGGTGTCATCGCGGGACGAGGGTGGATATACTGCCCATGGATATGGCGACTGGATCTTCTGGATCGGTGGCGGCAAGGATCACTGCCGGTTTCACATGCGTCTCACCCGGAGCATCGGACGAGGTGGGTCGCAAAGGTAGCATGAGAGGGGTCCGCCGTTGCGGGGCGGCGTCCGGCGGTGGTTGCTTTCTCCGCAGCAGGCAGCGGTCGGGAAAGCGGCAGCCGCGCGCAGTCCATGGGTCGGGGAGTCGTGGGGAGAGGGTGAAGGGTGGGGCAGGGAGCTGGAGCAGGGGATGTTCCAGGTGTGTGTTGCGGCGAGACGCCGCAGCCACGGCGCCGCAACCACGGCGGGATCACCGCTTGGGCTGGGTGAAGAAGACCGGCGAGGCTTGGTCGCGGTAGGCTTCTCCGGCGGGGGTGAGGGAGCCGTCGTCGCGGACGAGCATGCGGGTTTCCTCGACCCAGTTGTAGAGGGCGTAGCGCTCGACGAAGGGAGTTTTATCGAGCATCTCGATCATCGCCTTGATGGCCCGTTGTTGGTCGCGGTAGCTGGGATCGGGGGCGGTGGTCCAGTTCGCGCCGTTGTTCCATTCGGTGACCCAGAGCGGGCGTTTCACGCGTTCGTGGATGCCTTGGAGGAAGTCGTGGAACTGCGCGGCGGCGGCGCGACCGTCACCAGGATTCCCCACCGCGCGGTAGTAGTGGACGGCCACGAAGTCGACGCGCAGGCCTTGGGCGTCGGCCTTGTCCATGAACTCGTAGAGCCAGCCGAGACCGCCGTCGGAAACGGCGGGCGATCCGAGCCGCAGACCGGTGCCGAGCAGCTCGGGCCAGCCGGCGATCGCCTCGTCCACGGTCATGTTGGCTTGGTCCGGGCGGTCCGGCTCGTTGTAGCCGAGCAGGTGGTTGATGCCTTTCCATTTCCAATCCTGATCCAGGCCCGGCCAGTGGCGCTTCTGCTTGATCGCGACGTATTCGAGGTCGGGGTTCGAGCGGCCTTCGATGTTCCAATCGTAATACCAGGAGACGTTCAGGTTCTGGTGGATGCCGCCGGCGATGCCTTTCTTGGTCGTCCACCGCCAGGGGAAGACGCGGATGAAACGCACGCCCTTTTCCAGCCCCGCCGGCATTTTCTCGACGACGATGTCGTGGTCTTGCGCGACGTAGTTCCGGCTCGCGCCGGTGCCGTCCTCGTTCTCGGCGAAGGTCGCCATGTAGCCGCGCTTGAGGACGAACGAGCCGATCCCGCCGGCGAGTTCGTCTCTCCCGTAATTTTCGTGGCTGCGGAGGTCCTGCGATTCGCCGGTCAGGCCGGGGTCGCGGAAAATCGTGGCCGCGGGAAAATCCGGACCGTGCGGCACGATCACCGCGCCTTGGCCGTGGCGGACGATGCGGAGGTTCGTCTCCGGATCGGCCGGCACGCCATTGACCAGGAAATGACCGAGAAACTTCTCCCGGGCGGTGGAAGCGGAGACCTTCTCCAGAAACAACCAGCCGTCGCCGGCGGTGAAGTTGACGTTCGCGTCCCCGAACGGCGACTCGTTCGTCAGGTGCAGCTCGGAGGCCGCGCCGAGCGAGATCGTCCGTCCGGTGAGCCGCGCCATGGAATGCGCGGAATAATCGCTACCGCGCGTGATCGGCTTGCCCGGCTCGATGGCTGCAGGCGGATTTTTCCGCGCCGCTTCCCGCAGCTCGATGTAGTCCCGGTCCGCCGCGGTGAAGGCCGTCAGCGGCACCTCGGTGCTGGTGCCGTTCTCCCCGCGCAGCACGACAAAGCCGTTGCCCGCGCCCACGAATTCCGCCTCCACCGGCTCGGCGATGCCTTGGAGCTGCCACGGCCGTGCAATCACCTCCGGGCAGACGGCCAGCAGCGCCAAGCCGCCCCCAAGCGCGAGGTGGAACAACGGGCGACGGAACGAGATCATGCTGCGGACGAGTGAAGGCGCGCCGGCCGTGTCCGCAAGAACCGTTTCATCGGGGAACGGTTGCGCCTCACCAAGCCGATTGCACGCGCACGGGCGGCGGCTCGCCGGGATCGAGGTGCGCGAGGTGCTTGGCGACGGTCGCCCGGTCTCCCGGGAGCACCAGGTCCGGCCGGATGTCCGCCAGCGGCTGGAGCACGAAAGCCCGCCGCAGCAGCCGCGGGTGGGGGAGAGTCAGGAGGCCGACATCGATCGTTTCCCCGCCGAAATAGAGCAGGTCCAGATCGATCTCGCGCGGCGCGTTGCGCTCGTGGACGGGGTTCCGCCCGAGGCGGAACTCGATCGCCTGGCAGTGGTCGAGCAACCCGAAGGCCGTGCCGGCGAAGGCGATCTCGATCACCGTGTTGTAGAAGTCCGGCGATCCCGGCGGGCAGCCGACCGGAGCCGTCTGGTAGATCGGAGCTTGGAGAAACGCCGCGCCCGGCTCGGCCACGGCGAGCAGGAGGTCGCGGGCCTCCTGGAGGTGGGCGAGGCGGTTGCCGAGGTTCGACCCGAGCGCGATGCCGGCGCGGGGCATGGCTCAGTCTTCGAGGTTCGCGAGGCGCGAGATGTTGTAGTTCCGCTTCACGCGCTCGTTCGCCGCCTCGACTTCCGCCGAGGGGATGACGAGCGGGCGCTGCGCGCCAAAAAGCTCGATGACGTGAAACTCGGGCGGGCTCTCCGGATGAAGCAGCTCGTGCGCGTGCGCCAGATCCCGCACCTCGGTGCCGTTGATTTTTTCGACGGCGTAGCCCGCGAAGGCACCGAGCCGGTTGGTGACCGGATCGCTCTCGACGCGCGTCAGCACCACCACGTCGCGGTGCTTTTCAAAAAGCCCCTTCGGCACGTAGTCGGTGTAAAGCCGGCGCAGGGTGACATCGCTGAATTTGTTCGCGGCGAAGAGATTGGTGTTCAGCGGTTGGAACACGAGGCCGGCGAAGACCAGATAACGCGGTTCCTTCTCATACTCGATGGCATACATCCGCGACCACGGCAGGGCCTTGAGTTCCAGTTCCACGTCGTTCCAGCCGCCGTCGCGCAGGAAGCGGACATCCACCTTGTCGCCGGCGAATTTCCGCTCGACCACCTCGTTGAGGTTCACCTTCTCGCCGTCGATCTCGACCATGCCGGCGGCGTCGACTTCGAGGCCATCGAGGGCCATCAGCACGTCGCCCGCCTCGAGCACGCCGTCCGCCGAGCTGCTCGGGACGACGTTGGTCACCAGCACGCCCTTGCCGTCGTTCGGCAGGCCGAGCGCCTTGCGCATCGCGGGATTGTAAAGCGGGAACTCGCTCACGCCGAGGTCCACGTAGTGATCGTAGCGGCCGTCCTCGATGTCCTTGAGAAAGCGCTTCACCACCGGCGTGGGAATGATGTAGCCGGTGTTGTCCGCTTGGCGCAGACCCTGGAACGCCACGCCGACCACCTTGCCCTCCTGGATCACGGGGCCGCCGGAGTTTCCGGGGTTGATCGCGGCGTCGATCTGGATGACCAGGTGCGAATCCGCCCGCGAGTGCGAATACGGCTGGAAATCGATCCGCGAGACCACGCCGCGCGTCACCGACAACCGCTCGCCGCCGATCGGATAGCCGATCACGCGGACCTGCGACTCGAGCTGCGGGATTTCCCCGAGTTCGAAGGTGGGGAAGTCCGCGAAGTCGCTGAAGTCCTCGACGGAAAGCAGCGCCAAGTCGCAGTCGTGCGCGATGTGCTCGACGGTGGCGGGGTATTTCTCCGGCCGGCCGTGGACGGTCACGAGGACGCGCCGGGCATTCGAGACGACGTGGGCGTTGGTCAGGATCTTGTTTTCGCCGATCAGGAAGCCGGTGCCGATCCCGCCGCTGAAGCGCCCGGAATTCCAAGGCGTGGAGTAGTCCGGCACCTGGGTGGCCACCTCGATGCGCAGCACCGACTTGTAGACATCGGACGGCAGGGAAGGCGGTACCGGTGGCTCGGCGGGCGCCTGTGCGGAAACGACCGGAGCCGCGGCGGCGAAGATGAGGAAAAGGGCGGACAAGCGGTTCATGGAACTCGGGCAGGATCGTAAGAGCGCTGCCCGCACCGGCAAACGAATTCTCCGCGGAACCGGAGATGGAGAAGCCCTGCCATCCGTCAACCCGCGTCGAGCTTCCGCTTGAAGAACTCGATCGTCCGCCGCCAAGCGAGCTTCGCCGCCGCCTCGTCGTACCGTGGCGTGGTGTCGTTGTGGAATCCGTGGTTCGTGCCTTCGTAGACGTGCGCTTCGTAGTCGACGCCGGCGTTTTTCAACGCCTCCTCCCAGGCCGGCCAGCCCGCGTTGACCCGCTCGTCGTGCTCGGCGAAGTGCAGCAACAGAGCCCCCTGGATCTTTTCCGCGTCCTCCGCCGGTGGCTGCCCGCCGTAGAAGGGGACCGCGGCGTCGACGATCTCCGGCAGCCGGACGGCCAGCGTGTTCGCCATCGCTCCGCCGAAACAAAAGCCGACCACACCGAGCTTGTCGTGGGTCAGCTCGTGGTCGTGCAGCCACTTCGCCGCGGCGATGAAATCCTCGGTCATCTCATTGCGATCGCGCTTCGCCTGCATCGCCCGGCCTTCGTCGTCGGTCCCCGGGTAACCGCCGAGAGGCGCGAGCGCGTCCGGCGCGAAGGCGACGAATCCCTCGATGGCCAATCTCCGGGTCACGTCCGAGATATAGGGATTCAGCCCGCGGTTCTCATGGATGACAACGACGCCCGGCAGCTTGCCCTCCGCCCGCGCGGGCCGCGCCAGGTAGCCGCGCATCTTTCCCGCTCCTTCCGGCGAGGGATAGTCCACGTAGGAAACCCGGATCCGCTCGTCCTCTTCCGCCACTTGCTGCGCCAAGGCATATCTCGGGCTCAGCGCCTCGAGCAGCGCCGCCGCGGTCACACCGCCGACGGCGAAACGCCCGGCCCGCTCGAGAAACCCGCGCCGGCCCACCTGGCCGTGCACGTATTCGTCGTAGAGATCGAGCAACTCCTGCGGGAAATCCTTCGCGGTTTTTCGGTGCATCTTCATTGAACGGCGGAGGCGGCGCCAAAGTTGCGGGAAGCGCACGCGCCTTCGCGTGCCGTTTCCGGCGCCCTCGCCGGAAACGGCTCCGGAGTGCCTACCTGCTTTCGTCCGCGGGCGAACCTTTGGAAATGAGCCCGGAAATGGGCATCCTCTTGCCGCGGCGTTGCCGCCCCGATGGGTTGCCAGCTCGCGATCCCGGTGCCAACCTGCGCCGAGCCGTGCCTTCCCTCGCCGTCAGCCAGCAAATGCCCGCCTCCTGCGGCGAGGTCTTCGCGCTCCTGCACGACTATCAACGGCGGCTCGAATGGGACACGCTTCTCGCCGAGGCGAAGCTCACCCGCGGCTCGGCCCGCGCGCAAGCTGGAGCGACCTCGCTCTGCGTGAGCAAGCCGGCTCTCGGCTCGATCGGCATCGAGACGAGATATGTCACCTTCCGCGAAGGCGCGCTGGCTGCCGTGGAAATGATCAACTGCCCGCCGTTCTTCGAAACGTTCGCCGCGTCCATCCGCCACGAGCCGAGCGGCGCCGGCTCCCTCGCCACCTACAAACTCCACTTCCGCGCGAAGCCGCGTTGGCTGCGTCCGCTGCTCGAGCCGGTGATGGCGATCGCCTTGCGGCACGAAACCCGGAAACGGCTCCTCGCGCTGTCGCGGCATTTGGCGAGGCTCCGGCGGGAGAATCCGATGGTGAAGTTGTAGTGGTCTTGCCCGCCATGGCTTGTCAGCCTGCCGGCAATGGATGGCTTCTGGATTGTCGTGGTTCTCGGCCTGCCGCTGTTGTGGCTCGGCTTGACGTTCAATTCCCTCGTCAACCGCCGCAACCACGTGCGCTTCGCCTTCGCCACCATCGACGTGCAGCTCAAAAAGCGCTTCGACCTGGTGCCGAACCTGGTGGAAACGGTGAAGGCGCATGCCGCCCACGAGCGCGAGGTGCTGGAATCGGTGACAGCCGCCCGCAGTCGCGCGGCCGCCCCGGGAGCGGGATGGCAGGCCCAGCAAACGCTCCACCACGAGCTCGACCGCCTCATCGCCAGGGCCGAGGCGTATCCGGACCTGAAAACCGACCGCCAGTTCCTGATGCTCCAGCGCCAGCTCGCGGAATGCGAGGCCCAGATCGCCGCGGCCCGCCGCGCCTACAATGCCTCGATCATGGACTATCACAACTCCGTGGAAATGTTTCCCTCATCCTTGGTCGCCTCGATCTTCGGCTTCCGCCGCATGCCGGACTTCGAGATCGCCGTTGCCGAACGCGCCCGCCCCGATGTCCGCCTCTGAGTCCACGGCCGTGAACTGGCGACCCGATGTCGCCGACGTCGCGCGGCGGATCCGTCCGCTGCTCGACGAACTCGAGCAGGTGCGCCTCCACGCGCTGGCGCGGCGGACGAAAGCACGGATCGCCGCCGCGCTCGTCCTGCTCCTCGGAATCCCGCTGGCCCTCGCCGCGGCGGGTTCCGAGCCGTTCGGCGGGCTCTTGGCCATCGGTTTCGCCGCCTTGGTGGCGGCCATTCTCCACCACTGCATCCATGGTGGCGCTTGCGGAAAGTTCCGTCATCGCTGCAAATCCACCGTTTACCGGCATGCCGCCCGCATCGTCGCTCCGGGGGTTGACTACGCCCCGGACTCGCTCGTTCCCGAGGATGCCTTTCGCGCCTCCGGCCTGTTCCGCTCGCGGATCGACCGCTACCGCGGCGAAGACTGCTTCCACGGCAAGGTCGGGGCCACCGACATCCTGCTCAGCGAATTGCACGTCCAGCGCAAGGACACCTCGACCGACTCGAAAGGAAACACCCGCACCACGTGGGTGACGGTTTTCCAGGGCATTTACCTCGTCGCGGATTTCCACAAACATTTCCGCTGCCACGTCACCATCGAGCCGGACTTCGCCGAGGCGAACTTCGGCTGGCTCGGGCGGAAGATCCAAGGCCTCTCGGGCGACCTCATCCGTCTCGAGAATCCGGAATTCGAGCGGGCTTTCAAGGTTTCCGCCAGCGATCCCGTCGAGGCGCGCTACCTGCTGACGCCGGACATGCAGGAGCGGTTCCTCGCGCTCCGGAATCGCTGGCACACCGGCATCCACGCCGCCTTGCTCGACTCGCGCCTCCATCTCGCGTTGCCCAAGACCGAAAACTGGTTCGAGCC
The DNA here is from genome assembly GCA_965651855.1 of uncultured Verrucomicrobiales bacterium. GTDB lineage: Bacteria > Verrucomicrobiota > Verrucomicrobiia > Verrucomicrobiales > Akkermansiaceae > Luteolibacter. The sequence goes on from CBFGTW010000044.1 coordinate 25,150, forward strand.
CGATATTTCACGCCCGCTCCACGACACGCGACCCTTGGCGGACTTCCTCCAACAGCTCGTCATCCTGCTCCACATCCCCGAGCAGCTCGACCTGAACACGCGGATCTGGACGAAGGAATGAGGGCACGGATGGCGTGACCGCTGGGCATCCCGTTCGGGTTGGACACGCCGGACGCTATCCTGCGCCCCTGCCGGGGCACGGTGATCTCATGCGCCGGTTCCGGTGGCTCGCGCCACCGGTTGATCTCGGATCCCCGTCAGAAGGAGAATCGCCCTGAAGGGCGCGGCGGATGGCGGGCTCACCCAAGGGCATTTGGGCGACGCGGGCGGAATCCGCGAACCAAGTCGAGGCGCTTGTCATCGTACGTGTCCATCGCAGTCGAGAGTTATTTCCTGAAGATGAAAAACACCGCGCCCGCGAGGCACACGGCGGCCGCGGCGTAGTTCCAGGTCAGCTTTTCCCGCATGTAGAACACCGCGAACGGGACGAAGACCGAGAGGGTGATGACTTCCTGCAGGATCTTGAGCTGCGCGAGGTTGAAAACCTGGTAGCCGATCCGGTTCGCCGGGACCTGCACCCCGTATTCGAAAAACGCGATCCCCCACGAGATGAACGCGGCGATCCACCACGGCTTGTCCCGCAGGTCGCGGAGATGGGCATACCACGCGAAGGTCATGAAGACGTTCGACAATGCCAGCATGACGATCGCCTTTGCCCCGATCACGCGCTCCAGCTACGCGATCCGCCCGCGGCTGGCAAGCCGCGGGCGGACGGATTTACGCGCTCTTGACGGACGCGGGCGGCGCCGGCGTGCGAGGGTCCTCCGCCATGAAATCGATCATACCGACCTTTCTGTTGTGCCTGCCGCTGACCGCCGCGGAGCCCGCGAATCCCCAAATCGACTACGAGGGCTTCCTCCTGACGGCCACCGAAGCGCGGTCGATGCGGGAAGCCCGGCGGGTTTCCGAAGAGGAGTTTCTGAAGATGGCCGCGGAGCCGGGAACGGTGGTGCTCGACACCCGAAGCCACGAAAAGTTCGAGCGGCTCCACGTCCGCGGCGCGGTCCATCTGAATTTTTCCGACATCACCGAGGAAAGCCTGCGCCGGCTGATCCCGGACAAGGACACGACGGTCCTGATCTATTGCAACAACAACTTCGAGGGAGAGCCGGAGATCTTCCCGTTCAAGATCGCCGCAGCGGCATTGAACATTCCGACGTTTGTCACGCTCCACGCCTACGGCTACCGGAACGTCCACGAACTCGGGCCGTTGCTCGACTTGGAGTCGACCCGCATTCCCTTCGCTGGAACCGCCGCCGGCGCGGAATGAGCGCCGCGCGCGGGCTTTCCAACCCGCCTGTTCCCCGTCATCGTCTTCCAATCCCACGATGAGCGAAAAAACCATCCTCGTCATCGAGGACGACGCCGCGATCCGCCGCGGCGTCGTCGACGCGCTGGAGTACGGCGGCTATCGTACTTTGGAGGCGGCGGACGGCGCGGCGGGGCTCGCGCTCGCGCTGCGGGCGAACTACCGACTGCTCCTGCTCGACCTCGTCCTGCCGGGAAACGACGGTTTTTCCATCCTCGCGGAGTTGAAGAAACGCCGCGTCGGCCAGCCGGTCATCATCCTATCCGCCCGCGGCGAGGAGAATGACCGGGTCCGCGGCCTGCGGCTCGGGGCGGACGACTACGTGATGAAGCCGTTCAGCGTGCGCGAGTTGCTCGCCCGGGTGGAGGCCGTGCTGCGGCGGACGTGCGAGCGCGCCGCGCCGGCGGACGTCCACGAGCTGCCGGGCGCGACCGTGGATTTCGCGGAGGGACGCGTGACATTTCCGGATGGCTCGGATGTCGGGCTATCCGAACGCGAGGGCGCCTTGCTGCGCTACCTGCTCGATGCCGGCGGCCGCGTCGTCTCGCGCGCCGAGATTCTCCGGAATGTCTGGAATCTCGACCCCTCGCGCACCGAGACCCGCACCCTGGACATGCATATCATGCACCTGCGGACGAAGTTGCGGGACGGCGGCCAATCGCTGCTCGCCACCGTCCGCGGCAAGGGCTGGAGGATCCAACGATGAACATGCCCGCCGCCAACCGCTGGTGGGTGCATGGCGTGGCGACGCTCTGCGCGCTGCTGATTCTCGGCGCGATGGCCGCGCTCACCCGCGGGACGCTCGAGGCGGAGCGGGAACGCGCCCTGGCCGAACGCCGCGCCGCCTTCGAGGAAGACGTGCGGCTCGCGCTCTGGCGGATGGACGCCGCGGCCGCCGCGTGGATCGCGGAGGAGAGCCAGCGGCCGGTGGTGCGCACGGATGCAGACGAATCGCCGCAGCCGGAGGTGAAGATGCGCTTCGAAGCCCGAGCCGACGGCAAACTGCTCGCGGAGCCCACGGAGATGACGACCCAACTGCGCGCCGCGCTGGCCGCCGGCACCGCGCCGCTTTTCCCGATCGTCTGCGCGCTCACGCCCGAACTGCCCGCCGCTTGGGAAGTCGTCTCCGATGCGGTTGTCGAGGAACCTCCCGCATCCAAGGAACTCGCCAACCGCGGTCGCGTCGTGAAAGGCGCGCTGGACCGCAGCCAGGTGATCTACGAGGCGAATGTCGCCGCCTGGCAAGGCTCCCGCGAATGGAATCTCGTCCGCGGCGGCCTTCCTCGACCGGCGTGGATCCGCGGCGAGTTGTTCCTGTTGCGCCACCTCGAGTGGCGGAATCCGGCGGGTGCCGCGCTCCGCTCCATCCAAGGCTCGTGGATCGACGCCGCCGCGCTGGAAGCCGCCTTGCTGCGGGAAATTCCGGACCTTTTCCCGCGCGCGGAGCTGGAGCCCGCCGCCGCGGCCGACGGGGCGGGGGAGCTCGTCCTCGCGACCTTTCCCTGGCGGCTCGACCCGCGCCGGGAGCCGTCCTCCGCGCAAGCGCCGGGACGGCCCGTGACGATGCCGCTCGCCGCCGGTTGGGCCGCGGCCGTGCTCGCGGTTGTCGCGGTCTGGCTGATGCTCGCCGGCCTGCTGCGGCTGAGCGAGCGCCGCGCGTCGTTCGTCTCCGCCGTCACCCACGAACTGCGCACGCCGCTCACCACCTTCCAGCTCTACTCGGAAATGTTGGAATCCGGCGCCGTCCGCGAGGAACGCCGCGGGGACTATTTTCGGACGCTCCGCCGCGAGGCGGTCCGGCTTTCGCATCTCGTCGAGAACGTCCTCGCGTTCTCCCGCATCGAACGCGGCAGCGCCCGCTCGGCGCCCGGCCGGCACGCCGCGCGCGACCTCGTCGAGCCGATGCTCGAGCGCTTCCGCGGCCGGCTCCACGAGGCCGGACTGGAACTCGTCTCCGATCTGGACGCGCCGGCTTGGCAGTCGCAAGTCCACGCCGATCCCGCAGCGATCGAGCACGTCCTTTTCAATCTCATCGACAATGCCGCGAAATACGCCGCCGGCTCCAACCCGCCCGAAGTACAACTCGTGGCGGAAGAGGTTGGCCGTTTCCTCGAGCTCCGGGTCCGCGACCACGGCCCCGGCATTCCCGCTTCCGACCGCCGTCGCATCTTCCGTCCATTCCACAAATCCGCCGCCGCGGCCGCCACCACCCGCCCCGGCGTCGGCCTAGGCCTCGCCCTCTCCCGCCGCCTCGCCCGCGCCAACGGCGGGGATCTCGAGCTGCGCGGGAACGGAAACGGCGCGTGCTTCACCCTGCGGTTGAGGCTCGGTTGATCCCGCCTCTCGCCGTCGATGCCGCTTGCGTGGGGCGGGCCTTGCCGGCACTTTCGGCCGCCGATGGCCCTGCTTGCGGAAAACTTGATCTCGCCCGTGGTGCTTTGTTTCGCGCTGGGGATCGCCGCGCGGCTGATGAAGAGCGATCTCACGCTGCCCGAGCCGATCTACCAAGGACTCTCGATCTACCTGCTGCTCGCAATCGGGCTGAAAGGTGGGGCGGCTCTCGCGGTCACGCCGTTCGGCGAAATGGTCTGGCCGGTGGCGTTGACGCTGGCCCTTGGCGTGATCACGCCAGTGTCCGCGTTCTTTTTCATGCGGAAGCTCGGGCGGTTGGGAGTCAAGGACTCGGCCGCGGTGGCGGCGCATTACGGATCGGTCTCGGTGGTCACTTATCTCGCGGCGAACGAGGCGATCAACCGGCTCGGCGTTTCCGGCGAATCGTATTTGCCTGCCTTGGTCGCGGCGCTCGAGGTGCCGGGGATCATCGTGGCCCTGCTCTTTGCCGGCTCGAAGGGCTCGGGAAGCTGGAAAAAGGCGCTGCACGAGGTGGTCACGGGCAAGAGCATCGTGCTGCTCGTCGGCGGGCTGGTCATCGGCGCGCTGTGCGGTCCGGCGAAGCTGGCGGACGTGCAGCCGTTTTTCACCACCATCTTCAAGGGCGCGCTCTGCATTTTCATGATCGAGCTGGGCCTCTCGGCGGGCAAGCGCCTCGGTGACGCCGCGCGGGCGGGCGTCCGGCTGCTGGTGCTCGGCTGCGTGATCCCGACGCTCCACGGCGCCCTCGGCGTGGCCGGCGCGACCCTGGCCGGCATGTCACCGGGCGGGGCCGCGGTGCTTGGTGCGATGGCCGCCAGCGCGTCCTACATCGCCGCGCCGGCAGCGGTGCGCGTGGCTTTGCCAAAGGCGAATCCGGCGTATTATCTCACGCTCTCGCTCGGGATCACGTTCCCGTTCAACCTCGCGATCGGCATTCCGCTGTTCCAATACATCTCCCGCCTGCTCGCCCCATGACCGCCAAAGTCCGACTGAAGAAGGTCACCATCGTCGCCGAACGCATCTTGCGCGACGAGTTGCTGGATCTGCTCAAGCGCCACGGCGCCACGGGTTGGTCGATCGCGCTGGTCGAAGGCCAAGGTTCGCGTGGCGTCCACGCCTCCGACTGGGAAGGCCGCAATGTCCACATCGACACGCTCGTCTCGGCGGAGATGGCCGAGGCGATCATGGAAGAAATCTCCGCCCGTTTTTTCGAGGACTGGGCGATCATCGTCTACTCGGCCGACGTGGACGT
>CBFGTW010000045.1:0-29759 GCA_965651855.1 uncultured Verrucomicrobiales bacterium
AGCAGAGGGCGGATTTGAACCGCCGACCAAAGGCTTATGAGTCCTCTGCTCTACCACTGAGCTACTCTGCCAGGTTCTTCCAGCGCGGGCCAGTCGGCCGCTCGGGGAGCGGTCGGTAGCCGCGGACCGGGTTCTTGTCCACCGGAAAATCGGAATTTTCAAGCCGACAAATCGCAGATTCGCCTCCGGGCGGTGAACGACCTCCCGCCCGCCCGCGGTAGTCTGCCGTTGCAGAAACCCCAATCGATTCCATGCCCCACCGTCTCCACACGTCCCGCCGTTCCTTCCTCAAAGGCCTCACCCTCACCACAGCCGGCGGCATCGCCTTGCCGAACGTCTTCCTCCGCGCCCAGGACACGCCCGCGTCGCAACGGCTCGGCATCGCCTGCGTCGGCGTCGGCGGGAAGGGCTTCTCGGACATGGAGAACTCGGCCGACGGCAACGAGATCCTCGCCATCTGCGACGTGGACGCGAACAACCTCGCCCGCGCGGCCGAACGTTTCCCGCAGGCGAAGAAGTTCCGCGACTTCCGCGAAATGCTCGACTCGGTCCAGGGCATCGACGCCGTCACCGTCTCGACGCCCGACCACTCGCACTACCCGGCCGCCATGCACGCGATCCAGCTCGGCAAGCACGTCATGGTGCAGAAACCGCTGGTGAACACGCTCTGGGAAGCCGACCGGCTCCACCGCGCCGCGAGGGAAAAAGGCGTCATCACCCAGATGGGCAACCAAGGCCACACCTACGAGGAAAACCGTGTCCTGAAGGAATGGTTCGACGCAGGCGTGATCGGCAAGGTCAGCGAGATCCACGTCTGGACGAACCGCCCGATCTGGCCGCAGGGGCCCGAGGTTTCCTTCAAGGGCGGCGATGTTCCCGAGCACCTCGACTGGCAGCTCTGGCTCGCCCAGACGCCGGACCACGACTACTCGCCCGGCATCCATCCCTTCGCTTGGCGCGGCTTCCACGAGTGGGGCAGCGGCGCGCTCGGCGACATGGGCTGCCACAACCTCGACCCGCTCGTCTGGGCGCTGGGCCTCGGCGTTCCCGACCGCATCGAGGCGAAGGCCGACGGCCTCACGGACATCGCGTGGCCGAAGGGCGCGACCGTCGAGTATTTCTGGAACGACATCCCCGGCCACGGCCCGATCAAGCTCACCTGGTACGAAGGCCGAAAAGCCGACGGCTCGCCGAACAAGCCGGCCACTCCCGAGAACTTCGGCGACCACAAGCTCGGCGAGACCGGCTTCTACGTCGTCGGCAGCGAAGGCGTCCTGACCAACCAAGGCGACCAAGCCAGCAACCTCACCATCCTCCCCGAGGAGCGTTCAAAGGACTTCCTCGCCAACCCGCCGGAAAAAAACCTCGAGCGCAGCCCCCACCCCGGCGACCCGCAGCGCGAATGGACCGCCGCCATCAAGCGCGGCAAAGCCTTCCCGTTCATGGCCCACTTCGACTACGCCGTGCCGCTCACCGAGCTCTGCCTCCTCGGGAACCTCGCCATCCGCACCGGCCGGCCGATCCAGTGGGACCAGCAGCGATTCCAAGCCACCGGCAACGACGCCGCCAACCAGCTCATCAAACGCCCCGCGTACCGCGACGGCTGGGAATACGCGTAAAGAAGAAGGAGCGCGGACCTTCAGTCCGCCCGTCACGCCCTCCTCCTCCGCATCACCGCGAGCACGCCGAAAAGGGCGAGCGTCATCGTTTCGGGCTCCGGCACGAGGATCGCCTCGGCCCAGAGGCCGCCGAGCTTGTTGTAGCCGGCTTGCGTGAAATGCAGGCCGTCGCTGGCGAGATCCGCCAATGTCATCGCCGCGTTCACGTCGAGAAGCTCGACGTTCACACCGCTTCCCGCCTGACTCGAGACGATGGACGCAAGCGATGCATTGAAGGTGTCGATGGAAGCGTTCAATGCCGTCACGGACGCGTCCTTGTAAATATTGGTTTCGGAAGCACCGGGCACGGAGCCGACGATGATGCGGGCGGCCGGGGCGAGGGACGCCAGCCGCGAGAGCAGCAGGTCGAACCGTGCCGGCGCGGTGGCCACGAGGTTGTTCCGGTTGAGGTCGTTGGTACCGACCATCAGGAGAATGATGTCCGGCTGACCGATGACGGAAACCCAGCCGCCCACGCTGTCGTAGAGGCCACGACCGTTGTCGATGGAGGAGCCGGCCGCGTCCGCGATGAACCAGCCCGAGTGGCCGTCGTGGTGCGTTTCCCCACGGGTCGTCAAGTACGGCGTGGCGTCGTTGGTGGCGGTGCCGACGAAATCGACGGACCAGCCCGCGGCCGTGAGGTCCGCGTGGAGCTGCGGCCGGTAGGCTCCGGGCACGTTGAAGCCGGAGGTCAGCGAGTCGCCCAAGGGCCAAATGGTGACGGCATGGGCGGAGCCTCCCGCCATGGCAAGGCAGGCGGTGACGAGGGAGCGGATGAATTTTTCCATCAGTCGGTCGGTCAAGCCGAGTGCCATCCTCGCCCGCGTGCCGGCGACGGCTCAAGACCCCGATCGGGGGAGCGAAGGCACGGGCGAAAGGCGAACCCCTCGATGACAGCAGGTGCTAATCCGGCCGCTCCTCCATGATCACGGTCACGGCCACTCCCCTTGCAAGTGCGCCGGCTGTCACTCGCACAGCTCCCCGTCTTCCCTGGTGCGAGTAGTCGAATGACTGGATCTGGAAATAGGCGAACGAACCGCAGAGAGGTTCCGCCCGCCCGCCCATGGCGACGACTTCATTCCGGATGCCGCTGGCAACATCATCCACAAGGGCTTTCAGGGTCCTCTCTTGCACGCCCTTCTCCCTTGAGAAAAAGGTCCAGGTTCGTCGCGCATATCCCCCGCCCGATCCGGCTGCTCCACCGTCGGGCGCGAGCAGGATACCATGAGCCTTGCCCGCTGCTTCGATCATTCGGTTGGGAGAGATCCCTTTTAGAATCGCGCTTCTTTCCTTGCTCGAGCAACCGTTGAAAAGGGTCGGGATCATTAGGCAGAGGACGAGATGGATTTTCATGGAAGCACGATCCAAATGAGCCACGGCTGGCGGCAGTGGCTCGCGGTGGTTTCGGAAGGAAAGGCGGCACGACAGTGAAAGTCGACTGCACAGGCACCTGCTCGGATGTGGGAGATCGCGGACGAAGCTCCGGCTGCCGGAAGTTGGTTCCGGAGGTCAAAGCGTCCACGTTGGGCTACTGGTACCGATGGCGGTCCGCCCCCCGAGTTGACACCGCATGGCGCCTCCACCATGGTCCCGCGCGCTCCGGCGCTTTCTTCATGATTTTCAAGAGTCTTTGCCGACACGCCGGGATCGGCGCGAATTCCTACCTGCTGGAAACGGATCGCGCGCGCGTGGTGCTGGACGCGGGGATGCACCCGAAGCACGAGGGCCCGGAAGCGATCCCGCATTTCGAGTTCCTCGAGCCGGGGAGCATCGACGCGGCGATCGTGACGCACTCGCACCTCGACCACGTGGGCACCTTGCCGGTGTTGCTCGACGAGCAGCCGCAGGCCCGCGTTTTCATGTCGCCGGAGACGGCGGAGCTTTGCTCGGCCTTGCTGCACAACTCGGTGAACGTGATGCAGGCGAAGCGCCTCGAGCTGGGCATCACCGAGTATCCGCTCTTCGACCACAAGGAGCTGGACCGGATCAAGGAGCTCTTCGAGCCGCGCGGGATCGAGCGGCCGTTCCACCTCGACCACGGGGCGACAGTGCGCGCGACCTTCCACGACGCCGGCCACATCCTCGGCTCGGTGGGCGTGACGATCGAGGCGGAGGGCAAGCGGATCTTCTACACCGGCGACGTGAACTTCGAGGACGCGAGCCTCCAGAAGGGCGCGCTTTTCCCGAGCGAACCGGTGGACGCGCTGATCGTGGAAACGACGCGCGGCGACAACCAGCGGCGGCCGGATTACCACCGTCGCGACGAGGAGAACGACTTCGCCGAGGCGATGGAACGCGTGCTGCACCGCGGCGGCTCGGTGCTGGTGCCGGTCTTCGCCATCGGCAAGAGCCAGGAGGTGCTGGCGATGATCCACCGCTTCAAGGAAGAGAAGCGCATCCCGCGCAGGACGCCGGTCTACATCGGCGGGTTGAGCACCAAGATGACGCTGATCTACGACCGCTTCAGCGAAACCTCGCGCCGCCACCTGCCGAACTTCAATTTCCTCCGGGACATGGAACTCGAGGCGGGGAAGCGCCGGCGCGGCCCCTCGCGCGAGATCCCGTTCCACAACGGCTGCATCTACGCGCTCTCGAGCGGGATGATGACGGAGAAGACCGTCTCGAACAACTTCGCCCGCAACGGCGTGCTCGAGAACAAGCGGCACGGGCTGTTTTTTGTCGGCTACGCGGACCCCGAAAGCCCCGGCGGCCGGATCCGCGCGGCGCGGCCCGGCGACAGCGTGTTGCTCGACCCGGCCCACCCGCCGGTGCCGCTCAACTGCGAGGTGCGCACCTACGATTTCTCCGGCCACTCGACGCGCGAGGCGATCGCCGACTACATCGAGAAAGTCCGTCCGAAGAAGGTTTTCCTCGTCCACGGCGACCAGCCCGCGGCCGAATGGTTCAAGGCGGAAACCCAGCGCCGGCTGCCGGACGCCGAGGTGATCATCCCCGAGCCGGGCGTGGAGCACGCCATCTGAATCTGCGGCAAAACCCGCAGGCGCACGGCCGGAGGTTTCGTCAAGTCGGGGGTTGCCAAATCGGGAAAGCCGGCTAAGGAATGCGCCCCGCTACGCCGCGGGAGCAGAACGTACCATTCCCCACATCCGCATGAAGGACCTCACCAAATACCGCAACATCGGCATTTTCGCCCACGTGGATGCGGGCAAGACCACGACGACGGAACGCATTCTCAAACTCACCGGCAAGATCCACAAGATCGGCGAGGTGCACGACGGCGCCTCGACGATGGACTTCATGGAACAGGAAGCGGAGCGCGGCATCACCATCCAGTCCGCCGCCACCACGTGCTTCTGGAAAAACCACCAGTTCAACGTCATCGACACTCCGGGCCACGTGGACTTCACCATCGAGGTGTACCGCTCGCTGAAGGTGCTCGACGGCGGCATCGGCGTGTTCTGCGGCTCCGGCGGCGTCGAGCCCCAGTCCGAAACCAACTGGCGCTACGCGAACGACTCCAAGGTCTCGCGCATCATTTACGTCAACAAGCTCGACCGCATCGGCGCGGACTTCTACCGCGTGGTGAAGCAGGTCAAGACCGTGCTCGGCGCGCACCCGCTGGTGATGGTCCTGCCGATCGGCACCGAAAGTGATTTCAAGGGCGTGGTCGATCTGCTCAGCCGCAAGGCCTACATCTGGGACGATTCCGGTCAGCCCGAGAACTTCACCGTCGAGGACCCGCCGGCCGACATGGCCGACAAGGTCGAGGAATACCGCGCCGCGCTCATCGAGTCCGCCGTCGAGCAGGACGACGCGGTGATGGAGCAATACCTCGAAGGCAACGAGCCGGACATCGACACCATCAAGAAGTGCATCCGCAAGGGCACGATCAACCTGAGCTTCTTCCCGACCTACTGCGGTTCCTCCTTCAAGAACAAGGGCCTCCAGCTCGTGCTCGACGCCGTGGTGGATTTCCTCCCCTCGCCGACCGAGGTGAACCCGCTCCCGGAAGTGGACGCCGAAGGCAACGAGACCGGCGAATTCGCCGTCAGCGATCCGTCCAAGCCGCTCCGCGCGCTCGCGTTCAAGATCATGGACGACAAGTTCGGCGCCCTCACCTTCACCCGCATCTACTCGGGCACCATCAAGAAGGGCGACACCGTGCTGAACTCATTCACCGGCAAGACCGAGCGCGTCAGCCGCATGGTCGAGATGCACGCCGACGACCGCAACGAGATCGAGTCCGCCCAGGCCGGTGACATCGTCGCCATCGTGGGCCTCAAGAACGTCCAGACCGGCCACACGCTCTGCGACGAGAAAAACCCGGCCACCCTCGAGCCGATGGTTTTCCCGGATCCGGTCATCTCGATCGCCGTCGCGCCGAAGGACAAGGTCAACGCCGAGAAGCTCAGCAACGCCATCGGCAAGATGGTCCAGGAGGACCCCTCGTTCCGCGTCGAGACCGACGAGGAAACCAACGAGATGATCCTCAAGGGCATGGGCGAGCTTCACCTCGACATCAAGATCGACATCCTCAAGCGCACCCACAAGGTGGAGGTCAACGTCGGCGCGCCGCAAGTGGCCTACCGCGAGACCATCACCAAGGCGGTCACGGACAGCTACACGCACAAGAAGCAGTCCGGCGGTTCCGGCCAGTTCGCGAAGATCGACTACACGATCGAGCCGCTCGAGCCGGGCTCCGGCTTCGTCTTCGAATCGGCGGTCGTCGGCGGCAACGTGCCGAAGGAATACATCCCGGCCGTCGAGAAGGGCTTCAAGAACTCGATCGAAAAGGGTCCGCTCGCCGGCTACCCCTGCCTCGACTTCAAGGTGACGCTCACGGACGGCGGCTTCCACGCCGTCGACTCCTCGGCCATCGCGTTCGAAATTGCTTCGAAGGCCGCTTACCGCCAGACGATGCCGAAGGCCGCCCCGCAGCTCCTCGAGCCGATCATGAAAGTCGACGTCTTCACCCCCGAAGAGAAAGTCGGCGACGTCATCGGCGACCTCAACCGCCGCCGCGGCATGATCCAAGGCCAGGAGCCGACTCCGGGCGGCGTCCGCATCAAGGCCGAGGCCCCGCTCAGCGCGATGTTCGGCTACATCGGCGACCTCCGCACCATGACCTCCGGTCGCGGCCAGTTCTCGATGGAATTCAGCCACTACTCGGCCTGCCCGAAGAACGTGGCCGAAGAAGTCATCGCCAAGGCCAAGGAGCGCGAAGAAGCCGCCCGCAAGTGACCCGTGGCGGCGCTTTGCAAGCGCCAAGCCTCTTCCCAAAGCCGCCGTCCCGCCAGGGCCGGCGGCTTTTTCCTTGCCCCGCCTCTCTCAAAGGGGGGTTGACAAGGCCGCACCCTGGAAGTCACTTCTCGCAGCGTTCCCTTGGCTACCCATGTCACTCGAGCGGCCGCCCTTGCCTACTTTTCGGATCCGGGAAATTTTTCCGACTCCGACACCCGGGAACTGGCAGAAATCCTACGGGGACTGGAGCGGGCTCTGCCAAGCGATCCATGCTTCGATCGGGCTGAAGCGCGGCAGCGGCAGACTGAAGCTCTCAAAGAGCTATCTCAAACCAACGATAAGACGGACCGACTTCTCGACCTGCTCGACGATGTCGAATCCGAAGTGGGAGGAGACGAGCATGAACTTTTTCGTGTCGATTCCCAGCCGGGGAGGATTTTCAAAGCCACTTTCGGTGACAACTTCGGATGCCGCTCCAACTTCGACCGTCTCGACCCGGAGCTGACCGGGAAGCACTTCAACGCGACCGGAAACGAGGACGCGATCTTTTACTTCAGGCGTTGGGTGATCCTCAACGCCTTGGGCGGTTTCAGAACGCGATTCGAGGGCATACTCCCTCCGGATCGTCCGCGGTGGCTGCCGAGGAACTGCTTCAGCCAGCCTTGGCTTGCCGGAGAGAACCCGGATGAAGGGACCATCTCGAAGCTGATACAAAGGCGGGCTTTCTCGAGGTCAGCCGAGGAGCATTTTTTCTGGAGGAAGCGGGAATTCTCCTCACCAACACCGCGCCGAGAAACGTCCGCATCGACCGAGGGCAAGCCATTCCCTTCGACGCCATCGCAGAAGTTGCGGACGAAGAAGTCGTGCGGTGGATCGCCAGGTGACGCGGGATTGCCGGGCGGGGTCAGCCCGCTCGCCGGCCGAACCGGGCAGAGGAAAACCCCGCGCACTTTCCAGCCGACAGCCTTGCCGCGGCCTGCTTGGATGGCAGCGCATGAAAGATCCATTGCTCGAGCGTTTGGAGGCCTTCGGGATCGGCCGGGCGGATGCGCCGCTTTCGTTCGGCCGCCGACTGGCGCGGGAGAACCGGTGGTCGACGGCCTTCGCGGAGCGCGTGCTGCGGGAATACCGGCGCTTCCTTTTCCTCGCCATGCGGGCCGGCCATCCGGTCACGCCGTCGGAGGCGGTGGACCAGGCGTGGCATCTGCACCTCTGCTACACCCGCTCGTATTGGCACGACCTGTGCCGCGACACGCTCGGCAAGGAACTCCACCACGGCCCGACGGAAGGTGGCACGGCCGAGGACCGGAAATTCCACGACTGGTACGAGCGCACGCTGGAAAGCTACCGGCGCTTGATCGGCGAGGAGCCGCCGGTGGACATCTGGCCGCCGGCCCGCGAGCGCTTCGCGGCGGACTCGCGGTGGGTGGATGCACGCCGCCATTGGATCGTCCGGAAGCCGGACACGCGGCGGGTTCTGCGCACTGGCGCGGCGGTTTCGCTTCTGGCCGCGACCGCCGGTTGCGGCGGACTGGCGATGGACGGGGCCCTCGTGAGCGCGGATTGCTTTCTCATCTTCATGGGGGTGATCGTCGTCGCCATCATCCTTGGCGTGATCCGCTCAGGTGGTGGGAAAGGCGGCCGCGGTGGACGCGGTGGCGGAAGCGGGTGTGGAGGCGGCGGCTGGTTCTTCGGCTCCGGCTGCGGATCGAGCGGCGACTCCGGGTGCGGGGGCGGAGGATGCGGCGGGGGCGGCGGCGACTGAGCAGGCTGCCGTTTCCCTTGGAAACTTGTCTCGGTTTTGGAGAGGACAGACAATGCCGAGCCTGTTCTCATGGTCATCCTGTCTCCGACCCTCCACGGCTTCCGATGAAAACCCTCCATGTCATTCCACCAGTCGCCGCCCTGCTCGTCAGCGGCGTCTGGATCGGCCTGCAGCGGCAATCGATGAACTCGCTGCGCCACGAGACGGCCGTCCTCACCGGGCGCATCGATGCGGCGATGGCGGCTGCGGCGGTGGGCACCCAGCCAGCGAGCCGGAATGGCAGCGCACGAAAGCCGGCCACGGATTTGGAAAACATGACTTGGCAGGAACTCTCCGCGGCGATCGCGGAGGCCGGCAACCATGCGACTCCCGGCCTGCGGTTCATGGCGGCGCTGCACCGCCGGCTGCTGGCGATGAGCCCGGAGGAATTGCTGGCGGCGCTGGACGAAATCGAAGCCCTGGAGCCGCCTGCGGACGCAAAATTGATCGAAGCGTTTCTGGATGTGCTCGGGGAAAAGGCGCCGAAAGCCTTGCTCGACCGGTATGCGGAGAAGCTTTCCGCACCGATGGCCGGCGCGCTCAGGCAGCGCTTGGCGAATGCCTTCCAGGGAATGGCTGCAAAAGACCTCGCCGCCGCCGAGGCGTGGCTGGACCGGCAGATCGCGGCGGGCCATTTCGTCAGCCGCGCGCTCAGCGGCAAGCACTCGGCGCGCTCGAATTTCGAGGGCAGCTTGATTTCGGTCATGGTGGGAAGCGATCCCGCCGGAGCCGCCCGCCGGCTGCGGGGCATGCCGGAAGCCCAGCGGGCGGTCGCGATCGCGATGGGCATTCCCTACCCACTGGACGATGCGCAGGCGACAACCCTGCTTCGAATGACAAGTGAATCCGTCCCCCCGGACCAGCGCTCGCTGCCGGTGGATTTTGTTGCCACTCAGCTACTCGCAGCCGGAGGACTGGAACGCGTGGAACGCGCCCTCGCTCATCTCGACGATCCCCAACGCAGCGCCCAACTGGCGGCGCACGCCGCGCGCCAACAGTTTCGGAGTAGCAACAATGCGGAAACCCTCGGCGCGATGCGGGAATGGCTCGGAACCCACGCACCTGCCGAAGTGGATCGTTTCACCGGCGAAGCCCTCGGGGGCTTCGACGGCCAATCCCTGCAATTCGATCCCGACACCGGCAGGACTCTCGACGATTCCGGCGGGCGCACCTTCGGGCAGGCTTCGGAGCTGGCGCTGAAATACCACGCGGAAAGCCGTTCGGACGAGGTGCTCGCGGCCTTCCTCCGCGGCCAGATGGCGCGCCACAACCTGCCGGAAGCCCGGGAATTGCTCCCGCACATCCACGACGAAGCGCTGCGCGAGGATCTGCGCGAAGAACTCGAATGAGGCGTCCGATGACCATCTTCCTCACGGCTCCAGCCGGCCACTGCGGCTGAACCGCCTGACCGCTTGCCATTTTTGCCGGACGTTCTCACTCTCGGGACGCTGCGGAAAAGGCATCGAGAGAAACGTTTCCCCCAATGAAAGCCCTCCACGTCATCCCACCGATCGCAGCGCTGCTTGCCAGTGGCATCTGGATCGGCACGCAGCGGCGATCGGTCGCGACGCTGCGGCACGAGACGGTCGTGCTCCGCGAGCGCGTCGCCGCGGCGAAGGCGGATGCGGCGGGGCGACCCAACGAGCCTGCGGACGCGCCCGGCGGCGGGAAGGTCTCGGCCAAGGACGTGGAAAGCATGTCGTGGGAAGAGGTGGCTGCCGCGTTCGAGCAAGCGTCCACCAGCACGATGCCGGACATGCGGTTGATGATGGCGCTGCAGCGCCGGCTGATGGCGATGAGCGCGGACGAATTGCTGGCGGCGCTGGATGAGGTGGAAGCGCTCGGGCTCACCCCCCACGCACAGATGCAGATCACGGGCGCGGTCATGGACCTGCTCGGGCACAAGGCCCCGGAAGCACTGCTCGAGCGGTACGCGGAGAGGCTCGGCACACCGGAAGCCGAACCGCTCTCCTGGCGCTTGTCGAACGCCTTCCAACACTTCGTGGCAAAAGACTCCGCCGCCGCCGAGGCTTGGCTCGACCGGCAGATCGCGGCCGGCCATTTCGTCAGCCGCTCGCTCGACGGCACCCAATCGATGCGCTCGATGTTCGAAGGTCGCTTGATCTCAAACTTGGTCGGCAGCGATCCCGCCGGAGCGGCCCGCCGTCTCCGGGAAATGCCGGAAGTCCAGCGAGCCGAGGCGCTGCAGCATGGCATTCCCGCTCCGCTCCGAGACGAGCACGTCGGGCCGTTCATGGAGCTGGCGCGGGATTTCGCACCCGACGACAAGCTGAAGCCCGCGCTTGATCATCTCGTCTCGCGCTTGAGCCGGGATGGTGATCTCGCGCGTATCGAGAACCTCGTCGCGGGGATGGAATCGAGGCCGGGGGACGCGGACGCTCTGGCCGCCGCGGCTGCACGCCAGCAGTTGCAACGGGAAAACTCCACCGAACGCCTCGAATCGATGCGGGAATGGATGGGCGAGCACGCACCGGCGGAAGTGGACCGCTTCACCGGCGAGACGCTGGGGAATTATGGCCCGCGAAGCTTCGAACAGGCGTCGGAACTGGCGCTGAAGTACCACGAGGACAGCGGCTCCGACGAGGTGCTGGCCGGTTTTCTCCGCGGCCAAATGGCACGCCACAACCTGCCGAAAGCGCAGGAGCTGCTCGATCACATCGGAGACGAAACTCTGCGCGAACAACTACGCGAGGAACTCGAAAAGCACGGCCCATGAAAATCTCCCTCGCCCTCACCGCCGTCATCATCGCGGCCGCGCTCGCCCTCGGCTGGAGCGACCGCCGGGAGATGACGGAACTCCGCACGGAGCACCGGAAGCTTGTTTCCGAAGCCGAGGCATTGGGCATCGCAACCAGCGACAAGCCCGGCGAACAAGAAGCCGCCGCGAAACGCCGCGTCCACCGCGACCGCGGCACCCGCGAGGCGGAGGCGGCCGAAGTCCGCGCGGTGACGCGGGAACTTGTGGACCTCATCCTCGAGGTGAAGCGCCTTCAGGAGAGCGGCGAGCCGATGCCGGGCCCGGAAATACAGGCGCAGATGATGGAGACCATCGCCCGCGTGCTGGAACTCAACGCGGCCCAGCTCAAGACGCTCATCGCGGAAATCCGGAACGTTCCCGAACTCGACGAGGAGACCCGCGGCGAGTTGACCGGCTTCGCCATCATGATGCTCGCCAACGACCACCCGCAGGTGGCGCTCGCGCTTTTCTCCGAGGCCTCGGATCTGTTGACGGACGTGCGGATGAAGAACCACCTCGTGCCCGCGGCCTTGGCGCGCTGGGCACAGGACGATCCGCTCGCGGCGCTCGATTGGTTCCAGCAGCACGGCAAGGACATCGAGATGCCGGATCACGCCAAGAACGCGATGGTCGGAGCCATGGTGAAAAGCGATCCGGACCACGCGCTGCAGCTGATCGGCGAACTGAAACTCGATCCGGGAAACGCGCTCGCCACCCTCGTCGGCTCCGCCGGCAACGATGAGGAGCGGACGCAGCTGCTCGCCAAGGCCCGCGACTACCTCGCCAAGCTGCCGGAGCAAGATCGTCGGAAGGCGGAGACCAGCGCCTACTCCCGTCTCGGCACGCAGCTGAGCCAAGGGAACTTCGAAAGCGCTGCCCGTTGGCTGGCCGAGGCCGATCTGGATGACACCGAAAAAAGCGCCTTCGCCAACGGAATCCACGCAAACCTGATCGATGGCAAGACCGACCGCTGGATCGGCTGGGTCGCCGAAAACCTGCCGCCGGAAGAAGCCGCGGAAAAAATCTCGGGGCTTGTCCAAGGCTGGACGCGGAAAGACTACGTCGCCGCCGGCACCTGGCTGGCGGCGCAGCCGGACGGCCCCACCAAGGCCGCCGCCGTGGCGTCGTTCGCCGAAACGGTCGGCCCGCACGATCCGGAATCCGCCGCGAACTGGGCCAAGACGCTGCCCGCGGAAAAACGGCGGGAGATTCTCCACAAGGTCCACCGCCAAATCCCGGACCCCGCTGCGGCCGAGGCCTTTGCCAGTCGCCACGGGATCGAGTGAAATCCGCAGGATGTCGTGCAGCTTGCACTACCGCGCACCCGCCGAATCGGGTGAGCCGACCCTAAGTCGTTGATAAACGGCGTGGCACATCACCTGCGGGGAACCCGAGGTGCGGCCAAAGACCGCCCATCCGACACACAACCCCGCTCCATCATGAAGAAGAAATCCATCCTGTCCCTCCTGGCCCTCCCGCTCTGCGCCCTGTTCTTCGCGTCGTGCGATTCTCCCCAGGAGGAAGCCGTTGAAGATGCCGCCGAGCAGCGCGCGGATGCTCTGGAAGAACGAGCCGATGCGGTCCGCGACCAAGACAACTCCGGCACGTTGGGCACCACCGGCGAACGCGCCGAGCGCCGCGCCGACGCCCTCGAAGAGCGCGCCGACGACGTTCGGGACGCGGCGGACCAATAGGCCGCACCACCCCCCTCATTTCCAGGCAGTCGCGCCATCGCCGCCAGTCGCGGTGCGCGCGCTGCTTGCGCTGGTCCGGCGGATCGCTACGGTCGGGCGCGCGCATGTCCGATTCCTTCGTCCACCTCCACCTGCACACCGAATTCTCGCTCCTCGACGGCATGATCCGCACCAAGGATCTGGCCAAGAAGGCGGCGGAGTTCGGCATGCCGGCGGTGGCGATGACGGACCATGGCAACCTATTCGGCGCGATCGAGTTCTACCAGAGCTGCACGAAGGCCGGGGTGAAGCCGATTTTCGGCTGCGAGATCTACCTCGCGCCCGGCTCGATGGCGGACAAGCGCGAGGTGCTCAACCGCAAGCGCGCCACCCACCTGACGCTGCTCGCCGAGACGAACGAAGGCTGGAACAACCTCAGCAAGCTCGTCTCGAAAGGCCACCTCGAGGGCCTCTACTACGGCAAGCCGCGGGTGGACCGCGAGACGCTGCGCGAGTTTTACAAAGGCGTCATCTGCCTTTCCGGCTGCATCTCCGGGCCGGTCAACGAATGGTTGCTCGCCGGCGATTACGACAAGGCGAAGGAGACGCTCGCCGAGCTTTCCGATATCTTCGGCAAGGAGAACACTTATGTGGAAATCCACAACCACGGACTTGAGCCTCAACTCCGCGTCACGCCGTCGCTCCTGAAACTCGCGGACGAGCTCGGCCTCAAGCCGGTCGCCGCGAACGACGTGCACTTCCTGACCCGCGAGGACCACGAGGCGCACGACGTGATGATCTGCATCGGCACCGGCCACCAGCTCATCGACGAGAACCGGATGCACTACACGCCGGAGGTGCACTTCAAGTCGCCGGCGGAAATGCGCGCCTTGTTCGCCGAAATTCCGGGCGCCTGCGACGCCACGCTCGAGATCGCGGAGCGCTGCAATGTCACGCTGAAGCTCGATTCGACTTCGTCGGAAAAATACCCGCAGTTCGGCACGCCGGACGGCAGCCCGCGCGAGGAATACCTGATGCGCGTCTGCCGCGAAGGGCTTGTGAAACGCTACGGCGAGGAAAAGGCGAACCAGCCGGAGATCGCGGAGCGGCTGAAGTACGAGGTGGACATCATCAACCAACTCGGATTCGCGTCGTACTTCCTCATCACCGCGGATTTCATCCAGTGGGCGCGGGACCACGACATCCCGGTCGGCCCCGGCCGTGGATCGGCGGCGGGTTCGCTCGTCGCCTACGCGATGGGCATCACCAACATCTGCCCGCTGCAGTTCGGCCTGCTCTTCGAACGCTTCCTCAACCCGGAGCGCGTCAGCCCGCCAGACGTCGACATCGACTTCTGCCAGAGCCGGCGCGCCGAGGTGATCGACTACGTACGCCAGAAGTACGGCGAGCGCAGTGTTTCCCACATCATCACCTACGGCACGATGGGCGCGAAGAGCGTCATCCGCGACGTTGCGCGCGTGATGGGCATCTCCTACGGCGAGGCGGACCGGATCGCCAAGATGATCGAGGCCAAGCCGGGCGTCACTCTTTCCAAGGAGTGGGACGCCAAGCCCGAGCTGCGCGAAATGATCGAAAGCAGCTCGACCTACCAGGACCTCTGGAACTACGCGCTCAAGCTCGAGGGCATCAACCGCAACGTCGGCGTCCACGCCGCCGGCGTCGTGATCGGCGACCGCCCGCTCGACGAGCACGTTCCGCTCACCCGCGGCAACGAAGGCGAAGTCGTCACCCAGTACGACATGGGTGCGATCACCGAAGTCGGCCTGCTGAAGATGGACTTCCTCGGCCTGAAAAACCTCACGGTGATCCAGGAAGCGGTGGAGCACATCCGCAAGCACACGCCGGACTTCACGATCGAGGACGTGCCGCTGGACGACCAGAGGACATTCGACCTGCTCAACCGCGGCGAGACGATGGGCGTGTTCCAGCTGGAATCCGGCGGCATGGTCGAGACCTGCCGGAAATACCAAATCGAGAAAATCGACGACATCATCGACCTGCTCGCGCTCTACCGCCCGGGCGCGATGCAGTTCATCGACCAGATGATCGAGGTGAAAAAGGGCCGAAAGAAGGCGGTCTACGAGCACCCGCTGCTCGAGACTGTCTGCGGCAACACCTACGGCGTGATGATCTATCAGGAGCAGGTGCAGAACGCCGCCAAGCTCCTGGCCGGCTACACGCTCGGCGGCGCGGACCTTCTCCGCCGCGCGATGGGCAAGAAGGACCCGAAGAAGATGGCCGAGGAGCGCTCGAAGTTCGTCGAGGGCGCGGCGCGGACCAACGGCATCAGCGAGAAACTCGCGAACCAGATCTTCGAGAAGATCGAGATGTTCGCGGGTTACGGTTTCAACAAGTCGCACTCCGCCTGTTATGGACACATCTCCTACTGGACCGCCTATCTGAAGGCCAATCATCCGGTGGAGTTCATGGCGGCGCTGCTTTCCAACGAAATCCACAACACGGACAAGATCGGCGTGTTCGTCGCCGAGTGCCACCGCATGGGACTCGAGATCCTGCCGCCGGACCTCAACAAGTCGCGGCTGCGCTTTTCGCCGGAAGTGGCTCCGAACGGGGCCAACGCGGTCCGCTACGGACTCGCCGCGATCAAGAACTGCGGCGAAGGCGCGATGGCGGCCGCCATCCAGGAACGCGACGCCAAGGGCGAGTTCGCGAGCCTCGACGACTTCTCGGCGCGGCTCGACTCGAAGGTCGTCAACAAGCGCATCCTCGAGAACCTGGTGAAGGCCGGCGCGCTCGATTGGACCGGCGAATCCCGCGCCGCGATGTTCAACCGGCTCGAGCAGGTGGTGGCGTCCGCTTCATCGGCCCAGCGCGATCGGGCGGCCGGGCAGGTCTCGCTTTTCGACGCCCTCGATTTCGCCGCTCCGGCCCCCGCGGCGCGGACGAATGGAGCCGAGCCGGCTGTCGAGGAATGGAGCAAGGACGAGCGGCTCGCGCATGAAAAGGAGCTGCTCGGCTTCTACGTCACCGGCCACCCGCTCGACAAATTCCGCGGGGTGATCGACTCCGACCGCTACCGGAAACTCGGGATGGTGGACGACCTCGAGATTCTCAATCCGCGCGACCGTTTCCCCTTCGCCGGGATGGTGCGGAGCATCGAGTCGAAGACGACCAAGGCGGGCAAGCCGTTCGGCGTGCTGGTCCTCGAGGACTTCACCGGCAGCTCGGAGATCATGTTGTGGGGCGAGACCTTCGTCCCCGCGCGCGACGCCGGATTGCTCGAACCGGGGAAAATCATCCGGCTGAAATGTGCGATCCAGGTCGACGACCGCACCGGCGGCCGCCGCCTCACCGGCTACGAGCTGAACGAACTGAAAGCGCGCCGCGGTTCCAACAACCGCAAGGGGCCGCTCGAGCTGATGCTGTGGACCACGCGCCACGGCGAGCAGGACCTGCGGGAAATCGAGCAGGCGCTCACCGCGCATCCCGGGCCCACGCCGGTGCTGCTGCACTTCCAGAACAGCGCCGGCAAGCGCGTCACCGTGGAGGCCGGCGAGCCTTTCAAGGTGAAGCGCTGCGGCGAGCTGGAGTCCGCGCTCGGTCGGTGGATCGAAGAGTGAACGTCACGGCACGGCGGCGATTTGGAAGAACCGCTTTGGCACGGCGGCCGGAGAAACCGGAATCGACACCACCTGCGAGCTGCTGGCGGCCGTGAACTGCGAGCCTGCCAGCGGGGAGAAGCCGGACATCGTGAGGGATTCCAGCACTTGGTAATCCTCCCCGACCTCCAGACCTTCAACGGTCACCTGGAGCTGGCCGGCGGCAAGGCTCACCTCGACGACCCGCAACTCCGGCGCGCCGCCGGGAACGACCACCGTGAAGAACTGCTCGCCCGCGAATTCGTTCAGGTCGAGCGATCCGATGTTTCCGCCGAGGTTTTCCTGCGGCGCGGTCAAGCCGCCGAGCAGTTGGTTCGAGAGAAACGTGTGGTCGCCCGAGTTTTGCATGACCGCGATGCGGATCGGGCCGGCCGGGTTTCCGATATCCGAAAGCGCGACGACGATTTCCAAACCAGTGGTCACCGCCGCGGCGGCTTCCTGATCGGCCTCTTCGGGTCCGCCGCTCACGCCGGCGGTGTTGCTGTTGTCGTAGGCGACGCCGATCGGCGAGGCATTCCCCGGGCCGGTGCCGGTGGTCCCGGAACCGGTGCCGGACGAGCCGAAAACCTCTCCGTGGAAGGAAAAGTCCTTGGTCGCGAGATTGGCGATGTCCAGGTCGAAGCGGTCGCCGCCGCGGCGCGCGATGAGATGATAGTCCGGAGTGAATCCTTCATCAAAAGTGAGGCCGTTCATTGCCCCGGAGCCGTCGTTTCCGGCGGTCTCGAGGACATTGGAAGTCACGGCATTCGTGGAATCGATGAAGATCTCCAGTTTGTTGAAATTTGCCTCGAGATTACCGGTTAGCATCAGGTGGAGCTTGCCGTCGTTGACATAGGCATAAGCGGCGTTCCACTCGCTTTGGTTGTCGCCGAACTGGGTGTTCACCGTCTGCACCGCGAGTGGCTCGCCGTAGAGCGCGTCCCGCACGCCGTCGACGATGATTTTCCCGAGTGAATTGGAGTTGCTGGCCGGGTCGAGCGGGTCGGTTCCCTGGGAAACTTCCACGCCGTCCGATTCGCCGTCACCGTCCGTGTCCGGATCGAGCGGATCGGTGCCCAAAGTCACCTCGTCGCCGTCGTCCAGCCCGTCGCCGTCGCTGTCAGGATCCCGCGGATCAGTGCCGTGTGCGGTTTCCTCCTCGTCATCAAGGCCGTCGTTGTCGGTATCGGGGAGCAAGGGATCGGTGCCGAGCGCCTGTTCCTGGATGTTGGTCAGGT
This sequence comes from uncultured Verrucomicrobiales bacterium, assembly GCA_965651855.1. Taxonomy (GTDB): domain Bacteria; phylum Verrucomicrobiota; class Verrucomicrobiia; order Verrucomicrobiales; family Akkermansiaceae; genus Luteolibacter. Next base: position 17,954 of record CBFGTW010000045.1, read on the forward strand.
TGTCGCCGTCGTCGTCGCCGCCTGCGGCGAGAAGTTCGATGCTCTCGCCAAACGCGATTTCCCAGGTGTCCCGCAGGCCGTCAGCATCGACATCCACCGATGGCGGCTGGTGCAGGCCAGCCCAGTTGGTGGCCACCACCAGATCGTCCCAGCGGGTCGCGCCGGTGCCGCCGGAGGCGAGGCGCACGGCGGAGGCTCCCGAGCTGGAGATCTCGAAAAGCTGGAGTTCGCCATCCGGAGTCGGCTCGGGAAGGCTGGTGTCCGGATCGATCCAGATCGAGGCGAGCCCGCCGAAACAATCGACCTTCACCACCATGGTGTAGGTTTCCCGGTCCGCCGGCGCGATGTCCGTGAACGCGCGGTTGTCCACGCCGGCTTCCTCGATGCCGAATTTCCGCTGACCTTCGTCCAAGGCTCCCGGCACGCCGAAGAAGAGTTCCTCGGTCCCGTTCACCATGAAGCTCAGCCCGCTCCACGCGGCTCCCGGCAGGCGCGACACGGACACCCGTGCGTACAGGAATTGATTCGCCGCGGCCGGTTCCCCGTCGAACAAGCCGAGGCTCTCGCCGCCCGTGGCCGGGCCGTTGAACGGCCGGATCGCTCCGCTCTCCAGCGTGACCAAGCGGCTGTGCACCACCTGCGGCGCGCCGAAGGCATGGCTCCACGCGGCGGAACTTCCGGTGTGGCCGAAGAAGGAATCGTTGGCGGTGCTGTTGTCGTAATCGAAGAACCTCCCGCCGCTGCGCCCGCCGATCGGGTTGTTGAGGTAGTCGAAGTGCTCGATGCCGACGACGTTCTCCGCGACCGCCGGAGGCAGGCTTCCGCCGTCGTTCGGATCGCTGCCGGCCGAAATTTCGGTGGCGTCGTTCGCGCCGTCGCCGTCGGTGTCCTTCGCCAGCGGATTGGTGAAATGGATGTGCACCTCGTCGCCATCCGTGAGCAGGTCTCCGTCGGTGTCGGCGACGAGCGGGTTCGTGCCGGCCGTGGCTTCATCGCCGTCGTTCAAGCCGTCGCCGTCGGTGTCCGGATTGCGCGGATCGGTGCCGGCGGCGAACTCCGCGCCGTTGTCCGAGTCGTCGCCGTCGGGATCGCCGCCCGCGCCATTTTCCCCGCTGGGATCCTCGGGGTCCAGGCCGTGGGCGAGTTCCCAGGAGTCCGGCAAGCCATCCCCGTCCGTGTCCGTGGCGCCGATCACCGTGGTGACGTCGGACCAAGTGGTGCCAAAGCGGATCTCGTCCAGCGTCAGGCCGCCCTGATTGTTGAAGCGCGCGACGGAAACGCGGTCGATCTGGAGATTGAACCCCGACTTCGAGAAGACGGGGGAACCGGAAAGAAGCTCGCTCGAGAGATCGGCCGGGTTGCGCCAGATCTGGATCGCGTCGCCGTCGGGCTCGCTGGAGAAGGTGATCTTGCCGACGAAGAGGTTGACGTCAGTATCCGCCTCGCCGAGGTCGCCGGCGAAATCCTCGGAGTTGTTGTTGAACAGCCGGGCGGTGAAGCGGTCGCTCCCGAGCGGGTTGGCCCCGCCTTCGCCGGTGACGATCTGGAGTTTGCGGTGCGCGTTGTCATCGAAGCCTCCATTGTGCAGCTCGAAACCGCGGTATTGGTTTTCCCCCACGTCCTCGAGCTGCATGAGAAAGGCGAAGAAAACCGTGCCGCTCGTGGCGTCCCCGTAGGGCGCGGCCAGCAAGCGGCCGACACGGCCGTCACCGCCGCCGGGGTAGGAAATCGCTCCGCCGGATGAAGCGATCGAATCGTCGCCGACGCTGTGGTCGAGCCCATCCTCGACGACGAAGGGCGAGTTCGCCCCGCCGGTCAACCAGTTGCCGGTAAAGCCGAAGGTGGCAGGCCCTTGACCCACGAGGGCACCGGTCTGGTAGCCGGTCTCGAAATCGACGGGGAACGAATCCGCCGCCTGGATGGCAGCATCGGCCATGGGGCCGAGAGTGGTGGCCGCGAGCGCCGCGAGCGCGCGGCCGCGCCCGGAAAGGCGGGTGGAGGACGTCATGGGTTTGGAAGTCGGGTTTGCCGCCGGAGACGCTTGTCCCCGGCATCCGCAAATGGCCGGCTCCGCCCGCGGGTTTACAGTCCCGTCGTTTTCCGGGCGATTTTCCCGCTCCGCCTCAGTTGAGCGCGGAGATCGTCTGGAAGATCGCGGTGATCATCAGATAGGCCATGGTGCCGATCAGGCCGGCCATGATGATGAGCACCGTCGGCATGATCAGCGCCATGATGCGCTGGAGATCCTTGTCGAGTTCCTTGTCGTACCGCTCCGCCGCACGGCGCAGCGACAGGTCGATCTTTCCGGTCTGCTCGCCGACGGAGATCATGTCGATCAACAGCGGCGGGAAGGCTCCGGTGCGGATCAGCGCCTTGGAAAACGCGCGGCCGTCGCCGACTTGGTCGATCACGCGGTTCAGCTCGGTGCGCAGCGAGCGGTTCTGCGTGGCGTCGCGGGAAAGCTCGAGCGCGCGGTGGAGCGGCAGGCCATTGCCCACGAGATTCGCCATGGTTTCCAGGAACTGGACGTAGAACCGGCTGGTGATGACCGGCCCGACGAGCGGCAGGTTCAGCTTGATGCGGTCCCATTTCGGCTTGTTCGCCTCGTTGTCCTTCCACGCCTTGAAGAAAATGAAGGCCGCGACCAGGACGAGCACGATCACGATCCACCATTTCGCGAGGAAATCGGAGACCGCGATGAGGATCGCCGCGCCCAGCGGGATCTGCCCGCCCGGGGTGCTCTCGATCAAGGAGGTGAGCTGGGGAATGAGGGTGGTGACGAAAACGATGGAGACCCCGATGCCGGCGAGCACCAGGAATGTCGGGTAGATCATCGCCAGGATCAGGCGGCTCTGGAGTTCGGCGAGCGTCTTGAGGTAGTGCGCCTGGCGCTTGAGGATGGTGTCGAGCGCGCCGGACGCCTCGCCGGCCGCGGCCAGCGAGCAATACAGCGGGCCGAAGCTCGGGCTGACCTTCCGCAGCGCGACGGAGAAGTTCACGCCGTCCCGGACGATCTGCCGGATGCGGTAGGAAACGGCCTTGAGGTTGCCGAGTTCCTGGCGGTTTTCCATCGACTTGAGCGCCGGCTCAAGCTGCAGGCCGGCGGCGAGCATGTCGGAAAGCTCTTCGGTGAAGAGCACCACCTCCTGGCGCTTGAGCTTGATCGGGCCGTCGGGAATTTCCTCCTGCTCGCCCGCCTTCGCCGCCGGTTTGGCCGCGGCCGGCTTCTTGTAGTCCTCCGCCTTCGCCTTGCCGTTGCCGTTCTTCCGCGCCGGCGCGACCGCCGAAGACTCGCGGAGATTCACCGGCTGCAAGCCGCGGCGGTCGAGCACTCGGAGCGCCTCGGGCCGATCGAGCGCGTCGATCTCGCCGGTGGTGACGGAGCCGTTGGCGGCGAGGGCTTTGTAGGAGAAGACGGGCATGGCGAAGGCCGTAAAGAAAGTGAATCAAACCGCAGATGGACGCAGATGGACGTGATTTCGATAAAAGGATTGAACCGCAAAGGCGCAAAGGCCGCCAAGGGACGCGAAGTCAGTGGAGGGATCCGGAGCTAACCTTCACCCCAATCATCCTGATATGTCCATCAGCCGATCTTCATCTTCCGTTTTGAATTTGATGCTTTGAATTTCATGCTTGGATCCCCGCCTCACTCCGCCCCGCCGAGGTCGGACGAGGTGACCGAAATGACTTCCTCGATGGTCGTCTGGCCCTGCATGACCTTGTGCCAACCGTAGCCGCGCATCGGCACATAGCCGTCGCGGATCGCCTGGGCGCGGATCTCGTTGGCCGGCGCGCTGTGGGCGACGAGTTCCTGCATCGGTTGGGTGATGAGGACCACTTCGTAAATCGCCAGTCGGCCAGCGAAGCCGGTGCCACGGCAGCGGTCGCAGCCGGTGGCGTGGTTCGTGTAGGCCTGGCCCTCGATGTTCATCGGGATCCCGAGCTCGCGTCGGTCCTCGTCGGTCACCTCGCGCGGTTCCTTGCAGTTCGGGCACAGCCGGCGGACGAGGCGTTGGGCGAGAAAGGCGCGGACCGCGGCGGAAACGAGGAACGGCTCGACCCCCATGTCCACCAGACGGCTGATGCCGCCAATGGCGTCGTTGGTGTGGAGCGTGGAAAAAACCAAGTGGCCGGTGAGCGAGGCGCGGATCGCGATTTCCGCGGTCTCGAGGTCACGAATTTCCCCGATCATCACAATGTTCGGGTCCGCGCGGAGAATCGAGCGCAGCGCGGTGGCGAAAGTCAGGCCGATCTCGGTCTTCACGGCGATCTGCATCACGCCGGGGAGCTTGTTTTCCACCGGGTCTTCCACCGTCACGATCCGGCGCTCCGGGTGGTTCACCTCGCTGAGGAACGAATAAAGGCTCGTCGATTTGCCCGAACCCGTGGGGCCGGTGATCAGGATGATGCCGTTCGGCAAATGGAGCAGCGACTCGATCTTCCGGCGCACGAACGGCTCCATGCCGAGCTTCTCCAGATTGAATTTCTCCTGGTTGAGGAGACGCAGCGAGACGCTCTCGCCCTCGACGGTCGGCACGGTGGCGACGCGGACGTCGATGGTCGCGCCCTCGAACTGGAGGTTGATGCGGCCGTCCTGCGGGACCCGGCGCTCCGCGATGTCGAGCCGCGACATGATTTTCAAGCGCGCGATCACGGAACTTTGCAGCGCCTTGATGTTCTCGGGCACAGCCACCTCGATCAGCCGGCCGTCGATGCGGTAGCGGATACGGAGGTTGTTCGCCAGCGGCTCGACGTGGATATCGGTCGCGCGCTGGTCGAGCGCTTCGCGGATGATCTGGTTGACGAACTTGACGACGCTGGCCTCCTCGTCGTCGTCCGCGTCGATGACATTCGCCTCGTCCTCGCTGTCCTCGATGCTGTCGTAGTCGAAATCCCGGCCCTCGAGAATCTGCTCGAAGGTATCCGCGCCGACGCCGTACAGCCGGCGGACGGCCTCGTGGATGCGCCGGCGCGAGGCCATGCACCACTCGACTGGCAGGGCGAGTTCCTGCGCCGCGGCCTGGCGGGCGACGAGATTGAAGGGATCGAATGTCGCGAGCTTCAGCCGCTGATGCTCGCCCTCACCCTCGATGGCCACGGGCAAAAGCCGGTGGCGCAGGGCGATCCGTGGCCCGCAGGCTTCCCGCAGCGGCAGCGGGTTTTCCGGCACCGGGATGACCGCCAGCCACTCCAGGCCGAGGTCCGCCGCCAGTTCGCGGAGGTAACTTTCCTCGTCCACCACGCCGGCGTCGAGCACGTCGTCGATCGGCGAGCGCTGGCGCTGGGCGGCTCCTTGCAGAACTTCGGTGAGCGCAGGCAGGTCGTCGCAACCGGAGCGACGGGCGGGTTCAAGCAGGAGCTGGGTCATTCGGCGGAGTCTTCTCGTCTAAAAACGCCGCCGGCGCAATCTTGTCTCTGGAAATTTCCCGGAGTTGCGCTTCAGCCGGCGTCCTCCCCGCCGGCGTCATCGTTCCTGAGCCGGATCTCGATCGGCGCGCCGGCCATTCCGCCGGCCAGGACGCGGTGCGAGAAGGGAATCTCGATACCCTCGCGCTCGAAGGCCGCCTGCACGTCCGCGGCGATGGTGTTGCGGGCGATCAGGTAGTCTTCCTTCGCCATCCACACGCCGAGCAGGAAATTGATCGAGGAATCGCCGAAACCAACGAACAAGGTCAGCGGCCCGGGCTCGTCGAGGCAGTGTGGGTTCGCCTCCGCCGTCTCGCGCAGCACGCGCATCACGTTGTCGATATTCTCGTTGTAGCTCACTCCGACTTCCATGTCGTAGCGGCGGATGGGATTACGCGTGATGTTGATCACCTGGGACTTCACCAGCGTCTCGTTCGGGATGCGCACCGAACGGTTGTCGAGCGTCCGCACCGTGGCGGAGATCATTCCGATGTTGTCGACCACGCCGGTCACGCCATCGACCTCGATGAGCTCGCCGACCACGAACGGCTTCTCCCCGAGCAGGAAAAATCCGCTGATGACATTCGACAGCGACGTCTGCGCGGCAAAACCGACCGCGATGCCGACGACTCCCGCCGCGCCGATGGCGGCCGCGAGGTTCACCCCGAACTGCGTCAGCACGGTGGCCAGCACGACCGCGATCAACAACCAGCGGACGATCCGGGAAATCATCAGGCCCGCCTGGGCCGAAAACCGCACCGCGCTGACCCGGTAGACGATCCGCGCCACGAGCGCGACCAAGGGCAAGCCGATGATCAGGACGAGACTCGCGGCCAGTAGATTTCCAAGGAACTCCTCGTTGAACCACGCGCGGACGTCGAACGGCAGATCCACGGCCTCTTCGATCTGGGCCAGCCACGCCGGCCCCCGGAACAAGGACAAAACATTCATCGCGGATCGTCGAGTGGGTTGAAGTGGCCGAGCACCTTGGCGAAGGCGCTGTGGATCGTGGAACGCCGGATTTTCCCCTCGCGCGGCGGAGTCACTTCGACCGCGTCCTCATTCGGCGTCGCCGGCCGGGGCGCGTAGGTGATGTTGCTCAGGTTCGATTCCTCGGCGTCCACCCGGATGCGCGCGGCGTTCGACCACAGCCGGCCGCCTTTCTCGAAAACCGAAAGGTGCTGCGTCTCGAGATAAAGTCGCTCGAATGGCAGCATCTCCTTGCCTTCGTTGATGATGTCGATCGAACAGACGACGTCGAACTCCGGCCACTCCTCGACGTTGAAGACCCGGCGCGCGTAGGTTCGCAGCGCGTACCCCAGGCGCCCCGAGAGCGGCGTCCCGTGCCAGGTTTTCGAAAGCTGCTGGGTCGGCACGCAGAGGAGCTTCAGCATGGCGTCCTGGCACTCGGCCACCACCTCGACGCACGCCGGGATGCCGACGAAAAACGACGCCTTCCCGTTCGGCGATAGGTGCAGGATGCTGTGCGGCCGCGCCACCACCGGCATTTCCGGGAACGCCGGCCGAAATTGCAGCCGCGAGTCGTCCGGATCGTGATCCCAGCGCTCCCATACGATGTCGTCCGGCAGGTCGCCGGCCGAGCCCGCCTCCCCGATACTTTCCGGCGCGCCGCCCCGAAAAACCGCCACCCGCCATTCGCCGTACTGGTTCAGCACGACGATGCTGAGCGGCCCGAAATCCTCACGCACCCACTCCCCGTCGGAGAGCGTGCCGGCCGTCCATCGATCCGAGAGGCTCATGCCCGGAGACCAAAGCCCGATGCCCGAAATGTCAAGGAAGCCACCAGGCCGGCTCCCCGGAGCGGCCATGGTTTTTTCCGTGCGCCCCGCCACCCGCCATGCATCTTCGCCTCGTGGCTTATTTGGAGATCCGCGACCTGCACACCCACTTCGTCAAGAAAGGCGGCACCGTTTTCGCCCCGCGGCGCGACACGATCCGGGCGGTGGACGGCGTGAGCCTCTCGATCGAAAAAGGTGAGATCCTCGGCCTCGTCGGCGAGTCCGGCTGCGGCAAATCCACGCTCTCCCGCACCGTGATGCAGCTCATCCCCGCCACCTCCGGGTCGATCGTCCTCAACGGCAAGGACCTCTCGAAACTGTCGCGCCACGAGGTCCGCCGTCGCCGCCTCGATTTCCAGATGGTCTTCCAGGACCCCTACGCGTCGCTCAACCCGCGGATGACGGTTTTCTCCACCTTGTCCGAAGCCGTGCGCCAGCGCCACCCGAAGATGGACGGCGACGCGCTCCGGCGGCGCGTCGAGGAACTCATGGCCACCGTCGGCCTCGACGCCCGGCAAGTGCGGAAATACCCGCACGAATTCTCCGGCGGCCAGCGCCAGCGAATTGCCATCGCCCGCGCCCTCGCTCCGGAACCCGCCCTCATCATCGCGGACGAGCCGGTCTCCGCCCTCGACGTCTCGATCCAGTCGCAGATCCTCAACCTGCTCAAACAGCTCCAGCGCGACCTCGGACTGACGATGATCTTCATCTCGCACGACCTCGGCGTCGTCCACTACCTCGCCGACCGCATCGCGGTGATGTATCGCGGGAAAATCGTGGAGTCCGGCCCCGCGGAAAAGGTCTTCCACGAGCCGCAGGCCGAATACACGAAGAACCTGCTCGCCTCGATCCCGAAGCTCGCCGCCACCGCCTGAGGCCGCATTTTTCGCTCGCCCCACCGACCGCCTCCCGTTGAATGGCGGGGAAATGAAAATCCTGCTCCTGCTTGCCGTCGCCCTCATGACCGCCCTCACCGGAACTCTCCGCGCCCAGGACGAAGCGCCCTACCGCCACGTCGTGATCTTCAAGTTCAAGGACGACGCCCCGCCCGCCGAAGTGAAAAAGATCGAGGACGCCTTCGTCGCGCTCAAGGACAAGATCGACCTCATCACCGACTTCGAATGGGGTACGAACGTCAGCCCGGAGGGACTCGACCAAGGTTTCACCCATATCTTTTTCGTGACCTTCAAGAACAAGGCCGATCTGGAGAAATATCTCCCCCACCCCGAGCACAAGGCCTTCGTCGACCTCCTCATGCCCCAGCTCGACAAGGCGCTCGTGTTGGATTACGTGGCGAAGTAGCCCGCGACCGGGTGGTCCCGCGGAACGGGCTGCCCTCGGCCAGCGGTGGAGGTTTCCGCAGATTCCGCGGGTCAATTGGTGCCCTCAGCGTCGGACCGACGGCCCCACCAAGGCGAATCTGCCTAATCTGAGCAATCTGCGGTTCCACTTCTACGATCAGACTCATTGAAGCGCCGCCACCGCTCTCGAGCGAAAACTGCGGAGCACCTGCTTCAAAATTGGATTTGAAGACGTTACAGCAAATCTCGCAGTCCGTGACGCCGATCCGTTTCTCGCCTTGCTGAAACCCGGTTGGACCTGTCGGCGGATCATGGTGTGATGAGACGCTTTGCCTTCTTTGTCGCTGCCCTCACCGCCGCGTCCGCCGCATCCCAACCGGGGGATCTACTCGAAGCCATCCATCCGGAGCTGGGAATGCGGACGGAATTCGCCGCGGCGTGTCTCGATCCTGCCGGAAACATTTGCCTGTGGAACGGCTTCGCGACGGTGAATGGCGAAGAGACGGGCGGGATTCTCCGGCTTGGCAACGACGGACAGATTGTCGATTCGCTGGCACCGGCCCTCGTTCTCTCCGGGGATGCGGAAGCGGCTTGCTTCGCGTACGGGCCCTCTCCGAAGTTGAAGAAGTTGACGGGCCTCTCGGACGGCCGGTTCATCATCTGCGAACCGGCAACCCGACCCATTTTGGTGGATTCGAACGGAATTGTAGCCGGCGGGTTTCTTGACGGATTTCCTGATGGGATCCAGTTGTTTCCTCAGTTCGAGCGAAACGGCTTCGGCTACTTCATCACGCGATCGGTTTCTGAAAGCGACTTGCGGCTGGTCAGGCAGGCGCTGGACGCGACGGGATGGAGCCCGGAAGTCCTCTCCTCCGAGGCTTGGCCGCATCCTCCGGTTGCCGCGATCGCCGGGCCGGGAACGACCACGCGCGTCTTGCTCGCGTCATCCGCGGGCTCCCAGCCGCCCTATGTCGGGTTCCATTCCGAGTTTCACCAACAGGTGATCCTGATGGAAGATGAGGGTTCGATCGTGGACGACAGCAGCCACACGATTCCAACCGGAGATCGGCTCGCGTCACTGCGTCCGTCGATCCATGGCGGATACCGGCTCGAGTTCGCACCTCCGATGAACGCGTGGCTGATGTGGCCGACGCCATCCGCCCTCTCCCATCGTGTGGAGTGGCGGGAGGGTGACAACACGCTCAGCCGCTCGATGAACTTCTCAATTCCCCTCGCTGCGACGTTTGTACTCGCCGAGGAAGCGGGCGGCGGAATTCTGGCGAGCGGCATTGACGGCGAGCTCTCGCGGTTTTTCGCGGATGGCGAACCGGATCCGGAGTTCCGGAGACACTCGGGCGTGCGTTCGATCCTGCCGCTTCCGGACGGCAAGTGGCTGCTGAACGGCGCGCGCCGGATTCTCGCAAACGGGGACCCCGACCCCACCTGGCAACCTCCTCAACTGGAAATTCCGGCCACCACGAAGAAGCTGCTGCACACCGCCGACGGGCACGTGTTTGTCGCGGGGAAATATCATCATGCAGGAAAAGACGTGTCTCTGGTGAAACTCACCTACACCGGAGCGCGCGCGGAATCCTTCGATCCCGACCCGCGGGTCGGCGAGATCGTCGATCTCGTCGAAGACTTGGACGGACGCCTCATCGTCGTCGTCGCCGAAGCAGTGACACTCGAGGACGACCAAGCGCACAATCTCCTGCGGCTGCGCTCGGATGGCAGTATCGATCCCGGTTTCCGGACCAAGCTCCCCGCACCGTTCCTGCCGGGCGTGCAGATGTCCGGCAGCTTTTCCTCGGTCACGCTCCAGCCCGACGGAAAACTCCTCGCAACCCGCCATCACAACTCGTTTGGCCTCATCAGCGGGACGGTCCAGCGCCCATTGGCGTCAACCTAAGCAGGAATTCCTTGATTGAGCGAGACTTGAGCGGGTGTTCCTGCGGTCGAGGGCGAGATGTCTCGGATCAGGAGACCAGTCGGGCAACTCGAGGATGTGGGCCATTCTCAGGATATGCGATGCGAGGCTGTCGGCGAGCTTCTCGATGCTTGCGGCGAGATTGGCGACACCCGCGGCGACGAGCCCGGCGACCTTCATGGTCAGCAGCAGATGCAACAGCGCGGCGAGCATGAGGCATTCGAGATGGAATGGGTTGCTGCGGCGCTTGAGGGCGGCGTCCGCCCTGCCGGACTGCTTCCAGGCACGGAAGACAATCTCGATCTGCCAGCGCTGGGCGTACAATTTGAAAAGGGTCTCCGAGCCGGTCTTCTCCGCGGGGATATTGGTGACCATGATATGCCAGCCGTCGCGCAGCAACGTGTCCTCGGAGGGGGCGCGGCCCTGCTTGCGGGCGGCCTCGCGGCGCTCGCGGCGGCGGCGCTCGGCGACGTGTCTCTCGGCCCGCACGGCGAGGAGCCGCGCGGGATGCCCGTCCTTTCCGAGCCGCGCGTCGAACTCGACGCGTCTCCTGCGGGAGCGCCGGAGACGCTGCTCGATGCTGCGGCCGCGGCTGTCGGTTGCGCCGGTGGTGGCGGGCAGGCGGCTCAGCCAGAACGCGCCGGTCCCCTCGATGCGGGCGAACTCCCCGGAGCTGAAGTATCCCATGTCGCGCAGCACCAGATCGTCACGGCGCACGAGATCGACCAGATCCGGACCGATCTCGCGGTCCTGGGCGGTGGCCAGGTGGAGCGAGGCCTCCACCGGCTCTCCGGTCCTCAGGTCGTAGCCGAGGTCGAACTTCGCTCCGGCGGTCTCTCCGTGCCCGTTTCCGTGCGCGGGGAAGTGGCCGTGGTTGGCGGAGGGCAGCGCGCGCTGGGAGGAATCCTCGACGATCACGCGTCCGAACCCGTCGAGCATGCCGGGCGGGCCGGCCGGATCGTTCCAGCGGAGGGAAAGGGCCTTGGCCACCACACGGAACATGAACTTCGTGGCGGTGCGGTCGATGCGCTTGTGCAGGGCTTGCTTGCTCGCCGATCTCGTTTCGATGTCGCCGAGAGTCATCGCGAGCTGGTTGAAGGAAGCTTTGCCCGAGACGGCCGCCTTGAGCAGAGCCAAGGTGAACCCGGACGCGGAAAAGTGCCGGCTTCGCCGGATGATGAAGCCGCATTTCCTTGCGACGGGATCGAGCATGGAAAAGAGTTCCTGCGAGCGGGCGGCAAGTTCGGAGCCGATAAGGCGTTTTAACATACCGAGCTTGCCGCCCGGCTCATCATGTCAAGCGCAAACCCGCTGTTTTCTTGAATTAATTGCCTGTGGGTAAGCGACTTGCGCCGCTAGGTTGACGCCAATGC
>CBFGTW010000046.1:0-29747 GCA_965651855.1 uncultured Verrucomicrobiales bacterium
GCCGAGGTGCGGGCAGACGGCGGACATGCGGTGGATCACGCCGGCATCGTCGCGATAGACGGCCACCTTGTGCATGCCCTCGCGCAGGATCGCGCCGCTGCCCGGCGGGACGTCGGCCACCGAGGTGACGTCGCCGGGCGTGAAGCTTGGCGTATTGGGCGGCCACGTTGAGGTTTTCCTTGAGGAACTCGCCGAGGTTTTTCGTCACCTTGCGCGCCGGATCGTAAAGGTCGGCCCACGGATTCTCCCGGCCGGCGACGAGATCGGCGATCACCATCGCGGCGATGGTGCCGTGGGTCATGCCCATGCCGGAATCTCCGGAGCAGATATAAATGTTGTCTTCGCCGGTCGGCTCGCGGCCGATGTAGGCGAGGCCGTCGAGGGTCTCGAGCACTTGTCCGCTCCAGCGGCAGACGACGCGCTCGACGGCGGGAAATTTCGCGCGGGTCCAGGCTTCCAGCCGGCTGTAGCGTTCCAGCGCGTCGTCGGCTTGGCCGGTCTTGTGGTCCTCGCCGCCGACGATCAGGAGTTCGCGCTCGGTTTCGCCCTCGCCGTGCCAGTCCTGGAGGCGGACGTAGTGGTAGGGGTCCGCCGTGTCCCAGTAGAGCGCGCGGGGAATCGCGCCTTTCGGCACCAGCGCGCCGATGGCGAAGGTGCGGTAGGGGAAGGCCTTGGTGTGGATGGCGAAGCGCTCGTTGATCGGCGAGTTCGTGGCGACGACGACCGCCCCGGCGCGGACGACGGCGCCGGCGGTGACGACTTGCGGGGCGAGGCCGCCGGTGACGTCGAGCGCGGCGGTGTCGGAGAAAAACCGCACGCCGAGCTGGCGGCAGCGTTCGATCAGGACGGCGAGGTAGCGCAGCGGGTGGAACTGCGCCATGCGGCTGAACTTCAGGCATTTCGCCGGCGCGGTCACGCCGGGTGGGGCGGCGGCGGAATTCTCGACCAACAGGCCGGCCCGGCGGGCGGCCTCGAATTCCTCGTCGAGTCTCGCCGGGTCCTCGTTGTCCGCGGCGAAGAGATACGCGTCGAGCCGCTCGAAGCCGCAGTCGATGTCTTCCTTGCGGACGATTTCCTCGATCAGCTCGATCGCGGCCGCATGGCTTTCCGCCGCCAGCCGCGCGCCGTCCTTGCCGAGGATCCCTTCGATGTGCGCGAAGCGGTCGTCGATGACGCACGAGAGGTGGGCCGTCGTCCGGCAGGTTTCGCCGCCCGCGAGTTTTCCGCGCTCGAGCACGACCACCGAGCGGCCTTCGCAGGCGAGGCGGTAAGCCGTGGTGATCCCGGCGATCCCGGCTCCGACGATGCAGACGTCGGCTCGCACGTCGCGGGCGAGCGGTTCGCCTTCGGGAACATCGGCGGTGAGTTGCCAGGCGGAGGCGTCGCGGGCGTGGTGGATCGGGGTGGGCATTGTTCTTCTCTGGCTGCGGGGGAGGGCGGGTTCTTCATCGCAACGCCCGTGCCAGCGCCCGACTCCGCGCGGGAACCGCGGCTGGCGGAAAGCGTCGCGTGCAGTTTGCAACCATCCGGCCGGCCGGGCGTGCGCATTGCTTCCACATCTTGACAGTGGGTCCGAGTGGCGGCCCCTTGCGTGGATGTGGGAAACCCTGATGGAGTGGATCCAGCCGGAACAGGACGGCTTCAGCCTGGAAACCCGGCACATGATGCTGCGCGCCGCCATCGTCTACATCGTGGCCGTAGTGATCGTGAGGGTCGGCAGCAAGCGCTTCATGGGGAAGAACACCGCCTTCGATCTCCTGCTCGGGATCATGCTCGGCTCGGTGCTGAGCCGCGCGATCACCGGCCAATCACCCTTCTTTCCCACACTGGCCGCAGGCGCCGTGCTGATGGTCATGCATTATGTGTTCGCCTGGCTTTCCTATCAATTCGACTGGTTCAGCCCGCTGGTGAAGGGGCGGCCGAGATTGCTGGTGAAAGATGGGGAAATCCAGCGCGACGGCATGCGGAAAAGCCTGGTCGGCGAGCACGATCTGATGGAAGCGCTGCGGACCGGCGCCTCCGGCACGCGGATCGAGGACGTCGCCCTCGCCCACCTCGAACGGAACGGAAACATCAGCGTGATCCTGAAGAAGGAACCGCCGCAGGTCCTGGAGGTGAAAGCCGCCGACGGCGTGCAAGCGGTCCGGATCACCGTGGAGTAGCGGCCGTCACAGCAACTTCGCCCGCAGCAGTTCGGTGACCTGCTTCGGGTTCGGCTTGGTCGCCGCGCTCTTCATCACCTGACCCGTCAGGAAGTTCAGCAGCTTCTCGTTGCCGGCTTTCACCGCGGCGACTTCGTCCGGGCAGCGTGCGATGACATCCTCGACAAGGCTTTCCAGTTCGCCGGCGGAGGCCCTCTTGAAGCCGAGTTCGTCGGCGATTTTCGCCGGCTCGCGGTCCGGCGCGTCGAAGAGCACGGCGAAGACTTCCTTCGCTTGGTTCGCGGCGAGCGTGCCGTCTTCCATCAGCAACAGCAGCCCGCGGAGCTTCTCCGGCGGCACCGGGCAGTCGGCGATGGACATCGACCGCTCGTTCAGCGTGCCGAGCAGGTTGTTGATGATGAAATTCGCCACCTTCTTGCCCGGGATCGCGGGATCGCAGGCGGCCTCGAAATACTCCGCCAGCGGCTTGTCGGACGAGAGCACCGAGGCGTCGTAGGCGCTCACCTCCAGCTCGCGCTCGAAGCGCGCGGCCACCTCGTGCGGCAGCTCCGGCACCAGCGGCCGGACCTTTTCCAACAACGGCGCCGTCCGGATCGGCAACAGGTCGGGGCACGTGAAATAGCGGTAGTCGTGCGCGTCCTCCTTGGTGCGCATGAGCTGGGTTTCGCCGCGGTCGTCGTCCCAGCGGCGGGTCGATTGCACCTGCGGAATGCCCATGTCGAGCTCCTCGCCCTGGCGCTGGATCTCGAAATGGATCGCCCGGCGGATCGCGGAGATCGAGTTGAGATTTTTCAACTCAACCTTCGCGCCGAGCGGGTCTTCCGGCTTCGCCCGGAGTGAAATGTTCACGTCGCAGCGGAGTTGGCCTTTTTCCATGTCCGCATCGGAAACGCCGCCCTGTTGGAGAATCATCTGCAGCGAGCGGAGATAAGCGAAAGCCTCCTCGGCCGACTCGATGTCCGGCTCGGAAACGATCTCCATCAGCGGCGTGCCGGCGCGGTTGAAATCGATCAACGACGAGCCGCCGAGGTGCGTGGACTTCGCCACGTCTTCCTCGAGGTGGATGCGGTTCAGCCGCACCGATTTTCCCGGGTGGGCGATGTTTTTCCGCGCGTCGGTGGGATAGCAGTGATCGTAGAGCGGCACGGCGCCGCCGATGCAGAGCGGCAGGTCGAACTGCGTCGTCTGGAAATTTTTCGGCATGTCCGGATAGAAGTAGCTCTTGCGATCCCACTTCGAAATTTCCGGCGAGCCGCAGCCGATCATCAGGCCGGTGAGCAAGGTCTTCTCGATCGCGTGGCGGTTCAGCACCGGCAGCGCGCCGGGCAGGCCGAGGCAGACCGGGCAGGTGTGCGTGTTCGGCTCGTCGCCGAACGAGGTCCGGCACGCGCAGAACATCTTGGTTTCCGTTTTGACCTGGCAGTGGACTTCGAGCCCGATGGTGACGAGATAGGACATGGCAGCGGCGGCGCGATGGAACGACGAAATCCCGGCGCGTCAAAGCCCGGAATGCCGGAGCATCTCGCGCACCTCGGGATTTTCCAGCGCCTGGTTGAGCAGCGGGTGGCGCAGCAGCGTGCTGTAGCGGCCCTCGCGCGCCAGTTCCTTCAGCTCGTCCTCATCGACGATGATCGCCCGCGGGATCGGCTCGCCCGTTTCCGGATCGACGGCCGGAAGCGGCGCGTCCTTCGCCGCGATCAACTTCGCCAGCGACAGCCGCGGCGAGTCGGCCAGCGGGTCGAGCGCGCTCAGCCACGAATCCGGCAGCGCCGACTCGATCGCGCCCTTGAGGTTCTGGAAAAACGAATCCGGCGCCGAATCCCCGCCGGCGGAGGCCCGCAGCTCGGAGATCGCGCCCACGTGGTGGAGCAACGTTCCGCCGGTCAGGCAAAAGATCGCGGCGGGAATCGCAGCCAGCGCGATCTTCGCGAGCCGGCGCTTCGGCTTCGGCTCGTCGTCGGGTTCCCCGAACGGCCGGACGATCGTCCGCGCGAGGGCACGCAGCAGGAAAAGCGTCGCGAAAAACGCCAGCAGCGGCAGGCCCGTCGAGATCCATGCCGTCGGCTCGCCGGTCCACTCGATGGCGAGCGCGGGGGCCACTTGCCAGACCTGGAAGCCGATCCACGCGCTGCCGCAGACGATCCCCACGCCGACCAAAATCCGCGTCAGCCCGCGGACCAGCACGTAGGCCGCGAACACCGCGAAAATCAGCAGCGCCGCCGTTCCCAGGCTGAGCTGCGGCAGGAGGTCGCCGTCCATACGCTTTTCTAACAGCCGACTTGCGCCCGCTGCCGGAGCAGGTGGTCGGTCAGCACCAGCACGGCCATCGCCTCGACGATCGGCACCGCGCGCGGCAGCACGCAGGCGTCGTGGCGGCCGCGGCCTTGCAGCTCGGTGTCCTCGCCGGACGAGGTGACGGTTTGCTGACTCGTCATGATCGTGGCGGTCGGCTTGAAGGCCACGCGGAAGACGATGTTCTCGCCGTTGGAAATGCCGCCCTGCACCCCGCCGGAGCGGTTGGTCACGGTGCGGACTTTTCCTTCCTGCATCCGGAACGCGTCGTTGTGCTCGCGCCCGGTGAGAAGCGTGCCGGCGAAACCCGAGCCGATCTCGAAACCCTTCGTCGCCGGCAGGGAAAGCATCGCCTTGGCGAGGTCCGCCTCGAGCTTGTCGAACACCGGCTCGCCCAGCCCCGGCGGGCAGCCGCGGATGACGCACTCGATCACGCCGCCGACCGAATTTCCGTCGGCACGGACCTGCTTGATGCGCTCGACCATGGTCTCCGCCATCGCCGGATCGCCGGTGCGCACGAGGTTCGACTCGATGGACTCCGAGGTCACGGTTTCCGGATCGACGTCCGCTTCCAGCTCCTGGATCGATTTCACCCAGGCGAGCACTTCCACGCCGGGATGCAGCGCCTCGAGGACTTGCCGACCCACCGCCGCCGCGGCCACGCGGCCGATGGTTTCCCGCGCGGACGCCCGCCCGCCGCCGGACGGAGCGCGGATGCCGAACTTCGCGTCATACGTGTAGTCGGCGTGGCTCGGCCGGTATTTCACCGCCATTTCATCGTAGGCGGACGGCCGTTGGTCGGTGTTCCGCACGGTGATCGCGATCGGCGTGCCGAGCGTCAGTCCGTCGTGCAGGCCGGAGAGGATTTCCGCGGCGTCGGCTTCCTTGCGCGGCGTGACGATCTCCGATTGGCCGGGGCGGCGCCGGTCGAGCTCGCGCTGGATGATTTCCAAGGAAACCGGAACGCGCGGCGGGCAGCCGTCGATGATCACGCCCACGCCGCCGCCGTGCGATTCGCCGAAGGTGTGGATGCGGAAAAGCTGGCCGAAGCTCGATGCCATGCGCGGCAGGGTAGGTGGCCGGCGGACGCGGGCAAGCGGGAAGGCTTCGTGACAATCCCGAAACATGAAGCTTCGTGCCGCGGGGGCTGCGATCCGCTGGTTTTCAGTGCGGAAAGGCAGACCTGATGAAAATCGACATCGTCACCGACACCTTCGCGCCGGACGTCAACGGCGTGGCCATGACCCTCGGCCGGCTCGCGGAAGGCCTGCGTCTGCGCGGCCACCGCATTCACGTGATCCGCAGCGGGCCGGCCGGCGCGGGAGGCCGGGAAACGTCCGCCGCCTCGATCGCGCTGCCCGGTTACAAGGAGGTGCGTGTCGGCCTGCCCGGGCCGTTCAAGCTCCGCAAGCGCTGGCTCAAGCGCCGGCCGGACGCGATCTACGTCGCCACCGAGAGTCCGCTCGGCCGCTCGGCGGTGAAGTCCGCCCGCTCGCTCGGCATCCCGGTGGCGACCGGATTCCACACGAACTTCCACGAATACATGGAGCAATACCGGCTCGGCGGCCTCCAGCCGGCGGCGATGGCCTACCTCAAGCGCTTCCACAGCAAGGCGGACTGCACTCTGGCTCCCTCACCCGAACTGGTGGAAAAACTCCGCGCCGAGGGGCTCGAGGAAGTCCACCTGCTCGGTCGCGGCGTGGACACCGCGCTCTTCACCCCCGCGCACCGCTGCGAAAACCTCCGCGCTTCGTGGGGAGCCACCGCCGGTTCGCCGGTGGCGCTGGTGGTCGGACGAGTCGCTCCGGAGAAAAACCTCGATCTGGCGATGATCGCCTTCCAGCGGATGCGCGCCGCGTTTCCCGACTTGCGATGCGTGGTCGTCGGCGACGGACCACTGCGCGAGCGGCTGGCGGAAAAGCATCGGGAGATCCACTTCGCCGGCGTGAGAACCGGCGCGGAACTCGCCGCGCATTACGCCTCGGCCGATGTCCTGCTCTTCCCGTCCGAGACGGAAACCTTCGGCAACGTCCTGCTCGAGGGCATGGCGAGCGGTTTGGTCACCGTGAGCTACGACTATGCCGCGTCCGCCCGCCACGTCCGCGCCGGCTACAACGGCATGAAGGCGACCAAGGGCGATGCGCAGGAGTTTCTCGATCTCGCGGTCGAGGCGGCGGGCTTGCACCGCCACCATGGCGTCCGCCAAGCCGCGCGCGAAACGGCGGAGGCCCTCGGCTGGGACGAGGTGGTCCGCGATTTCGAGCGACGGCTCGAGGAGATCGCCGGGAAGCGGAAAGTCGTCGCCTTCCCGGCCCGCCGGTCGGGCAAGCGCGTCGTCCGTCCGTGCCGGACGATTTTTCTTTCGGACCTCCACCTCGGCACCGACGACAGCAAGGCCGCGGAGGCCGTCGAGTTCCTCAAGCACCACCGCTGCGAGAAGCTCGTCCTCAATGGCGACATCATCGACGGCTGGGCGCTCCGCCGCGGCGCGCGCTGGCGCGGCCGCCACAGCCGCTTCATCCGCCAGGTGCTCAAGATGATGGAGAAGGACCACACCGAAGTGGTCTATCTGCGCGGCAATCACGACGACATCCTCGAGCGCTTCCTGCCGCTCGCCTTCGGCCGGCTCAAGGTGCTCAAGGAACACGTGCATGTCTGCGCCGCCGGAAAAAGATATCTGGTCGTGCACGGCGACGGCTTCGACAGCGTCTCGACCAACCACCGCTGGCTCGCCTCGCTCGGTGCCGTGGGCTACAATTTCCTGCTCGGCGTGAACCGCTTCTACAACCGCTGGCGCGCGTGGAACGGCAAGGAATACTATTCGCTCAGCAAACGCGTGAAGGCGAAGGTGAAGTCCGCCGTCAGCTTCATCGACAAATACGAGCAGCTCCTCCAGGACCTGGCCCGCCACCGGAAATGCGACGGCATCATCTGCGGCCACATCCACACGCCGGAAGACAAGCGGGTGGGGGATATCCATTACCTCAACTCCGGGGACTGGGTGGAAAGCCTCACCGCCATCATCGAGCACCACGACGGCCGGATGGAGCTGGTGAAATACGAGGACCTCTTCGTCGAGCCGGCGGTACAGCCATTCCCACGGTCGCTGCCTGCAACAACCGGGCCGGAAGTCCGTATGGCTCCCGCATGCGGCTGACGTTGTTCCTTTTTTGTCTCGCGCTTTCGCTACCGGCTGCGGCTGGCGAGGGCCTGACCGGCCGGGTGATGTGCGGCTACCAAGGCTGGTTCCGCGCCGAGGGCGATGGAAGCGACAGCGGCTGGCGCCACTATGCGAATGACGGCAAGTTCGAACCCGGCCACGCGCACATCGAGATCTGGCCGGATGTGAGCGAGCTCGGGCCGGAGGAACGATTCGCGACTCCCTTCAAGCACGCCGACGGCCGGAGGGCGGAGGTTTTCAGCTCGGTGGTTCCCGCCACCGTACGACGACACTTCGAGTGGATGCGCGACTACGGAATCGACGGCGTGTTCCTCCAGCGCTTCGCGACGGAGACGAAGGACCAACGTTTCCGCGAGTCGATGGACAAGGTCCTCGGCAACGTGCGCGCCAGCGCCAATGCCACCGGCCGGAAGTGGGTGCTCATGTATGACTTATCCGGCCTTCGGGAAGGCGGAACGTCGATCCTGATCGAAGACTTCGAGCGCCTGCGCGACGACCGCCTCATCGCCCTCGACGGGAGTGACAATGCCTACCTCTTCCACCGCGGGAAGCCGCTCGTCGCCCTCTGGGGTCTCGGCTTCAACGACCGCCCGCCGATGCTCGACGAGTGGGATCACCTCGTGAAATTCTTCCGCGACGAAGCCGGCTGCTCCGTCATGCTCGGCGTGCCTTGCTACTGGCGCACCCTCGACCGTGACACCATCCGCAACCCGCGGCTGCACGAGATCATCGCCATGGCGGACGTGGTGAGTCCGTGGTCCGTCGGCCGCTTCGGCACGCCGGAAGAAGCGCTTGCCCGCGGGAAAGCACTGCTCGAGCCGGACATGAAGTGGTGCGAGGGGCGCGGTCTCGACTATCTTCCGGTCATCTTTCCCGGGTTCAGTTGGCATAACTTGCAGAAGGGGCGCGGCGTCGAGGCGGAGTTCGACCAGATCCCGCGCCGCGGCGGAAAGTTTCTCTGGAGCCAGGCCGTCGCCGCCAAACGCGCCGGCGTCGAGGGCCTCTACGTTGCGATGTTCGACGAACTCGACGAAGCCACCGCCATTTTCAAAACCACGCAGGACCCGCCTGTCGGTGCGAGTCCCTTCCTCAAGGAGCCCGAGCTTCCGAACGACCACTACTTGTGGCTCGCCGGCCGGATCGGGCGCATGGTGCGGAGCGAGCTTCCAGTCGATGGAGCGCCCCCGCAGCGGTAAACGCGGCCACGGTACCGCACCGAGTCGATCACCTTCGCGAGACACCCGTTCGGCAGACCTGGGGCTCCAAAGCGGTTAGTCTGACGGATCTGACGGGTCTGACGACGGCTTGCTCCATCTGGAGCGGGGCGCGGAAGCTGCGCGGACGTGCGTCCCCGATGGCGGATGACGTGTGGAGCCTGCGCGATCTACGGCTTCCCTGGGATAGGCCGCACTCAGGCGGTCGAGGTGGAATTCCGGCGGGGCGCGAGCGACGCTTGAGCGAGGGAAGGCTTCGGGTGCAGAGCGGGATCCGCTCAAAACGCGCCGTTCAGCTTCCGGCCGGTCCAGAAGATCGCGAGCAGGAGGATGAGCGCCAGCAGCGTGCCCCAGTGGGAGCCGAGCTGGAGGCGCCTTTCCATTGGGCGAGGCTCGGGCAGGGCGTTGATCTCCTTGATGAGGCCGCCGAGCTGGGCGGGCTGGATGACGCGACCGCGGGCAATTTTCGCCATTTCCTCGAGCACCTCCGGACGCGCGGGTTGGCCGGTTTTCTCGATCTCGACGCCTTGGGCGAGCAGCGTGGTTTCCACCGGTTCGTCCTCGGCGCCGGATGCGGTGGCGCGCAAGGTCCAAGCGCCCGGCAGATCGACCCGGAAGCGGCCGCTGAAGGCTCCCCAGGCATTGTCGTTTTTCTGCAAGGCGAGGCGCTGGGTGCGGCCGTCGGGCGCGGTCACGTCCACCGCGACGCCGCCCTCCTGGAGCGGCGCGCCGTTGCGGTCGAAGGCGTTGGCGTTGAGCGTCACGGTGTCGCCGGGTGCCGGTCGTTCGGGGGTGAAAAACATCCGCACGCGTTGGCCGGCGGCCATGTTCCGCTGGTAGGACATCCAGCGTGCGACCTGGCCCCAGAAGCGGTAGTGGTAGAGATCCTCGACACCGCGCCGCCAGCGCCACGCGGAATCGATGCCCATGAAGAGCACCTTGCCGTTGCCGGCGGTCTGGGTGACCAGCAGCGGGATCTGGCCGAATTTCCCGCGGCGGTTGCCGTGCACGGCGAGCACCTCGGTGCCGCCCTTTGCCTTGATGACCGGCGCGTGCCAGAAAAAGCCGGGCAGCCGCCGCCAGATCTCCGGGTTCTCCTCCTCGGTGTCGCCCAGCATCGTCAGCAGCGAGCCGCGGCCTTCCGTCGTGAGGTTGAGCGGCGCGGCGATGCTTTCGGAAAAACCACCCTTGCGCGTCTCGTCGAGCGTCACCGGCATCAGGTCCGCCAGCTCGGTGTCGAGCAGGCTCATCTGGTTGCCCTGCGGACCGGGCAGGAAAACGACGCCCGACGCCTGGTTCTCGACCAAGCCGCGGATCAACGCACATTGCTCCGCCGTGAGTTGGTCGCTCGCCACGCCGACGTCGCCGAGGAAAATCACGTCGTATTTCGCCAGCTCTTCAAGCTCGGACGGGAACGACTCGATGTAATCCTGCCCGCCGCCCACGCCGAGCTGCGGGTGGAAGAGCAGACAGGAAAGCTCGACGCCGGGGTCGCGGGAAAGCGCGTTGCGCAGGAAGCGGTATTCCCAGCGCGGGCGGCTTTCCACCACGAGCACCCGGATCTGCTCCGGGCGGCCGGCGATGGTGAATTTCCGCTCGTTGTTCGCCGCCACCAGCTCGCCGTCCGCCACCGGGATGGACAGCTCGAGCGTGGACGAACCTTCCTTCTCGAGTCGCCAGAGGATCGAGTCGTAGGTCACCTCGTTCGGCGCAAGTACGATGTGTTTCGTACGTTCGCGCCCTGACTCGTCGCGCAGCCGGACGATCGTCCGCACCTGGCGGTCGAGCGAGGAGCGGATGGAAAACGGGATCTGCACGTTCTCGCCGACGATGCCGTAGGTCGGCGCGGTCACGGCGAGCAGGTCGAGGTCCGGCAGCCGTGTCTCGCTGCCGACCGGAATCGGGAACAACGGAACCCCGCGCAGTCGGAGCTTTTGCGCCGCGGCCACCGGCGGCTGGCCGAGATTGTAGTCGCCGTCGGTGAGCAGGACCACGGCGCGGAGGTTCGTCTCGTTTTCGAGCAGCTCGGAAAGCGGCGTTTCCAGATCCGTGCCGGCGAGTGCGGAACCTTCTTCGGGCGGTGTGGCGAAAGGCTGGACGATCACCTCGTTGGCGCCCTCCGCCTCGAGCGGCAGCCACAGGTCGGATGCAAGCGCGCGCTCGACCCACTCCGCCCGCGAGACAATCCCGCCTGTTTCCGAGATCACCGGAGGCAGGGTCGCATCCACGGTGGTCATCGACTTCGAATCGTCCCACAGGATCGCGATCCGCGGCTTGGTTTCCGGGTTCGTCGTGGTGCGCCACTCCGGCTGCCACAGAAGCAGGGCCACGGCCGCGACGGCGAGCACGCGCAGGGTTTCCAGCAGCGCCGTCCGGCCGCGGTGTGGCGAGCGCTTCCAGGAAAGGAACGCGAGCACGAGGACGACGAGCAACGCGCCGATGCCGACCGTCAGCGTGAACGGCGTGGGACTCAGATGGAGATTCGCGAGCAAAGGAATGGCGGCAATTTTCAGGCGGCGGGGCCTACGCGGGCTTGGGCGCGGGCATCACCTCGGTGGTTGATTTTTTCGGCAGGCAGAGAATGGCTTCGGAGATCAGGAAAAACAAAACCGCGATCAGAAAAGCGCGCCACACATCGCGCGATAGCGAAGGGTCGTCGGCTTGGCCGGCTTGGTCGAGCAGAGTGTAGCCGGTGCCGTCGAGCGCGGCGTCGAGCTGCTCGCGGCCGAGAATTTCCGGGCTGTCTTCCTCGGGCGGGCGGTTGGCAGCCACGAGCCGGTCGCCCAGGCGGAAAACGCCGGCGGACCAAGCAGCGTTCGCGGGGTCGGGGGAGCCGTAGTCGTCAAGGCGTTCGCGGGCTTCGCCGGGCAGCGCCTTCGCCATGTCCGAGCCGACATTGGCGATGTAGGAGGCGTCGAAGCGTTCGGCTCCGGCGGCGACGATCCGCTGGACGACGGGCAGGAGCACGTCGGCGTCGCCGAGGTTCGACCACGTGTAGTCCGGCTTCGAGCCCAGGAACCAGGCGACGCCGCGGTCCATCACGCGCCGCGTGAGGAACGGCTCGCCATCTTCCCAGCGGGCGAGCGGGGCGGCGTCGCCGAGCGGGATCTGCCGGCGGATCGCGCGCATCCGGTCGGCGGGAATCGGGGTGCCGTCGATGCCATCGGCGAGCGGGCCGTCGGTGCGGTCCCAATCCGAGAGGATGAAAAATTTCCCCGGGGCGGACTCGGTCGCGGCGGACCATGTCATGCCGAGGAATTCTTCGGCGGACGCGTTGTCCGGCGGGACGAACAGGACGTGGCCGCCGCTGGACAAGAAGGTCCGCAGCGCTTCGGCCGCCGCGCCGGTCGGCAAGGGCGCGGCCCACACCACCGCCGCGGCGTCGCCGGTCGCGAGTTGTCCGGCTTGGGCGGGATCGACGCGCTCGGCCAGCATGTTGCCGAAGCCGGGCGGCGCGGCGGCGAGCGACAGGTATTCCGCAGCTTCACCGGGAGGCGAAACGACGAGCGATTTCACCGGTCGCGCCGGCCCGTAGGCGAAGAACGCGGCGTTGTCGCGGGCGTTGCCGTCGGCCGGAATGGAAACCCAGCCCCAGCCGGACTCGCTGCCGACCGGCAGCGGCACGGCTTTTCGGAACGCGAGCGATTGGCCGGGCAGCGTCAACGTTTCGGTGGTGCGCGCGCCGTTGAGCGTGGTGGTGAGCGGCACGCTCGTCGCGCCACGGGCGTCGGCGGCGCGGGCGATTTCGAGATCGAGGAGCAGGTCGTCGCCGGCGCGGCGCGCGCCGAGCAGGCGGATCGCGGTGTTTGGCGCCGTGGGGCCGGTGAGCGAGAGCACGCGCAGGGCCGGCTTTTGCGGCAAGGCGGCGAGGCTCGCGCGGGCGGCGGCCCAACGTTCGTCGTCCGGCCGCCAGTTCGACGTCTGGAGGTCGGAGGCAATCCAGATTTCCGAGCGGCCCGAGGAATCCCCGAGAAACTCCGCGGCGCGCGAAAGGAGGGCCGGCAGGTCCGCCGCGGTGTCGGTGGCTCCGGCGGCGGAGATTTCCATGATGACCTCGGGCGAGGGCAGCTCCTGCGGTTGGCCGCTGGCGCTGTCGATCAGCACGGTGCGCGACGGCGAGAGGTTGGCGATGGTTTCGCGGAACTTCTCCAGGATGATCTCGCGCCGCGTCTGCAAGCCGTCGCCCGGGCGAATCTCCATCGAGGCGGAGCGATCGAGCACCAGCACGACCGTATCCACGTTCCCGCTACCCCAGCCGAGCATACCCGAGACCAAGGGCCGCGCCGCCGCGAAGGCCAGCGCCGCAATCCCAAGGGCACGGCAGGTCAAAATCAAGATATGGCGGAGCTTCTTCTTCCCGCGCGATTCCCGCGTCGCCTTCAGCAAGAACTGCATCGCCGCCCACTGGATCGTCTTGTGCCGGCGACGATTCAGCAGGTGGATGATGATGGGGATGCTGGCGGCGAGAGCGCCCCAGAGGAGGAGAGGGTTGAGAAATGTCATCGTTTCGAGGCTCCGGTGGGGGAAGCATCAATGTTCAAGCATCAAATTCTAAATGAAGAGGAGAACTACGGAGCGGGCTTGTTGCGAGTGTTGCGGTGGATGGCGGCGAGGATTCGGGAGAGCTCGTCGGATTCCTTGTAAAGCTTGCGGAGGGAATCCTTGAGTTCCGCGTCGGTGCTGGTCTCGCCGAGCAAGCGGAGCCAGAGGCGGGATTCGCTCGCTTCCTTCTTCGACAGTCGGATGCGAAAGAGAAAGTCGGCTGGTGAGACGGCGTTGTTCGCCTCCACATAGCTGGCGGCAACCGAGCCCGACGACCGAAGCAACTGGTCCACATCCGTCCACTGGCTGCGATTCCAGTTCCCACCCGAAACACAACGCCGCACCTCGAGCGCGAACCGAAACGTCCGCTCCTCCAAATCGTAAGCCCTCTCTCCCTCACCCATTTTGTGCGTCCTCAGTCAGTAAGGCACTCCACCCCTGCGCCAGCTCTCCCTTTAGAATTTGATGCTTGAACATTAATGCTTGGACTTAGGCAGTCTCGCCGTCAGGAACTCGCGCAGCAGCGGCTCGAGCGGCGTGTCCGTGGTCACCAACTGGTAGTCGGCGTTGGCGTCGTGGCACTTGGCGCGGACGGTGGCGAAGAAGTCGCGGAGGGCGGTTTTGTATTCTTCGGCGATGAGCGTGGGTTCGGCGACGAGGGCGGTGCCGTCTTCCATGTCGACGAAGCGGTGCGGGCGGTCGAACTCGAAGCCGATCTCGAGCGGGTCCATGAGGTGGAAAACGGAGATGTCGTGCTTGCGGTAGCGGAGGTGCTGGAGGGCGTCGGCGAGCGCGGTGGGTTCGGTGAAGAGGTCGGAGAGGATCACGACGAACGCGCGCTGGCTGATCTTTTCCGCGATGGTGTGCAGCGCGCCGATCAGGCCGGTCTCGCCGGCGGGCTCGACGTTTTGCAGCGTGGAAAAAATCCGGTCGAGATGCGCGGCCCGGCGGCTCGGCGGGACCTCGAGGTGCAGCTTGTCGGTGCAGACCGAGAGGCCGGCGGCGTCGCCTTGGTTCACCAGCAGGTAGGCGAGCGAGGCGGCGATCCGGCGGGCATACTGGATCTTGCTCTCGCCATTGCCCGCGAACTTCATCGAGCCGGAGGCGTCGACCACGAAGTAGGCGCGCAGGTTCGTGTCGGCCTCGAATTCCTTGATGTAGTAGCGGTCCGAGCGGGCGAAGGCCTTCCAGTCGAGCCGCCGCGTGTCGTCGCCGGAAACGTATTTCCGATATTCCGCGAACTCGACCGACGATCCGCGATGCGGCGAGCGGTGCTTGCCGGCGACGTTTCCGAGCATCGGGACGCGCGATTCGATCGGCAGCGAGCCGAGCCGGGAGAGCAGGGTGTTGTCGATGAAGTCGTACAAGAGTCAGAGGGAAGAGGGCGGACGCCAGAGGCGAGAGGCCGGACGGCGCATCAGGAGCCGGATTGGAGGCGGGCGATGAAGCCGCTGAGCATGCGCGAGATTTCGCGGGCTTCGGAGATCAGGCCGTCCGTGTTTTCGAAGGGCTCCGTTCCGAGCCGCCGGCAAATCTCCCGTTGAGTCACGAGCTGCGTCCGGAGCTCGCCGCAGGAGCCTTTGCTGTAGCGGAGGAACCGGCAGAAATCGGCGTCCGAATCCCGCTCCGCCCCTTCCGCGATGTTCGACGGGATGGAGATCGCCGAGCGCTGGACCTGGTCTTTCAACGCGAAGTTCCCCGAATCCGCCGAAGCCAGGCAAACATCCACCGCCAACTGGCACCCGCGCCTCCAGACCTCCATGTTCTCGAAATTGTGCTTCATCGCGACCCTTCTCCTCTTGCTTCCGGCTTCTTGTCTCTTCTCCCTCACTCTTCCCGCATTTCCCGGATCAGCCGCTCGACGATCTTCTTCGAGGTCATCCCCTGCGACTCGGCGGAGAAGTTGGTGATCACCCGGTGGGTGAGGACGGGGGAGGCGACGGCCTCGAGGTCTTCGAGCGAAGCCATGTAGGCTCCACGGAGGGCGGCGCGGGATTTCGCGCCGAGAATCAAATACTGCACCGCGCGCGGGCCGGCGCCCCAGCCGACGGTGTCCTTGATCCACTGCGGGGACTCCGGCTGACCGGGGCGGGTGCGGCGGACGATTTCCACGGCGTAATCGTAGAGGTGCTCCGGCACCGGGACGCGGCGGACGAGCTGCTGGTAGGCCATCACCTTCTCGCCCTCGAGCAGGCGGTGGAGCGCCTGGCGGGCCGCGCCGGTCGTCTCGCGCGCGATCCGCTTTTCCTCCTCGGCCGTCGGGTAGTCCACCTCGATGAGGAACATGAAGCGGTCGAGCTGCGCCTCGGGCAGGGGATAGGTGCCCTCCTGCTCGATCGGATTCTGCGTCGCGAGGACGAAAAACGGCTGCTGCAGCGAGTAGGTCCGGCCGAGGACGGTGACCTTGTTTTCCTGCATCGCCTCGAGCATGGCGGATTGCGTCTTCGCGGGCGCGCGGTTGATTTCGTCCGCCAGCACGATGTTGGCGAAGACCGGGCCCTTCACGAATTCGAACTCCCGCTTTCCGCCGAGGCCGGTCTCCTGGATGATGTCCGTGCCGGTGATGTCCGCCGGCATCAGGTCCGGCGTGAACTGGATGCGGTTGAAGGAAAGGTGGAAGGTCTGCGCCACGGAGGAAACCAGCAGCGTCTTCGCCAAGCCCGGCACGCCCATGAGCAGCGAATGGCCGCGGGCGAACAGGCAGATCGCCAGTTGCTCGATCACCTGGTCCTGGCCGACGATCGCCTTGCCGAGTTCCGCGCGAAAGGCCTGGTAGGTTTGGCCGAGCTCGTCGATCGCGGCGACGTCGTCGGGCGGGAGCTGCATGGGCGGGGCGGAGGCGGTGTCGGCGGCAAAGGCGGAATCCATGGATCGGGAGTTGCTGAGGCTAAGCGACGCTACGAAGCGCCGTGGTTTTGTCGAGGAACGATGCGGCTGAAAAATGCCGGCGCGGCGCGCCTTCCGCGGCGAGCCGCACCGCGGTGGAACGGCGGCGGGGCGACGAACTTTCAGCCTTGGAACGCCCGGCGACGAAACGCCGGATTTTTCCATTTCCCGCTTGCCAGCCCGGTGTTCTCTGTTAAATCACCCGCCCCCGCGGCCCGTCCGGAGCGTCCGGCATGTCCCGCAAGCACGCGAAATACCGCAAATCATGGCACGCATCCTAGGCATTGAAATCCCCAACGAGAAGCGCATCGAGGCTTCTCTGCCGTACATGTTCGGCATCGGACGCCCGACCGCGGCGAAGATCCTCGAACACGCCGGCATCGATCCGGACATCCGCACCGGCCAGCTCACCGAAGACCAGTTGGTGAAAATCGCGCAGGTGATCCAGACCGAAGGGATTCTCGTGGAAGGCGACCTCCGCCGCGAGCGCCAGGCCCAGCTCAAGCGCCTCACTTCCATCAACTGCTACCGCGGCATCCGCCACAAGCGCGGCCTTCCGGTCCGCGGCCAGCGCACCCGCACCAATGCCCGCACCCGCAAGGGCAAGAAGAAGACGGTGGGCGTGAAGAAATAACCCGTAGCACCTTTTATCCATGGCTGACGAAGAAACGAAACAAGACGCCGCCCCCGCCGCCGAAGCCGCGGCACCCGCGCCGGCGCAAACCCCCGCTCCGGCCGCCGAGCAACCGGCCGCCGAAGGTGCTCCCAAGAAGGAGGCCAAGCGCGACATTTTCGCCGAGATCGGCGGAGGCGAAGAGGAAGTCAAGATCCACAAAGCCAAGGGCTCGAAGAACGTCCACCGTGGCATCGTCCACGTCACGGCCACCTTCAACAACACGATCGTCAGCGTGACCGATCAGAACGGCAACTCGATCGGCTGGTCGAGCGCTGGCAAGATGGGCTTCAAGGGCTCCCGCAAGAGCACCGCCTACGCCGCGCAGGTCGTTTCCCAGGACGCCTGCCGCCAAGCGATGGGCCACGGCCTCAAGGAAGTCGACGTTCGCGTCAAAGGCCCCGGCTCCGGCCGCGAGGCCGCCGTCCGCGCCGTCCAGGGTCTCGGCCTCGACATCCTCTCGATCCGCGACGTGACGCCGATCCCGCACAACGGCTGCCGCCCGAAGAAGGCCCGCCGCGTGTAATTTCCCGAACTTCCACGATTTTCCCCACATGGCACGTTACACAGGTCCCCGCACGAAGATCAGCCGCCGCTTCGGCGTCTCGCTCTTCGGCCCGTCCAAGGCTCTCGAGCGCCGCAACTTCCCGCCGGGCCAGCACGGCGTCCGCGCCGGCCGCAAGAAGAAGAGCGAATACTCCGTCGCGCTCGGCGAGAAGCAGAAGCTCCGCTTCCAATACGGCGTCCTCGAAAAGCAATTCCGCGGCTACTATGAGGAAGCCGCCCGCCGCCGCGGCGTGACCGGCGTGACGCTCCTGCAGCTCCTCGAGTGCCGCCTGGACAACGTCTGCTTCCGCCTCGGCTTCGGCAACACCCGCCAAGCCGCCCGCCAGCTCGTCAACCACGGCCACATCACCGTCAACGGCCGCGTGGTGGACATCCCGAGCTTCCAGTGCAAGCCCGGCGACGTCATCAAGGTCGGCGGCAAGCCGTCCTCCCAGCAGCTCGTCCTGCGCATGATGGATCTCACCCAAGCTGTGCCGCTCGTCGACTGGCTCACCGTCGACCGCGAGAAGATGGAGGCCACCGTCAACCGCGTGCCCGAGCGCGAGGACATCGATCCGCTCGTCAACGAGCAGCTCATCGTCGAGCTCTACTCGCGCTGATCCGCGGAGTTTCGAACGCCCGATTTGCGAAGACGCCCGGCCCGCAAGCCGGGCGTTTTCCTTTTGAAGCCCGACCCGCCATCCGGGCGGCTCCTCGACACGGTCCGCGGCCGGGGGCTTGGTCGCTTCGCAGGCCATGTCCGACGAATTCGTCAGCGTCGAGCAGCTTGACCGCGAGCACCGCGAGGAACGCGCGCCGCTTGTGGAGTGGCAGGCCGGCTTTCGGTCTGGAAGCAGCCACGCCTTGCGGCGGTTTTGCAATCAACCGCGACTCGCCGCCGTGCATCGTGCTTTGCTACGAGACGGCGCGTTTCGTGGCCGCGCGCTCTCCCGGGTCTGGTACGTCCGCTGCGAAGCGGGTGGCGATGAACGTCGCGAACATCCGTCGCTCGAGCCGCGAATTCCACATTCTCCACACCACGCCCCGCACGCAAACCGCCACGATCCGCCTGGCCGATGGCGCGGCGACCAGTGACGAGCCCTCCGTCCACGCCCACAGCGAGCAGACGGTGGTCCTTTTGGAAGGCGAGCTGATCGCCGAGATCGAAGGCGATCGGCAGGTCCTCGGGCCGGGAGACTGCGTGATCGTGCCTGCGGGCGCGCGCCATCGCTTCGTCCACACCGGGGAGGAACGCGCGTTCGCCTTCACCTGCTACACGCCGCCGGCCTATCCGGAAGAAAGTTGAACCCAAACCGCCAATCCACATGAACGACGAAACCACTCTCATCACCGGCGCCTCGAGCGGCATCGGCATGCACCTCGCGCGCGAATTCGCCAGCCACGGCCACCCGGTCGTGTTGGTCGCTCCCGTCGAGGAAGAGCTGCGCCAGATCGCCGACGATCTGACGGAGGCCTTCGGCGTGCGCGTCCGTGTCATCGCGAAGGATCTCGAGCGCGCCGAGGCTGCCGGGGAGATCTTCGACGAACTCGAGGCGGCCGGCGTTCCGATCCACATCCTGGTCAACAACGCCGGCCACGGCCACCGTGGCAAGACATGGGAGTATCCGGTCGAAGAAGATATCTCGATCGTCCGCCTCAACATCGAGGCGCCGATCCGGCTTACGAAGCTCTTCCTGCCGCCGATGGTCGCGCGGGGGTCCGGCCGGATACTCAACACGGCGTCGGTCGCAGGCTTCGAGCCGGGGCCGCTGCTCAACACCTACCACTCCAGCAAGGCGTTTCTCCTTTCCTGGACTGAGGCGCTGGCCGTGGAGCTGGAGGATACGGGCGTCAAAGTCACCGCGCTGTGCCCGGGGCCGACCGATACGGATTTCTTCCCGAAGGCCGGCATGATCGAGACCAAGGCCTTCCAGAAGGCGAAGGTCAGCTCGCCCCAGGAAGTGGCGGAAGCCGCCTACAAGGGGCTGATGGGCGAGGACGGGATCGTCATTCCCGGGATGTCGAACAAGATGCTGGTCGCCGCGCGCCGCGTGTTGAGCGAGAACATGCAGGCGAAGCTCAACGAGAAGCTTTACCAAGCCGCCAAGCCTGGCGATCAGGACCGCGAGCGCGGGGATATCGAAGAAAAGGCGGAGCGCAATTATGTCGAATCCGGGCGAAGGTAGCGGTCGCGAGATCTGGAGGCAGGCCGCGGCATTCGCCTCCGCCGCCCACGCCGGCGACACGCGTCCTGACGGGAGGACGCCGTTCTTCAGCCACCCGGCGCGGGTCGCGCTGACGGTGGCGGGAGTCTTCGGTTGCGGCGATCCGGAGACCTCGGCCGCGGCGCTGCTGCACGATGTTCTGGAAAAAACGGACGCGACGGAAGATGATGTCCGCGAGGCATTCGGCGGCCGGATCGCGGAGAGGGTGGTGAATCTCAGCAAAATCCCGCCGTTCGATGATGAGGAAGCCTATCTCAAGCGGCTTGCGGGCTGCGACTGGCAGACACGTCTCGTCAAGATGGCGGACGTGCTTGACAACCTCGACGATGGCCGCGGCGATCTGCACCACCGGGTCAGCAAGGTCCGGCGCGCGCTCGAGCGGCTCGGGTACGGCGACGAGCCGCCGATGATCGCGGCGCGGGCGCGGTTGACGGAGGCGCTGGAGAATGCCGGTTGACCCCGCCGGAGGCTGCCGGCGAACCTCGCACATGCATTCGATCCTGCGCGAGCGCTTCGGCCACGACCGCTTCCGCGACGGGCAGGAGTCGGTGATCCGTGCGTTGCTCGACGGCCGGTCCGCGCTGGCGGTTTTTCCGACCGGCGGCGGCAAGTCGCTCTGCTACCAGCTCCCGGCCCTCATGCTCGACGGCCTCACGCTGGTGGTCTCGCCGCTCATCGCGCTGATGAAGGACCAGGTGGACACGCTCGCGACCCGCGGCATTGCCGCGGCTCGGCTGGATTCCACGCTCGACGCCGTCGAGACGCGCGAGGTTTTCCGCCGGATGGAGGAGGGCTCGCTGAAGCTGCTCTACATCGCTCCCGAGCGCTTCGCGAACGAGACGTTCCGGCGCCGGCTCAAGTCCGCCCGGATCGCCTTGGTGGCGGTGGACGAAGCGCATTGCATCTCGGAGTGGGGCCACAATTTCCGGCCGGATTACCTCAAGATCGCCAAGCACTGTCGCACTCTGAAAGTGCCGCGCGTGCTGGCGCTGACCGCCACCGCCACGCCGAAAGTGGCGGCCGAAATCCGCAAGCGCTTCCGCATCGCGGCCGGAGACCACGTCCAGCTCAGTTTCCATCGGCCGAACCTCGACTTGCGAGTCACTCCGTGTGCGGCTGACGAGCGCAAACCGCGCCTGCTGGATCGGTTGCGGGAAGCCGAGGGCTCGTCGATCGCCTACGTCACGCGTCAGGAAACGGCCGAGGAGGTGGCGACCTTCCTCGCGAAAAGCGGCCTGTCCGCCCGCGCCTACCACGCGGGTCTCACCGATGAAGTTCGCAGCGAGGTGCAGGCGGATTTCATGGGCGGGCGGATCCGCATTGTCGTGGCGACCATCGCCTTTGGCATGGGCATCGACAAGGCTGACATCCGTGCCGTCTATCACTACAACCTGCCGAAGAGCCTGGAAAACCACACCCAGGAGATCGGGCGGGCGGGCCGTGACGGCGAGCCGGCGGTCTGCGAGCTGCTCGCCTGCGGCGAAGACCTCACGGTGCTCGAAAATTTCATCTACGGTGATACGCCGACGCCGCGGGCGCTCGGCAACTTGCTCGACCGGGTTCTGAGGCTGGGCGACGAATTCGATGTCTCGATCTATGACCTGTCCGTCAGTTGCGATATCCGGACAACCGTCATCTCGACCGTCCTGACTTATCTCGAGATCGCCGGAATCCTCGAGGCCACCGGCTCGATCTACTCCACGTACAGGGTGCGCCTGCTCCGCCCGATGGACAAGATCCTCGCGGGCCGCCCGCCTCGGGAGCGCAACGCGGTGAACCGGCTCTTCGCCGCCGGCAAAACCGGCCGCACCTGGATTGAGTTCAAGCCGCAGGAACTCGCGGAGCCACTGGGCACCGCGCGGGAAAAGATCGTCGCGCTGCTTGGCGAGCTGGAGGCCGCGGGTGACTTGGCGCTGGCCGTCTCGGGCGTGAGGCAACGGTTCCGGATGAAAATGCCGCCCGGGGATCTGCGGGATCTGACCGACCGGATGGCGGCCGTTTTCCTCCGCCGCGAGCGGGACGATCTGGCCCGGCTCGGACAGGTGCTCGGCCTTTCCGCCACGCCCGGCTGCCTCACCGGCTACCTGACCCGACACTTCGGCGAGACCTTGCCGGAGCCCTGCGGCCATTGCGACCGCTGCCGCGGCGTGCTGCCATCGGTCGTGGAACGTCCGCCCGGGCGACGCCCGACCGACGAGGAATGGCGGGCGGTCCGGGAAGTGGCGGACGAAGGCCATCCGGCGCTGGGGAGTCCGCGCCAGCTTGCCCGTTTCTTGTGCGGGCTGCCGAGTCCGGCCGCCACCCGCGCCCGGCTCGGCCGGCATGATGCCCATGGAATGTTGGCGGACCTGCCGTTCGCCGACGTGCTGGCGATCGCCGAGTCGCTGTAGTCACGCGATCGCGTCGCGCAGCCACTGGTGGAACTCGGCCTTGTCCGTGCCCATGCGCAGCGACTTTTTCTCGCGCTCGGCGAGCACGGCGAGGCGCTCCGGAATCTCGACCACGCCCGCGCCAAGTTCCGCTTCCATCACGTCCGGGAACTTCGACGGGTGCGCCGTTTCGAGCGAGATCGTCGCCGCGCCGGGATGTTCGGACCGCCATTTCCGCGCGGCCAGCCAAGCCACCGCACCGTGCGGATCGATCTCGTAATCGTGCAGCGATTTCACCTCGCGGATCGCGGCGCGCGTCGCCTCGTCGGTCACGGCCATGCCGTGGATGCGCCCGCGCATGGCGTCCCAAGAGTTCCCGAAGAGCGCCTGCATCCGGGCGAAGTTCGAGGGTGCGCCCACGTCCATCGCGTTCGACAAGGTGGCGACGCTCGGCCGCGGCCGGTAGTCACCGGCGCGGAGATATTCCGGCACCACGTCGTTGCGGTTGGTGGCGGCGATGAAATGCGAGACCGGCAGACCCATCTTCGCGGCGAGCAGGCCGGCGGTGAGGTTGCCGAAATTTCCGGACGGCACCACAAACGCCGGCTCCACGCCCTCGGGCAGTTGTTTGGCGGCCTCGATGTAGTAGAAACTCTGTGGGACGAGCCGCGAGAGATTGATGGAGTTCGCGGAGGTGAGATTGAGCTTTTCGGAGAGCTCCCGGTCGAGGAAGGCGGATTTCACCAGCGCCTGGCAGTCGTCGAACGA
The DNA here is from genome assembly GCA_965651855.1 of uncultured Verrucomicrobiales bacterium. Classification (GTDB taxonomy): domain Bacteria; phylum Verrucomicrobiota; class Verrucomicrobiia; order Verrucomicrobiales; family Akkermansiaceae; genus Luteolibacter. The sequence continues at coordinate 22,859 of CBFGTW010000046.1, forward strand.
GCCATCGATTTCCAAGGCGGAAATGTTGTCGCCGAGCGTGGTGAGCTGCTTTTCCTGGAGTCCTGAGACCTTGCCCTGCGGATAAAGAATGATCACCTGCGTGCCGGGGACTCGGTGGAAAGCGGAGGCGACGGCGCCGCCGGTATCGCCCGAAGTGGCCACCAGCACGGTCAGCTCACGGTCCTCGCCGCGTGTCAGCCAAGCCATCAGGCGAGCCATGAAGCGGGCGCCGAAGTCCTTGAACGCCAACGATGGTCCGTGGAAAAGCTCGAGGATGAAATCGCCGGGCGCGAGCCGCACGAGCGGGGCCTCGAAGCTGAGCGTGCCCTCCACGATTTCGCGCAGATCGCTCGGCGGCACGTCTTCGCCGAAGAAGGCCTCCGCGACCGCGAAGCCGATCTCCTGGAAACTCAGGTGCCGCCAGATTTCCCAGAATTCGGGGCCGAGCACCGGCAGTTCGTCCGGCATGTAGAGCCCGTTGTCCGGCGGCAGCGAGCGCAGGATCGCCTCCTTGAGCGGGACGCGGTGCGCGGGGTCGTTGGTCGAGTGGTAGAGCATCGGTGCGGCGCGCGCGATTCAGCATTCGGCGGCGCGCCGCGTCGAGTCTCTTTGGCCGGCGGCCGCGGGTGGGGCGGCCGGTTGTTCACTCGAGCCCGCGGAGGATCTGGCGGCGCAATTCCACCACTTCCACCTCGCCGCTGTGACGCCAGACGATCTCGCCGTCCTTGGAGACAAGCACCGTGTGCGGCAGGGCGCCGGTCCATTCCGGATCGATCGCTTCCGCCAGCGCGTCCGGATTGCCGCCGGTCCAATGGAAGTTGTTGGTTTCCCGGCCCTCCGCCTCGAGCGAGCGCGCCGTCTGGTCGGACACCGCCGCGTGGCGTGACTTGAGGAACTTCTCCACCGCCTCGCGCTTGTCGGCCGGATCGATCGTGATGGTCACGAAGTCGAACGGCCGGTTCTGGAATCGGCGGTAGGTTTCGACCAGGTCGGGAAACTCCGCGACGCAGGGTCCGCAGGTCGTCGACCAGAAATTGATCAGTCGCAGGTTGTCGCTGCCGTTTTCGCGCAGCTTTTTGGCCAGCTCGACGTCGAGATCCGCCACCGTCACCGGCTTCGCCTCCCAGGCGGCCTGGTCCTCCTTCACCGAGTCCTTTTTGAACAGCCATTTGGTCGAGCAGCCGAACGAGCGGGTCACCGGTTCCTTCACCGGCTCGCCGGCGAGCACCGCGTCGAAGGCGTCCCGGATGTAGCTGTTCTCGACCGGGCCCGCGTTCCGCCCGGCATCGTCCATGCGGCCGGTGTAGCGCAGCTTCCGATCCTCGTCGAAAACGAAGACGTGCGGGGTGGACTGCGCGCCGCAGGCCCGGGCGAACGTCTGCGTCTCGCCGTCGTACAGGTAGGGGAACGTCCAGCCGAAGTCCTCGGCGAAGGGCGTCATTTCCTCGAACGAGTCGTTGTACGGCGAGTAGCCGAGCTCGTCCGGCCGCAGGCTGTCCGGGTGGTTCGGATTCACCGCGATGAGCGCCACCCCCTTGTCCTTGTAGTCCTGGTGGATCTCCTCGGTGCGCGCCGCGGCGGCCACGGAGTCCGGGCAGTGGTTGCAGGTGAAAATCACACACAAGACCTTCGCGTCCGCGAAGTCCGCGAGGGTGTGGGTTTTCCCGTCAATGCCCGGCAACGAGAAATCCGGAGCGGGTGCACCGATCGCCAGAACTTCGGGGATCTCCTGCGCCGGAGATTCCACTGTCAAAACAAAGGCCGTCATGCCGGCCGCGAGGATCGCCTTCATGGTGCGCCCATACGACGCGTGCCCGCCGGATTGTGCAAGGAATCCCTCCGGAAATCCTGCCATCCGGTCGATCCGGACTAAACCGGCTTGTGGATCGCGACGTGTCAACAGGTTGGAACGGCCGGCAAATCCGGTCGTTTCCGGCAAACCCAACTCGCATTTGTCAGAGACCCAAAAATGAAAATCCCAAGATCAAATCCATTCCGGACGCTCGCGCCGGTGTGGGCCGCTTCCATTTCCATCATCGTGCCTTCCGCTCACGCGGAACTCGTCGGCCAGTGGCTCGGCGACAGCTACGATCCATCGGTGTCCGCGGACTGGACGTCCGAAGAAGGCATCACCGGCACCTTCGTCGGCTCCGTCCCTCCGGAAACCATCGCTGACGGGTTCAACGGCCACGAGGCGCTCGATCTCTTCGGTGGCAGCTGGTTCCGGGTGGTCGGCGCCGAAAACCCGGTGGGCGGTGCGACGCAACTCACGGCGGTCGCCGTTTTCAAACCGTTCACCGCCGGCGGCACCGGCGCCAACTGGTATCAAAGCAGCGGCTTGATCGGCATGGAGCAAGCCAACAGTGTGGCCGACTGGGGCTTCGGCTGGAACGGCAACCGGCTCGCCGGCGGGACGGGGGCGCCCGACACCAACATCTTTTCCGGAACCCGCGATCTCGAGCGCCTTTATGTGGGCGCCTTCACCTGGAACAGCAACGGCGAGATGCGGCTGTTCATCAACGGAGCCGAGGTGGCGGCAACCACCGGCGGACCGACCGCCGCCCGCAACAGCGCGGACATCGCCCTCGCCGGCATCACCGCCGGAGCCGACTCCAACAACCCCTTCAACGGCCAGATCGCCGAGCTGAGGCTCTACAATTCGGACGAAACCGCGCAGATCGGTGCGATCACCGCGGAATTGCTCGGGACATACTTCGAGGGCGTGACACTCCAGACGCTCAAGGTGAACCCGACCGGCGGCACCTTCACCATCATCGACGCCGGTGGCGCCGCGGATGCGGCGGGGGAATTCGTTGTCCGGGTCGATTCGGCCGACCTTCCTGCCGGAAACGTCCAGGTCACCAAGGAAGACGGCGTCACCACGGTGAATTTCCAAGCCGACTTCGAGCCGAGCTCGTTCATCACGGTCGAGGTCGACGTCCCGCTCGAAGGCGGCGGTTCGCAGACCATCACCTCGGATGTGGAAACCTTCATTCTTCCGCTCGACCTCGAGGGCTCCGAAGGCTCGGTCGGCACCTGGGCGATCCGGGAGTATCGCACGACGGGCGCGATCACCACGACGCTTGGCGCTGCGATCGACACGGCGACCGATCCGGAGACGGAGCTGGAGTTCGTGGACGGCACCGCACCGGTCTTCAACCACTCGGATCCGGACACCAACGGCCCGCGCTCGACCGGCAACTTCAACAACGACCTGCCGATCGTCTCGAACACCGAGCCCGGCGTCCTCAACGAGGCGGGCAATGACGCGTGGATCGTCGTCGGGAAAACCCAGGTGGAGATTCCCGCTCCCGGCGTCTACACCTTCTCGGTCCACAGCGACGACGGTTTCGCCCTGCGGGTGACCGGCGCCGGCGGCGGACGTTTCACCAACGCCTACGGCCTCGGCGCGATCGATCCGGGCGACGACCAGACGATCTTCTTCGACGACGGCACCGGAGACTCGAGCACCCGCGGCGTCTACCGATTCGACGCGGCCGGCACTTATGACATCCAGTATCTCGGCTGGGACGGCGAAGCCGGCGGCTTCTACGAGCTCGCCTGGGCCGAAGGCCACTTCACCGCCGACCGGGACACGAACACCTGGCAGCTGGTCGGAAATCCGGCCGATCCGGAGTTCGCCGCGATTCCCTACCGGCCGCGCTTCATCGTCAACCCGCCCGGACCCACCGGCACGGACGGCAACTTCGGCGTCCGCACGTTCCTTTCGGCCGGCGAGGTCGCGAGCACCGAGGCCGCCAGCGACTACCTGCAAAACACACCCCGCGAAGTCGACGGCGTGCTCACCGTGGACGCGCAGCTTCCCTTCCTCAACCACCGCGACCCTCAGGACGGCGGCGGCGGAGTCATCCCGGGCGAGCTGCCTTTCCCGGGGAACACCTCTGCCAACGACGACCGGGTGATCACCGTGGCGAAGGGCCGCATCACGATCCCGGAGAGCGGACCCTACACGTTCTGGATGCAGGGCGACGACGGCGCGCTGCTCCGCATCAAGGGAGTGGACGGCAATCCCGACCCGATGTTCAGCCGCGCCACCCAAGGCGGAAACGCCGCGGACGGACGCTTCGAAATGTCGAACCCGAACGAGTTGTTCTACAACGGCGGCGGCAATCCGAACACCCGCGGCATCATCGAGCTGGACGCCGGCGAATACGACATCGAGTTCCTCCACTATGAAGGCGTCGGTGGCTTCCACTACGAGCTGACCTCCGCGCCCGGCGCCTGGCCGCACGGCACCAACCCGCCGAACGGCTTCCAGCTGGTCGGCTACACGCCGCCCTCCGACGAGGTCAGCATTCCCCGCATCGAGGATCCGGGCTGGACGGTTTACAGCTCGATTCCCGGCCTGGTCCAGTATAACAACAACATCCTGGGCGCGGAGTCGAGAATCCAACACACGCTCGACCTCGATCCCCAGCCGGAGAACGCCATCACGACGTGGAACGCAATCAACTTCCGCGATCCGGAGGACGGGCCTGAAGGAAGCTTCTCGCCAACCAATCCGTGGCCGCTGAACACTCCGGCGCCAGACAACGACTACGCCATGCGCGCACACGCCACACTCGTTGTGGATGAGGCGGCCGATTACTTCCTGGGCTTCCAGGGAGATGACGGTGGCTACATGACGATCAATGGCATCAACGGCACCGCGACGCCGGAGTGGGACGAAATAGTTCAGACCCTTCACCCCGCGATTGCCGTGATTGACGAGGCCGAGGCCGGAAGTGGCGTGCTCAACCGCATCCGGGTCGAAACCGGCACCGGGAACAGCCGCACCATTGGCAGAATCTTCCTCGAGCCGGGAGAATACGAGATCCGGACGTTGGTTTGGGAAGGCGGCGGCGGCTCCTGGTGGGAGATCATCGGGGCCAAAGGCCTGCTTGATCCCCGGTTCTTCAACTTCCAGCTGCTCGAGACGGGAGAGGAAGAGGGAACCATCATCGTCCCGACCGGTCTCACGATCGTGGAACAACCGATCGCTCCGCCGCCGGTCGACGGAGACTTCCGCGTCTCCTCGTTCACGATCACGGGCGGGGATCCCGTCAGCTCGGCCGTCTTGGCCTTCCCCTCGCAGCCGGGCCAGACGTTCACCATCCAAGCCTCCACGGACCTCGTGACCTGGTCGGACATCGGCCTGAACGTCCCCGCGGCGGCCGAAGGCGGCACCACCACCTTCGAAGCGGACCTTGTCGGCACCGCCTTCGAGGGTGAGGAAAAGGTGTTCTTCCGCGTCGTGATCAACGACTGACGATCCCTGGAACAAAACACACGGCCGTCACCGGAGCCTCCGGTGGCGGCCGTCTTTTTTTGCCGAACTTTTGCATAACTTGAATCGGCCTTTGGCGCACCGCCCGGCAGGATCCGTCATCTTCATCGAGGAGCCGCAACCCGCTCCGCACGTTCATGAAATCGACGATCCTCGTTTCCATCCTGACCCTCGCCGCCCTTCTCCACGCCCAGGAGCCAAATCCCTTCGTGAAGAAAAACGAAGCGCCACCCGCCGAAGCGCCGCCCGGTCCGTCCTTCGTCGGCATCGTCGAGCACATCCTCGCTCCGCCGGACGTGGTGGAGAAGCTGCTCACCGAACACCCGCCCGCCGGAGGCGCCGGGAAACTGAGGGACGCCCTGCAGCCGTTGATCGAAGAGGGCACGGCAACGATCGATCACATCGGGATCAGTCCCGGAGTGGTGGAGCGGCGTTCTACGATCGGTTCCATAATTGAACAGATCTACCCTACTGAATTCAAACCTGCGGGCGCAGGAGTTTGGCCCTATCCGACTGCATTCGAAACTAGAAACTTGGGGTATGGCGGCGTATTCCAAGGTGTTCCGGACCAAAGGGAGTCGCACGTCGTGCTGGAGGCAGATTTCACCGAGATGATCGGCAGCAAGGGTTGGAACGTGTTGCTCGACCGAACCCGCCATCCCGGTGACGTGTTCTTGCCGGACATTCGCTCAATACGTGGAACCACCTTGCCCGAGGGCTTTCGTGGTAAAGATCCGTTCGACGAAAGTCAGACTGTGGACCCGGCATTGCACGTGACACATCCGCGGATGGGGGGGGCTGTTCTGGTCAGTCGGGTCGACCCCTTGCCCAGCGAGCAGGAGGGGCAAGGTCTGACGAGATTGATCTTCTTTCATGGGGGAGTCGCAAGAGATGATCCGAAGGCGGGTGCTCTGCCGCAGAGCTTCCAAGCCTCGCTGGCAATTGCGAAGGTTCCGGTGCGCCAGCTCGGTGAGTGGTTGAACAAGCATGAACCTGTGGACGCTTCAAACAAATCGTGGGCCTTTGTAACCGAGCTGAGTGAAGAGAAAGCGGCAGAGTTTGTGTTTATGGCCGACTGGACCGTTCAGAGTGCGACGAGTTGGCAGTATCAGTCGATTCGAGAAATCATTTATCCTACCGAATGGGTGCCGTCGCACGAGTTGACCGTGATGGAGGAATGGGAAAGAGCGGATCAAGTTCAGGGTAAGCCGGTTGCGCGCAGCTTCACCCGATCGGAGATCACGCCGCGTGGTGGTATCGACGGCGCGAGCACGGCAAGTTCGTTCGAGACGCGCAATGTCGGTGTCTATATGCACGGAAGGCTGTCGACCGACCGGGAGACGCTGCGGATTGCATTCGACTGGGTCCGCCAAGCGGGATTATCAGTTCACCGCCGCATCGAGGTGGACGGGGAGTGGATTCCCGATATCACGTTTCCCGTGTTTGCGACGAACGCGACAGAAGCCATCATCCGTCCGCAACTCGGCAAATGGATGCTGATCCACGCCGGCTCCGAGTTCACCGGTGTAAACCAGAAGGACGACGACCACTGCGTCCTCGTCTTCCTCAAACTGGAGTGACAAGGCATTGGGCCCACGTTAG
>CBFGTW010000047.1:0-29547 GCA_965651855.1 uncultured Verrucomicrobiales bacterium
GGACGGATCAACTGGGATCAGGCGGAGACATCACATATCTCCGCCCAGTGACGTCGCGGGACTGCCTCTGTTGCCCGCGCCGCGGCTCGGGGAGGCCGTGGCGGGCGTGGGAAAGGGGTGGGTTGTGCTCGGGTGAATCATGGAAAAGATCGGGCCGACGCACCAGCACCCGACATGCCAGCGCCGACACCCGGCGCTCCGGAAAACCCGCTGCCCGCGGGCAATCCGCCAGGCTCTAGGGTTCCACGGCCGCGGACGCCCGCTGCAAGCCCCGGCCAAGGAAGTTCATCATCATGATGATATGGAAGAGGAAGTGCTTGATGGGGGCATCGTGCATTCCATCCATGCAGAGCGCGCGGGTCAGAATGCAACCGCGATGCCGCACGTGACCAGGAGCTGCTCCCAATCCCGGCGCCCGTTGTTGACGGACCACCGCACGGAGCTGCTGAAGGCCACGCGTTCCGAGAACAGCGGCCGGCTCCAGGTGAGGAAGACACTGAGGTGCTCCTCGCTGCCGCGGCTCTCGGTGACCGGACCCACCGCCTCGTAATCGGAGAAGCTGAGCGACAGCCCCGCTCCGAGCGAGCCATACTGGAGCTGCCGGGTGATGGCGGTGGAAAACGTCAGATCGTTGGCGGCGTAGTTCCGCGTCGTCGGCGAGGGAATCGTCGCATACCGGACCGAGCCGGACCAAGACCAGCGTTCGTCGATCCAGTAGCTCGCGTTCAGGCTGCCCGTCAGCCGGGGCTCGCTGCCACCGCCGCCGCGCGAGTAGCCCACGAACTCGACGCCGAGCGAGGCGGCCAGGTCGATGCGCTCCCCGAGGGAGTAACGGACGTTTCCCATGACAGCCCAAGCCTCGCGCTTGCCGGTCAGCTCGGACTCCGTCACGGAGTAGCGCAGGGAAGGCCCGAGGCTCCAGCGCTCGTTCGCCGCCCAGGAACCCGAAAGACGGAAGCTGTAAACGTCCGCCCCTTCGCGGCCGCCGGAATCGTAGGACGTGGAGCCCGCGGAGAAGCCCGCGGCGATCGACGTCCGCGGCGCGAGCTGGTAGCTCGCGCGCGCTCCGTAGCGCAGGATCGTGCCGTCCACGAAGCCACCGGCGAAGCGGTCCGAGGCGGAAATGCTACGATAACTGCCGTAGAAGCCGACGCTGGTCCGCGGGAGCGCGATCCGGAACGCCGCGGAGAAGTCGTGATCGATGTCGTTCAGCTCGGAATTGTCCAGGTAGTGCCGGAGCGAAGGCGAATAGCGGGCGTCGAAGGAGTAGCGGGCGCCCCCGTCCGGGTCCGAGCTGTAGGCGAGCCATGGCGTGAGGGAGAGCAGGATGTCGCTCTCGCCGCCGTCCTCCTCGAGTCTCAGGTTCGAATTGTAGGTGGCGGATGCACCGATGCCGTAGTCGAACCCACCCTTGAACGTGAAGCCCGCGAAGTCGCCGAGGGCGGTTTCCGGAAGATCGAAGTAGGCGTCCGCGAGGCTGCTCGTCAGGTCTTGGCCGACCCCCGCGCCGCAGGCCGCCATCCATCCTCCCGCCAATGCCAGAATCGTCTTGTGATCGCGGAGGGGAGAAAATGCGCTTTGCCGGGACATGGAGATTGCCCCGTAGCCTTACAACCGCAACTTCTCAAGAAGAAATTCAGATCATCTTCCTCCATATCTTCATCCCTGCCCGGATTCTGATGGACACGGAGACGGCCGCCGGCTCAGGGCCGCGGGCGCTTCCGGTCGTGGCGTTGGAGCACCCAGAGGAGCTGCCCGAGCGCGGGCTGGCGCAGGTCGTATGGCAGGGACCGGCCGTCGGCCACCACGAGCGCCTCGCCGCAGCCGAAGCAGACGAGCAGCGCGCGGGTGGCGCCGCCGGATTCCCAGGTGACGGCGTAGTCCGGGTGGAATCCGCCGCAGGTCTTCGGCCCGGAGTAGACGCCGTAGGTGGCGGTATCCGCGAGCAGGCGGCGGAGCACCTCCGGATGCGAGGCCCCCGACCCCGGCGTGTAGAACGGCCAGCCGGCGATGCGGGTCACGTCGGGGCGCTCCAGCTCGCGCTGGAGGAGCGCGGCTTCGTGCTTCTGGTGGGGCAGGCCCTCGTGGACGCGGAGGTTCCGCGCCGCGGCCACCTCGGCCCGGATTCCATCCGCGGCGGCCAACGGCGCCGGATCGCCGATCGGTGCGGAACTGACACAAGAAACGAGGGCGAGGCAGCCGGCGGCGAGGCCGGTCAGCCACACGGTCCGCGGTCGGAAGGACGGCCGGTTTTTCATGGGCGGAAGCTTACCCCGATCCACCGCCTGATGCAAAAGGCGGATGATGATCCCACACCGGCCGTCGCTGGGCCTCACATGCCGAGCGGCTCGAGGAACCGGACGTACCACGCCCAGATCCGCCACCCGCCGAACAGCCACGCCAGCGCGCCCATCACCAGGAACGGCCCGAACGGAAGCTGGCGACCGAAGCCGATGCGCCCGATGACCGCCGCCACGATGGCGAAGATCGATGCGCCGAACAGCGAGAAGACCACGCCGGCCCAGCCGAAAAACGCGCCGATCATCCCCAGCAGATGGATGTCGCCCATCCCCATCGCCTCGCGCGGGATGACGGTGCGGGTCGCGGTGCCGTCGAGCGATTTCATCAGCGCGAGCCGCCGCACTTCGCCGTCGGGCAGCTCGATCTCCAGCTCGCGGATCGTGAGCTGGCCGGAGCCGACCGACTCGCCGTCCACCCGGATGTCCGTCGCCTCGACGACCAGGCGGTCGGTCTTCCGCGAGAAAATGTCCCACCAGGCGATTCCCTCGCCGTCGATGACGAAGAGCATCGGATCGTGGTCGCCCTCCGGCTCCTTCAGCGACCACTCGACCGGCTCGTCGAACTTCAATTCCTTCTTTCCGAAGGCGAGCTTCCCGCCTTCGACCACCAGCCAAAGCCCGAAAAACCCGACTCCCCAGCCGATGGCGGAGCGCGTCACGCCATCCGCCCATCCGCCCGCCTCGCTCCCTAGAGCGGAAAGCTGCGGCCAGACCGCGCATCCGACCAAGCCAGCCGCGCTGCCCGCCCACGTCAACGCCGTCGGGATGATCAGATGCTCGGCGTCGATGAACGTGACCGCCACCGAGATCGCGAGGAAGACCCACAGGAAGAACACGGCTGGCAGCGGGAAAAACCACCACGCCGCGGCGAAAAGGATCGCCGTGAGCAGCTCGACCGCGAAGTAGCGGAAGGCGATCGGTTTCCCGCAGTCGCCGCATTTGCCACGCAACACCAGCCAACTCACCAGCGGCAGGTTCCGCCGCATTGGGATGGCCGACTTGCAGTGCGGGCAGAACGAGCGCTTCGGCTCGTTGACCGAAAGTCCCAGCGGCACGCGGTGGATGACGACGTTGAGGAACGACCCGATGCACGCCCCGATGACGAACGCCGGGACGATCCAGAACCAGTGAGCGAGAATCGGATCAGGCAAAGCGCGCCCATTGAAGCGCCAGCCCGGCAAGAGGCAAGCGCGGTGCGTGTGCCGCTGGTCCCACGGGCCCCACTCCGGCAGCCCTCTGCCGACACGACGAAGACGATGGTGACATGCTGGATTTCACCCTGCCGGGAGATGCGACCGACTATGTAGTCTGCGTTTCGTTCGGTGAGGACGGCGAGATCGAGGACATCTCGATGGAGAGCTAGCGTCCTGAGCATCAAGTTCGTTCGAGCGGGTTCCGGTCGTGCCGCGGTATTGGCAGTGGTTGGATTCAGGCCAAGAATTGCTTCACCAGTCACACTTCACGACTTCGAACGGGCGACCCCCGGAACTCCTGCCAGCGAGACGCCGAAGATGGTTCCTGCGGAGGCAGGAACACTGACAACCACACCCATGACATCGGTTCCGTCCAAGTTCGCGGCGACGTAGAGCGCCCACCTGCGGCCGCTCAAGCGCCGCCAGTGACTCTTCGGTCTGGAATTTCGTGCTTGAACATGAGTGCTTCCCCCGCTGCTCGCGGGCTTCGCACCACACTCACGCTTCCGCCCGCTCCTTCAACTCCAACAAACTCCTCCCTGTCATCTCCTTCGGCTGGTCGAGGCCGAGCATGGCGAGGAGGGTCGGGGCGATGTCGGCGAGAATCCCGTCGTGGACCTGGTATTGGTCGGCGTCATCGGCGACGTAGACGGCGTGGACGAGATTGGTGGTATGCGCGGTGTGGGGCGAGCCGTCGGGGTTGCGCATGTATTCGCAGTTCCCGTGGTCGGCCGTGATGAGCAGCTTGCCGCCGAGGCGGAGGGTTTCCTCGACCACCGCCTTCACGCTGGCGTCGATGGTTTCCACCGCCTTGATCGCGGCCTCGACGACGCCCGTGTGGCCGACCATGTCCGGGTTGGCGAAGTTCACGATGACGAGGTCGTAGTCCTTCAGTTTCGAGACCAGCGTTTCGGTGACTTCCGGCGCGCTCATCTGCGGCTTGAAGTCGTAAGTCGGCACATCTTTCGGTGACGGAACGATGATCCGGTCCTCGCCGGGATACGACAACTCGACGCCGCCATTGAAGAAATAGGTCACGTGCGGGTATTTCTCCGTTTCCGCCATGCGGAGCTGGTTGCGGCCGGCGGCGGCGACGGTTTCGCCGAGTCCCATCTCGAGCACCTGCGGTTCGAAGATCGCGCGGCACGGATAGGTTTTATCGTATTCGGTGAGCGTGAAGTATTCGACCTTCGGCCGGACGACGCGGTCGAAGCCGTCGAATTCCTCGAGAAGAAACGCCTCGGAAAGCTCGCGGGCGCGGTCGGCGCGGAAGTTGAAGAACAGCACCACGTCGCCGTCGCGGACGCGCTGGGTTTCCCAGTCGCAGAACACCATCGGCGGCATGAACTCGTCGGTCTTGTCGAGCCGGTAGAAATCCGCGACCGCCTCGCTGGCGAGGATCTCGCGGCGCTCGCCCTTGCCGAGAACGATCGCGTCCCAGGCGAGCTTCACGCGGTCCCAGCGCTTGTCGCGGTCCATCGCGTAGTAGCGGCCGACGACCGTGGCGATGCGCGCGCCGCATTTCGCCGCCTCGTCCTCGACCTTCGCCAGGTAGCCCTCGCCGCCGGTCGGCGAGGTGTCGCGGCCGTCGGTGATGGCATGAATGAGAATGTCGTCGACGCCCGCTTGCTTTGCGAGCTTCACCATCGCGACGAGTTGCTCCTCGTGGCTGTGCACGCCGCCGTCCGAGACCAGTCCGATGAAGTGGAGCCGCTTGCCCTTCGCCTTCTCCATCGCCTCGACGAAGACCGGATTCACCGCGAGCTGGCCGTCGGCGATGGCCTTGTTGATGCGGGTGAGGTCCTGGTAGACGATGCGTCCGGCGCCGAGGTTGAGGTGGCCGACCTCCGAGTTGCCCATCTGTCCGTCCGGCAGGCCGACGTCCATGCCCGAGGCGCTGACGAAGCCCTTCGGGTAGTTCGCGAGCATCTCGTCGTGGAACGGCGTGTCGGCGAGGAGCGTCGCGTTGCCGTCGCGCTCCGCCGTTTCCTGTCCTCCGGGATTCACGCCCCAGCCGTCGCGAATGATGAGCACCACGGGTCTCTTAGCCATAGGCGGGCCGTGTAACGCCCTGCCCCCGGGGCGGCAAGCGTCGAAACCGCCACGGAAACCGTTTGCCGGTGCGCGGCGGCGGTTCTAGAACTCGCGCGCCGCCATGCCAGAGAAGCCGTTTTTCTACCAGGACCCCTTCCCGCTCGCCGCGGACCCGACCGAGTACGAGCTGCTGACGCGGGACTTCGTGAGCGTCGCGGAATTCGAGGGCAAGCCGGTGCTCAAGGTCGCGCCGGAAGGCTTGGCATTTCTCGCCGCCGAGGCAATCAAGGCGATCAACTTCACGCTGCGGCCGTCGCACCTCGCGCAGGTCGCCGCGATCCTCGACGACCCCGAGGCGAGCGACAACGACCGCATGGTGGCGCTGATGCTTCTCAAGAACGCGGAAATCGCCGCCCGCGGGATCTTGCCAGCCTGCCAGGACACCGGCACCGCCACCGTGGTCGGCAAGAAGGGCCAGCAGGTTTGGACCGGCTGCGACGACGCCGAGTTTCTCTCGCGCGGCATTCACAAGACCTACACCGAGGAAAACCTCCGCTACTCCCAGGCCGCGCCGCTGACGATGTTCGACGAGGTCAACACCAAGACCAACTTGCCGGCGCAGATCGACCTGTATGCGACCGAGGGCGAGGCGTACAAATTCCTCTTCGTCTCGAAGGGCGGCGGATCGGCGAACAAGACCTTCCTCTACCAGGAAACCAAGGCGCTGCTGAATCCGAAGCGCCTCAGGGAGTTCTGCATCGAGAAGATGCGCTCGCTCGGCACCGCGGCCTGCCCGCCGTATCACCTCGCGTTCGTCATCGGCGGCACTTCCGCGGAAACGACGCTGAAGACGGTGAAAATGGCGTCCACGCGCTACTACGACGAGCTGCCGCCGAGCGGCAACGAGCACGGCCGGGCGTTCCGGGATCTCGAGCTGGAGCAGGAACTGCTCGCCGCGGCGCGCGAGGTCGGGATCGGCGCGCAGTTCGGCGGAAAATACTTCGCGCTCGATGTGCGCGTCATCCGCCTGCCGCGGCACGGCGCGTCCTGTCCGGTCGGGCTCGGCGTCTCCTGTTCCGCCGACCGCCAGGCGAAGGCGAAGATCACCCGCGACGGGATTTTCCTCGAAAAGCTCGAGAAGAACCCCGGGCGCTTCATTCCGGAGAAATACCGCGAGTGGAAATTCGAGGGCGTCCCGATCGACCTCGACCAAGGGATGGAGGCGACGCTGGCCACCCTGAAGAAATACCCGGTCACCACCGCGCTGTCGCTGAGCGGCACGATCATCGTCGCCCGCGACGCGGCGCACGCGAAGCTCAAGGAGATCCTCGACGAGACCGGCGAGCTGCCGGACTACATCAAGGACTACCCCGTCTACTACGCCGGCCCGGCAAAGACGCCCGTGGGCATGCCGTCCGGTTCGTTCGGGCCGACCACGGCGGGCCGCATGGACGGCTACGTCGACCTTTTCCAATCTCGCGGCGGCTCGATGGTGATGCTGGCGAAGGGCAACCGCTCGCAGCAGGTGACGGACGCCTGCCGGAAGCACGGCGGCTTCTACCTCGGGTCGGCCGGGGGGCCGGCGGCGCTGCTGGCACAGGACCACATCAAGTCGCAGGAAGTCGTCGCCTTCCCCGAGCTGGGGATGGAGGCGGTGTGGAAAATCACGGTGGAGAATTTCCCGGCGTTCATCCTGGTGGACGACAAGGGCAACGACTTCTTCACAACGCTCCAGCGCTGCCCCGTCTGTTAGTCCGCGGGATCGCGTTTTTCCCCCTTGCCGGCGGCCGGGGCCATTCTAGCATGGAGGGTCGGGTGCCCGCGAATGCCCGGCGAGCCCCCCAGCCCAATGGATGCGCATTTTCCAATCACACCGCCGGAAAGAGGCGTCGGGTGAAATGCAAGGTCGAGTTATCATGGCGATCCGCTCCCGGCTGGTGTTGTTGGTGCTCGCTGTGCTCGTGCCGGCGGTGCTCGCCTCGTTGACCGGCATGGCCTATGTCTACCGGGAGCGCGAGCGCTCGGTCGAAAAGAGCCTCATGGAAATGTCGCGGGCTCTCGCCCTGGTCGTCGACCGCGAGATCAACCGGAAGGAGGGCGTGCTCACGTTGCTGTCGCTTTCGCCGGCATTGACCGAAGGCGAGATGGAACGCTTTTCCGGACTCATCCGCTCCGCGGCGGCGGCGACCGGCAGCGAGATTTTCTACTATGACCCGAGCGGCCGGCCGCTGCTGGGATCCAGCGACTTCAAGGCGGCGCGAATCCCGGACAGCGCGCTCGAGGATGCACTCCGGCAGCCGGACGACGTGGTGGTTTCCAATGTCTACACCGCGGAGTCGGGCACGCCCTCGTTTGCGCTGATCCGGCCGGCGGTGGTGGATGGCGCGGTTGTCGGAAAGATCGCGATGATCGCCCCGATCTCGCATTTCCAGGATCTACTCGGCCACCTGAAGCTGCCGCGCCGCTGGATCGGGGTGATCGTCGATCCCAACGGCGTAATCACGGCAAGAAGCCGGAATCCGCACCTGCACGTGGGAACCAAGGCGAACGCCGACGTTCTCGAGCGCCTGCGGTCCGGCCGGGAAGGATTTTTCCACTCGGTCACGCGCGACGGGACGCCGACCTTGGCCGCGTTCAACAAAGCTCCCGGATCCGACTGGGCGTTCATCGCCGGGATTCCCGAAGAGGACATCAACCGCAGCGCCTCGGACGCGATGCGGTTGCTGGCCATCCTCGCCATCGTTTTGATCGCCGGCGGCCTGCTGCTTTCGGTGCGGGCCGGCCGGTCGATCGTCGCTTCGATGCGGAAACTCGCCGCCAAGGCCGAGGCCTTGGGCCGCGGAGATCCGGTACCCGCCGACCACACCGGTCTGCAGGAGGCGGACGCGGTGGCGACGGCCATGGCGGCGGCGAGCGAGCGGCTGCAAGATGCCAACAGGATCATGGAACGCCGTGTGGCGGACGCGGTGGCCGATTCCAAACGGACGCAGGCGGCCCTCCTCCAGAGCCAGAAACTCGAGGCACTCGGGCGGCTGACCGGTGGCATCGCCCATGATTTCAACAACCTGCTGCAGACGCTCAGCACCGGCCTGCACGTCGCGTCGATGCAAGCCAAGGAGGAGGCCGTCGCATCCACCCTCGAGACGTGCAAGCGGGCGGTGGGACGGGCGGCGAAGCTCACCCGCCAGCTGATGACCTTTGGCAAGAGCCACGTTTCCGAGGCGAAGCGGATGGACGTGCGCAACCAGCTGCTGGCGATGGAGGATTTGTTCAAAGGCGCGCTGCGCGGCAACATCTCGCTCCAGTTCGATCTGGCCGAGGATCTCTGGCCGGTCCACGTCGATCCCCTTCAATTCGAGCTCGCCCTGCTCAATCTCGCGATCAATGCCCGGGACGCCACTCCGGGGTCCGGCAGCGTGCGGATCGCCGCCGGGAACCTGGAGGTCGGGCCGGATCATCCGGCCGGGCTCGCGCCCGGCGATTACGTGCGCCTCGCGTTCAGCGACAGCGGCGAGGGCATGACGGCGGAGGTCCGGGACAAGGCGCTCGACCCGTTTTTCACAACCAAGGCGGCCGGCAAGGGATCCGGGTTGGGGCTCGCGCAGGTCTACGGATTCGTCAAACAGGCGAATGGTGGGCTTTCGCTCGACAGCGCGCCGGACGAAGGCACCACCGTCAGTCTCTTCCTCCCCCGCGCCGGGTCGGCGGATCCCGCCGGCGACCGACCGCAAGTCCCCGAGTCTCCGGCGGTCGCCCGGGATGCGACCGTGCTCATGATCGAGGACGACGTGCTGGTGCGGGACGTGGTTGGGCCGGCGCTGGCGGTGCAGGGCTACAAGGTCCTGACGGCGGGCGACGCGAAAGAGGCACTCGACGTGCTCGAGGAGCATCCGGAGATCGATATCGTCTTCTCGGACATCGTCATGCCAGGAGGCATGAACGGCGTGAAGCTCGCCGAGGTTATCCGCGGGCGACGACCGGAGATTCCGATCGTGCTCGCCACCGGCTACTCGGAGGAAGCGGGGATTCCGGCCGACATCCGGACCATTGCCAAGCCCTACGAGATTACCACCGTCGTCGAGGCGCTGGACCAGGCGTTGGCGAGAGCTTCCACGGAAAAATCGGCGGCGTCGCGATGAGGCACCCGGAAACGTCGAGCCGGGGACGGTGAACCGCTCGCATCCCCGCAGCGAACGACGGACAAGAAAGAGCCCGCGGCTGGCCGGCCAGCCGCGGGCAAGTTGTCACTACGCCGGGAAACCCATTCCGGAGCCGTGACGACGCGGTTATGTGGAAAAACCGCCCGCTTGTCATCCCAAAACTTGTCACACAACCCAAATGGGGGGGGTAGGCATCGGATTCCACGTTCCCTCCGCAGAACGGGCGGAGCGGTCAAAATCCTCAGCCGCTGGAGCCAACGGCGGTCCTGGATGCATCGCAATGGCGGACAGGGAGGGATTGCCTCGCGGCCATGCAGTCAGGCTTCGCTAAATTTGAGGGTCGCTACAAGCTCCCGGGCGTTCGAACCCTGGCCTTCGGAAGGGTTCTCATCCCTCCCTGTCCGCAGAACGGGCGGAGCGGATGGACAGCTGAGAGACGGAGAGGACTCGCCGCTTTCTTCTTTTCGCAATGGCGGACAGGGAGGGATTGCCTCGCGGCCATGCAGTCAGGCTTCGCCAAAATTGAGGGTCGCTACAAGCTCCCGGGCGTTCGAACCCTGGCCTTCGGAAGGGTTCTCATCCCTCCCTGTCCGCAGAACGGGCGGAGCGGATGGACAGCTGAGAGACGGAGAGGACTCGCCGCTTTCCTCTTTTCGCAATGGCGGACAGGGAGGGATTCGAACCCTCGGTGACGTTTCCGCCACACACGCTTTCCAGGCGTGCCCAATCGACCACTCTGGCACCTGCCCTGCGAAGGGGCGGCAAACTAGGAAGCGGCCCTGCGGTTGGCAACCACGAAAAGTGGAAAGCGCCGCCGGACTCGGCCGACCCCGGATCAATCCTCTCGCCGCGCGAGGATCCAGAGCAGGTCGGACAGGCGGTTGAAGAACAACCGCACCTCGACGGCGACCGGTTCCCCCGACTCGTGGAGCCCGAGGACCGCCCGCTCGGCACGTCGCGCGGCGGTGCGGGCGAAATCAATCGCCGCCCGCGCCAAGGACCCCTCGGCGCCCGGGCGAGCCCAGTCGGTGAACCGGACGCCGCGGCTCTCGTGGTCCTTGGCGACCATTTCCAACCAGTCCACATCGGCCCGACCGAGGGTCGCGTAGCCCTTTTCCACATAGCGTTCTTCGTCGCCGGGCGCGCAGGCGAGCTGCCCCATCAGCCCCACCAGCCGGGCCTGCACTCCGTCGATGATGGCGACGCGGTCGTCGTCGGACGATCCCGCGGCGCGGGCGAGTCCGAGCGAGGCGTTCAGTTCGTCCACGCAGCCGAGCGCTTCGACGCGCCGCGAGGTCTTCGGGCTGCGCTTGCCAAACAACAGATCGGTGACGCCGGAATCGCCGCGGCGGGTGATGATGCTCATGGGGCGCGAGGCTAGCGGCGGAAAATTCCGTGTCCATCCGGGTTCATCCGTGCTTCCAGTTCCCGCGTGCCGCTGAAACTCGCGAAACTTGGCGACGGGCCCGAGATTTTCCACACGATCCAAGGCGAAGGTCCCGGCGTGGGTCTGCCGGCCGTGTTCGTCCGTGCCTCGCGCTGCAACCTCCACTGCCAGTGGTGCGACACCGACCACACCTGGAATTTCATCGGCACGCCATGGTCGCACGTGAAGGACGCGGATCCTGCCTACCGCAAGTACGACAGGGCGGAGGTCACCTTCCAGCTCGCACCCGCGGAGGCGGCGGAACGGGTGCTCGCCCACCGCTGCCATCGCACGGTGATCACCGGCGGCGAGCCGCTGCTCCAGCAACGGGCGTTCTTGGAGATGATCCGGCATATCCGGAGCGGCGATCCCGGTCATGCGTTCGAGGTGGAAACCAACGCCACGGTGATGCCGGAGCCGGATTTCGCCGCGGCGGTGGACCAATTCAACGTCTCGCCGAAGCTCGGAAATTCCGGCATGCCCGAGGCCAAGCGGATCGTGCCGGAAGTCCTCGCCTGGTTCGCGAACCGGAACTCGGCGTTCTTCAAGTTCGTCGTCGCCTCCCCGGCCGACCTCGGCGAGATCGAGGCACTGGTGGAGGACCACGGGCTCCCGCGAAGCCGGACCCTGCTCATGCCCGAGGGCCGCAGCGCCACGCAACTCGACCGGACCGCTCCGTGGCTCGCGGAGGTCTGCCGGGACGGCGGCTTCCGCTTCTGCGACCGGCTCCACATCCGCCTCTGGGGCGACCGCCGCGGCGTGTGAACCAAACCCGCACGATGGGCGCTGCCCGCTCCGACACCCTAGCAAGCTGAAGCAGGCAACGCCGCATGCGGTCGCGGAAGCGCCGGCACGCGAACGCCCGACGACTCCCGCACCGGCCACGATAGGCAGGTTGTCCGCCGGAACAAGAGACATTTTCACCTCAAGAGCGGCTGCCGGCGGCGCGAAACTTTTCCGTGTGTCGCGGGTTCGAACCCACGTATCCTGCCCGCCATGAACCGCCCCTCACCCCGGCCAGACGACTCGTGGGAGTCGGACCCCATCTGGAAGCTGCTGGACGCCTCGCCCGCGCCGCGCGCAAGCGAGCGCTTCGCCGAACGCACCGTGCGGGCCGCCCGTCTCGCCGGCTGCGGCGAGCCGCCTTGGTGGCGCAAACTGCTTTCCCCCGCCCCGCTCGGCGGTTTGGCGGCGGCCACCGCGGCGGTGGTTTTCGCGGCCATGGCATTGACCGGCCCGAGCGGCGATCCGGAAGGGGATGTGGCGGAGCTCGGTGAAGGCTCGAGCGAAAACTTCGCCGCCATCCAGGAAGCCGCCGAAGCCGAGGCGCTGATGGCGGCCGTCGATCAACTCGAGGATTTCAGCGACCGGGAGCTGGTCCATCTCATCGGACTGTGAGCCAGAAACCCGGCCTCATCTTCGATCTGGACGGCACGCTGGTCGAATCGCTGCCCGGCATTTCCGCGGCCCTGAACCACGCGCTCCAAGCCGCCGGATTGCCCGCCCATTCCCAGGATGCCGTCCGTGGATTCATCGGGAATGGCGTGCGGGTGCTGGTCGAGCGCGCCGCACCCGCCGGCTCGGACGAGGCGCTGCTCTCGCGACTCGAATCCGGGTTCAGGACCGCCTACCGGGATCGCTGGCGCGACGGCACGTGGGCCTTCGGCGGGATCACGGATCTGCTTCGCGAATTGCGGGACGCCGGGATCCCCCTCGGCGTGCTCTCAAACAAGTCGCACGACTTCACCGTGGAAATGGTGGAGGCGCTTTTCCCCGAGACGTTCGGCCGCGTCCTCGGCCACCGCCCGGGCACGGCGCTCAAGCCGGACCCGGCCGGCGCGCTCGAACTCGCCACCGCCCTCGGGCGCTCACCGGACTCCTGCCGGCTCGTCGGCGACTCGACCATGGACATCGAGACCGCCCGCCGCGCCGGCATGCAGTCCGTCGGCGTGACCTGGGGCTACCACGACGCCGACCCTCTCCTCGCCGCGGGCGCGGATGTCCTCGCGGCGACCGTTGGCGAACTGCGGAAACTCCTTCTGTCCCCGCCCCGGACGCACCCAACCCGTCCAGGGGCTTCGTCGGGGAGCTGATCCGCACTCGGCGGAATGCGCCTTCGTCGCTGCCTTCCAATCGGTTTGCGGCGAAATGCCGAGAGACTGCCAGCGGCGGATCCGGGGTGGATTGCCCGGCTGAGGGGCGTTCACATTCCGCCCAACACCAAGCCCGGCGGGAGGGACTCTCCATAAAGGCTGGCGCGATCGGAGCGCAGGATGGGGACGAATTCCTCGACGGTCGTGATCTTGAAGGGGGCGACGTCGGCCTTCGAGAGTTTGCGGGCGATGTCCTTTCGGAGCGGCTTGGGCACGTCGAGGTCCCGGTTGTCGATGACGCGCGCGGCGCGGAGGAACAACTCGGCGAGCTCCGGCGTTTTGAAATCGAAGCCGCGCAGCCGCTCGAAAGCTTTCGCGACCTGCTCGGGCGGCACGACCGACTCCGGTCCGGCGTGGGAAAGCGAACGATTCAACAAAAGGCCGAGAGACACCAGGTAAGGCGCGGCATATCCGCCCCTTTCGAGCAAGCCGCTCGCCTTGCCGAGGAAGAGGTCGATCAACTCGATCTTCGTTCCTTGGTCGATGCGTTCCAGCGAGCCGACCATCCGCACCAGCTCGGCGGGCGGGTTTTTCTGCTGGCGGAGTTTCGGCAACTCGTCGTCCACGAGCGACTGCTGCCGCTCGCGGTCGAGCCCGCCGGCAACGCGCCGCCAGAGGATGTGGTCCTGGAGTTTCACCTTTTTGTTGCCGTGGATCAGGCCGCTTTCGTGGACCTGCCAGAGGTCGTCGATGCGCACGGGGTCGAGTTCCGCACCGAAGCCGGGACGGAGGAAAAAGCCGGCGAGGATCAGCCAGCTTTCCTCGTGCTCGACCGAGTTCACGCGGCACGGAATGCAGCGCTTGAGCGTGGTCCAGAGCGTGCGGACCAGCATCAGGTTCCACTCGGCCTTCGGCAGCTCGAAGATCTCCTCGAGGTTCTTCAGCAGGCGGGACGCGGTGAGCGGGTCGCTCTCGTCGAAGTGCTTGCTGAAGATGGAAACGATCCGCTCCTTCGCCTTCGCGAGCGCCTTCTCGTCCACCGCGGGATCGGATTCTCCGACGACCACGCTGCCGGGCGCGGCGGTTTCCCCGGCGCGGAGGTTGAAGGTGAGCGGCCAGGATTGGTCGATTTCCGGCAGCGCGCTGACGCACTCGAGGTGGAGGAGGCCGAGCTCGGTGAGCTTCGCGCTCAGGTGGACCGGCACGCGGTTGCTCTCGGGAGCGGCGTCCTTGTCGGCGATGCGCGCGATCGTCTGGAGCGGCGGAAGTTTGTGGAAACGATCTTCCTTGAGTTTCACCAGAGCCCCCGGCAGATCCTTGTCGTGGCGGGTGGAATAATAACTCTGGAAGCGCACCGGCCGGTTGAGACGGAGTTCGAGGTCGAGCGAATCGATGCGATGCACCTCATCCGGTTCCGAACCGCGCGGCAGCACGCAGACCAGCGACGGCCGCTCGCCCTTCGCGCCTTTCACTTCCAGATAGATCGAACGGGCCGCGCCCGCCGCGATGCGGGCGCTGCGGTGGTGGAGGATCGCCCCGTAGCGGGAGGCTCCGCGGGCGACGGCGAGATCCGGCTCGGGATTCTCGAGCACGCGGGGTTCCGCGCCGTTCTGCCAGCGGCCGATCTGCCGCTGGAGCCGCAGGCGCAGCGTTTCGGGATAGAGCGAACCACCGTTGAAAAGGATCGCATCGACCGGCGGCAGATCGCGCAGGAAGCTGGCGAGGTAGCGCGTGATCGCGCTGTCCGCGGCATAGGGCAGGCCCCATTCCTTGAGCGCCGCGTCGGGCTCCTCCGGGCGGGCGTCGGCCGGGCAATCCGGATAGAAGCCGTCGAGCAGGATCGCCAGGATCTCGCCGCGTGACACCTCGGCGGAGAACGTTCCGGCAAACAAACTCGAGCCGCGGCCGGGCAAGGTGAGCGTGAAGCTTTCCTCATCGGCTCCTTCCGTGGAGAGGCAGCGTTCCTTTAGGTCGCGGCAGCGGGCGACGAGGTCCTGCCACTGCCCGCCGGAAAGCGAGTTGTCCGCACCGGCAAAGCGCGGCTCGAGAAGATGAGCGATCGCGAGATCGATGTTATCGCCGCCAAGCAAAATATGATCACTGACGGCGACGCGCCGGATATGCGGAAGCTCCGTTCCGGTTTGCCGGCTGATCTCGAATAGACTGAAGTCCGACGTCCCTCCGCCGATATCCACGACGAGCACATGATGGGAACCATCCGGTTTTTCCGGAAGCTGCGCCCACAGCGCCCCGGGATCGTCGTGCGCCTCGAGCCAGCGGTAGAAGGCGGCCTGCGGTTCCTCGAGCAAGCGCACGTTCTCGGGAAATCCCGCCTCGTCCGCGGCATCGAGCGTGAGCCGCTGGGCGACCGCATCGAACGAGGCCGGCACGGTGACGGTGACCGCTTGGTCGTCGAAGCGGATGCCGGGAAACCGGGCGTCCCACGCGCCTCGCAAGTAATTCAACAGCAGCGCCGAAGCGCGGATCGGCGAGATCTTCTTGTCGGCGGCGATCTCCTCGGATGCCCACGGCAGGAACGGCGTGTTGCGGTCGACGCCGTGATGGCCGAGCCACGACTTCGCCGAGTGCGCGACCCGCCCCGGCGTCTCCCCCGCCCTGCGGCGCGCGAGACGGCCGGGCAACCAACCGGCGCCGCTCGCTTGGAGCTGGGCGGCTTCGTGATCGGTCGGCAGATAGAGGAACGACGGCAGCGTGTTCGAGTCCGCCAGGCGGTCGAGCGTTTCCCACTGCGAGATGGGAAAAACCTCACTCTTCGCCTCCTCCGCCGCAAGCGGAACATAAGCCATGGCACAATTCGTCGTACCAAGGTCGATCCCGATGCTGAACTGCGGCTTGGCCATCGCTAACGAATAGATTTTCCGGTCTCAGCGGCCCGCGCCTCCATCTCCTGCTGCAACCTCTCGGGCAAGCGCTCGAATACGAGCCGAGGAAAATCGCGGGGCCAGGTGCCGACACTCCAGCTTGTTGAACCGTCCTTATTCCGCTCGATAATCGAGAGTTCATCGACGCCATTGAAGGCCCATGCGATCGCTTCGTCCTCTTCAAGGAAGACGAAGCATCCCTCTTGATTTCTCCACCCCACCGGAGAGACGGAAGACTCGAAGCGCAGGAGGCCGCCGCCTCTTTGTGTCACCGTCAGTCCTGAATCTCCCTCGTTCAGCTCGATCTCCCAAGAGCCGTCAGGAGACCGGAGCTTACCATATCCCTCCATAAGAGTCGGCGTCTTCTTGCCGCAGGCGGAAAGAAAAGCCGACAACAAAACAACTACAAACAATCTCATCAATCCATCCTCACCTGAAACTCCACCTTCCACCGACGGTCCGAGCCGGTGTGTTTCATCCACAACTCGAGGTTGCCGAGCTCGGTGACGACGGCGTCGATCTTCACCGGCACCACCTGGCCTTCGGCGAAGCCTTCCATGGCGGGCAGGTTCACCTCGATGCGGCTGGTTTCCTCGAGTTCGCGCTCGGCGTTCGGGAGTATTTCCCCGGGTTCGTCGCCGCTGCGGATTTCCGACGAGAAAAACCGGAAGCTCGCCGGCTTGCCGGTGACGAGGCCGAATTCGCGTCCCTCGATCAGGCACTCGCTCCCCTCCTCCATCCCTTGCGGGACGACGCACAGCGCCTTGACCGGCGGCTTGAAGCCGGGAACGGCGGGCATCGAAGTTTCGAGGCCGATGTAGTACGAGCGCGCGGTTCCCGCCTTGATGCGGATGCCGTGGCCGGTCGCACGGTTGCGTCCGTAGAACGCGGCGCCTTTCGCCACGGCGAGATCCGGTTCGTCGCCTTCGAGCGCGCGCACCGGCGAGCCGCTCCACGACGAGAGCAGGTCGAGCACCCGCTTTCTGACAGGCTCCGCCTTGAAGACGCCGCCGTTGAAGAGCACGGCGTCCGGCATGAGCAGGTCGCCAGCCATCGACTCCGGCCGGACAAGCGCAGCGAGCGACTCGCTAGCGCGGACGTTTTTCAGGCTCCGGGCGAGGAAGCGCGCGAGGTGCTTGCTGATGACCGGATCGGTCGCATACGGCAGGCCGAACTCTCGGAGCGCGGCACCGCCGGTTTCCTGCGGCATGTCGCCGGCCGGCGTCATTTCGAGGAAGCCGTCGAGCACGACCTGTTCGAGCATCGCGCGTTCGAGCCAGGTGGAAACGGTGCTGGCGAAGAGGCTCGAGCCGCGCGAAGGCACGGTGACGGCCGCTTCGTTGAGCGAGGGGTCCGAGAACAGCGCGACCTTCGCGGAGCGCGCGGCGTGGATGAGCGAGAGGAACTGCCAGTCGTCGATGTTCTTTCCCTCGCCCTCGAGCTGGGCGCGCAGCGTGTAGCCGAGCGCGAGGTCCATGTTGTCGCCGCCGAGCAGGAGATGCTCGCCGACGCTGATGCGTTCGAGCGCGAGCTGGCCTTCGCTGGCGGTCACGGCGATGAGCGAAAAATCCGCGGTGCCGCCGCCGACGTCGCAGACCAGCACCACGTCGCCGGGATTCACCTGCGCGCGCCAGTCGTCGCCGGCCCGGGCGGTCCACGCGTAGAAGGCGGCCTGCGGTTCCTCGAGCAGGACCGCGTCGCGGAAACCGGCGGCCTCGGCAGCTTCGAGCGTCAGGTTGCGGGCGACCTCGTCGAACGACGCCGGCACGGTGAGCACCACCTGTGCTTGGGAAAGATCGCGGCCGTCGGCGTGGAGGAAGGCTTGCCGCAGGTGGTCGAGGTAACGGCGCGAGGCCTCGAGCGGCGAGAGTTTCCCATCCACTTCGGAGCCCCAGGGGAGAATCGGCGCGCGGGGGTCGATGTGGGGATTCGAGAGCCAGGATTTCGCGGAGGTGACGAGGCGGTCCGGCACCATCGTCCCGTGGTCGCGGGCGAATTGGCCGACGATCCCTGGCGGCGCGGACCACGGGACGCGCACGGCGTCCTCGGGAAACTCCTGCGGGTGCGGCAGGTAAAGCGCCGAGGCGAGCGTCGGCATTTCCGCGATGCGGTTCGAGGCGACGATCTGGGTGATCTCGACGAGCGAGGTGGCGCCGCTTTCCAGATCCGCGACGGCAAGCGCGCTGTTGCTGGTGCCAAGGTCGATGCCGAGGCTGAAGGTGGGGGTCATCTTCGGGATGGGGGCAGTCTCTCGGGGCTCGGCGGACTGAAGTCCGCGCTGCGTGGGCTTACAGCTCGATCTGGGCCGGGGCGATGGCGGGCAGGCGGCCGTCCTCCGGCTTGATGACGCGCGGGAGTTTCACCGAGGTGGCACGCCAGCCCTTGTGGACGAGCTTGCCGGTGAAGGGCGGCTCGCCGGAGAGATTGCCCATGAGCCGATATTCGTCGGCCGCGTAGCCGGCGGGCACGGTGACGGCGGCACCCTCGGCTTCGGTGCTGATCGGCTCGACCGCGAAGTGCTCCTTGAGCGCCGCCTTGCAGCCTTGGTGGACGGTGCGGGCCACTTCGCCGACCTGCGCGTCGTTATATGGCGTGATGTCTTCCATGAGGAAATCGACGAGCCGGCCCTTTTCCTGGAAAACGCCGAGCAGGGTGAGCACTTCGGCTTCGGCTTGGTTTTTCGTCGTCGCGGCGGCCGGAGCCGGCTTCACGGCCTCCGCCACGGCGGGACGTGGCTTGGCCTCCACCTGTTTCGGTGCGAACGCGGCGGCCAGGATCACGAGGGCGAGGACCACCGAGCTGATCGCGATCCACTGCGAATAATCCGCCGGCGACGGCACGAGAAGCGCGACGTTGAGGATGACGAGCAGGACGGCGGCGAGCTTGAGGGCGATGTTCATGTGGGATGGTCGAAATTCTTCGCGGGCCCGCTCCGGCGCGGCCCGCCCCAGAATCGGCGAAGCGGCCGGCATTGGCCACCAAAGATTCGCGGGCATGACCGCGAAAGCGCTGCGGATTGCACAGGCCGCGTTGCAGCCAGCGGCGGCGCGGACGCGGCGCCAAGCTCCGCGAGAGGCGGATCCGCTGGATGGGCGGGGTTTCCCGGCATGCCGCAGGTCCGGGCATGAGCCGTGCGAGCCGGCTCCACCCAAACTTAAAACTCCTGAAAACCATGATCACCACACGCGTCCACGGCATCCTCGACTATCTCGTCGGCGTCATTCTCATCGCCGCTCCATGGCTTCTCGGCTTTGCCGCGGGTGGCGCGGAGACCTGGATCCCCGTGCTGCTCGGCGCGGGCGTCATCGTCTACAGCCTCATCACCGACTATGAACTCGGCGCGATGCGGATCATGCCGATGTCCGTCCACCTCACGGTCGACGTCATCGGTGGTTTGTTTCTAGCGGTTTCGCCGTGGCTGTTCGGCTACGCGACGCTCGTCTGGGCGCCGCATGTGATCGTCGGGCTCCTGATGATCGGCAGCGGTCTGCTGACGCAGCGCGTCCCGCGGGATCGGGTGGACACTCACCACCACGAACCGGCGCCGAGCCACGCTCACCGCTGAGAGAGGAAGAACGGTGCGACCTCCAAAAAACCCCGGCCACCTTCGGGAGGCCGGGGTTTTCCGTGAGAAACGCGAAACCGGGAATGTCGTGACGGATCAGGGCGCGCGCTCCAGCGCCTCCATTTCGGCGCGCAGGATTTCCCGGAGACGCTGGACATCGCTCAAGTGGCGGCGGAGCCGCTCCGGGTCGGGCGGCGCTTGTTGCGGCATCGCATCGCCGAGGTCCGGCGGAGCGAAGCCGGGCGGCATCCCACCCCCTTGGGCGAGGGACTGCGACGGTTCATCCTCCCGGGCGGCAAGCGCCCGGGCCGGCGAATTCGGCTCGCGCTCCAACATTTCCATCACCACCGCAGCGGGCATCACAAACGAGCGGGTACGATCGGCGCGGGCGAGCGTGATGCCGAGCACGCGGCCCTCGAGATCCACCACGGGTCCGCCGGCTTGGTCCGGCTGGAGCCGCATGTCGGTCTGCACCACGCGCGAAAAGCGGTCGCGCACCTTGCTGATGCGGGTGCCCATGCGCTCCATCTGGCGCAAGCGGGCGGCCGGCTCGGCCAGCAGGTCGTCCGGGCGGTTGCCGAGCAGGACACCGAGCTTCCGCTCGCGCGACCCGCGCCGGATGGTCAGCTCGACTTCGTCACCCGGCTCCAGCTGGATCAGGGCGCTGCGGAGTTCGAGCAGGCCGGAAATTTCCCGCTCGCCGGCCCTCAGGATGATATCGCCCGGCAGCAAGCCCGCGGCGGCGGCTCCGGAATCCTCGGCCACCGTGGCGACTTGGACGCCGGGACCATCGTGCTCGGGATCCCCGATCACGCCGAGATAGGCGAAGTCGGAGTCGCGCAGATTCCGCTCGAGCACGCTGACCACGCCGAAGCCGGCCAGGATGCCGTCCGGCTGCGGCGCGGCGAGGAATTGGCCGAGCACCGGCGGATCGATGTGCCAGGTGACCGGCACGAGCGGGTCGCCTTGGATCTCCAGGACAGCGATGTCCTCGTCGTCATAGACGCCCGCCAAGGCGACTTTCCGGCTCTCGCCGCCGCTGCCGGTGATCGTGAGATCGCGCGGATCGGAGCCGATCTCGCTCCACTTGGTGAGCACGCGCGAGCCGTCGCCGACGACGGTCCCATAGGCGAGGCGGTTGCCGCGGCTGCGGCTCCAGACGCGGACCGTCGAGCGGGCCGCGGTTTCGAGGATCGGCGTGATCGCCTTGTTGAACTCGGCGGTCTGTTCGCGGACGGCTTCGCGCTCCTGCGGGCTGCGCAGCGGCACGTCTCGCTGGGCCGGCGCGAGCGCCGGAAGGAGAATCAGGGCGGGAAAGAGAACCCGCGGAAGGATGTTTGCCATGGGAGTTGGGAAACTGGGTGAACGTTCGGAATCAGTCGCTGTAAACTGCGTTGTGAGGCAGAAGGGAAACGGCGACTTCCCTCGACTGGCCGCCGCGCTCGACGACCACTTTCACGTGGTCGCCGGGCTGGCGCTTCGCCAGGATGCGCTGCAAATCCTCGAACCGGCGGACCCGGTTGCCGTCGATCGAGTCGATGATGTCGCCCGCGCGGACGCCGGCGGCACCGGCCGGTGAGCCGGGCATGATCTCGGCGACCACCAACCCTTGGCGGCTCGAGTCCGTCCGCACGCCCAGGACCGGGCGCTCCGGATTATCCAGCGGATCCATGGTCAGCTTGCCCCAGATGTCGCCGGCGAGCAGGCGCTCGCGGTCGCGCTCGAAGCCGTCGATGCCGGCGTGGTTGTTGTTTTCCAGCGAGCGGCCGATCGACGAGTGGATGCCGACGAGTTTCCCTTCGAGATCGAAGAGCGGCCCGCCGGAATCGCCGCCGATGAGCGTGCAATCGGTGGTGAGGAAATTTCCGGGGCCCTTGGAGACCACGCGGCCGAAGCGCACCGGCGGCGTGCGCGCGGGATCGAAGCCCGCCGAGTGGCCGAGCGCGACGACCCAATCGCCCGCCTCCAGCGGCCGGGAGGAGCCGAGTTCCACGAACGGCCACGGCCCTGGCTCGTCGATCCGGACCATGCCGATGTCCTTGGAGAGGTTCAGCCCGAGCACGCGGCCGGGCGCTTGTTTCCCGTCCGGGAAAACGACGAGCACCTCTTCCGCGTTCTGCACCACGTGTGCGGCCGTCAGGATGAGACCGTCCTCGGTGGTGACGACGCCGGAGCCGGACGCGCCGGTTTTATCCGAAAGGAGCGCCACGGTGGCGGGCATCGACTTGCGGGAGACGTCGGAGACCTTCGTCTGGAGATTTGCCAGGTCCTCGAGTGTGCCGGACGGATCGCGGGCTTCGAGGATCGCGCCGGCCGGAGCCAGCCACAGGGAGAGGGCCAGGGAAAAAACCGGAATGATTTTCATGCTTGTTCGGTGATTCAGCGTCGCCGCAAGAAGGCTTCGTCTCCGCCCTTCGCCACGGATATCGGTGATGGAACGCCGGAATTTCGTCGTCTATTCTGCCGCCGCCGATGCCGAAACGCAACCCGCCTGAAACGACCCGCCGCGAGAAAAAGCCGGCCGCCAAACCGTCGCGCCCCACCGCGGTCACGGTGATGTTTTTCTGGCCGTTCCTGCTTTTCAACCTGCTCACGCGCCGCGTCCGCACGCCGATGCGTTACCTGGTCCGGCTCGTCGGCCACCCGCTCGTCGCGGGGATCTACGTGCTGGCATTCCTCGCGTTGGTCTACGGCCTGCGCGCCCAGCGCTACGACTTGTCGAGGATCCACGCCATGCCCGAGCGCTCGTTGATCCTCGATCGCCAAGGCGAGGAAATCGGCCGCATCCACGGCGAAAAGAGGCAGATTTTCGAACTCGACGAAATCGCCGAGGATTTCCGCAAGGCGATCCTGTCCCGAGAGGACGAGCGGTTCTACAAGCACGGTGCCGTGGACCCGATCGGCATCGTCCGCGCGGCGATGCGGAACATGCAGGGCAAGCGCGAGGGGGCGTCCACGATCACTCAGCAGCTCGCGTCCGACGTTTTCAAGCTCAAGCGCGGCGAGAAGCGCGGCCAGACGCTGAAGATGCTCGACCGCAAGTTTCTCGAGATCGGCATCGCCTTCCGCATCGAGTCGTGGCTCGACAAGGACGAGATCTTCCAAGCCTACATCAACCAGATCAACTGGGGCCGCCAGATCAAGGGGGTCGGCGAGGCCGCGCGGATCTATTTCGAGAAACATCCGTCGCAGCTCACCTTGTCCGAATCCGCCCTGCTCGCGGGAATCGTCCGCGGCCCGGACGCTTTCAATCCCTTCCGCTCGGTGGACGCCTCGATCCGCGAGCGCGACACCACGCTGGACCGCATGGTGGCCGCGAAAGCGATCACTCCCGAACAGGCGGAGGCGGCGAAGAACGAGCCGATCGAGGTGCGGCCGGAATGGCGCCGGCAATATCAGGAAAGCTACGCGATGGACGCGATCCGCCGCGACCTCGAATACTGGCTGGAAAAGGAAAACATCGAGCTCGGCGGCCTGACGATCACCACCACCATCGACCTCCGCCTGCAGAAGATCGCCGAGGAGGCGCTCGACAAGAAACTCCGCGAGGTTGAACGCACGCCCGGTTACGCCCACCCGACGCGGGCGAAGTGGCGCGAACTGCCCGAAGAAGGCCGGCCGGCGCCGGACTACATGCAGGGCGCTGTGGTTCTCCTGGAAAACCGTACCGGTGCCGTGCTCGCATTGGTCGGCGGCCGCGATGCCGACGAATCCCGCTACAACCGCGCGATGCAGGCGAAGCGCCAGATTGGCTCGCTGTTCAAGCCCTTCCTCTATCTCGCCGCCTTCGACAAGGGCCTGCGCCCGAGCACCCTGATCAGCGACGGCCCGATCCAGCCGGGCGAGATCAAGGGCGGCGGGACGTGGCGTCCGCAGAATTCCGACGGGAAATTCGGCGGCATGCAGCCGGCCGCGTATGGCTTGATCCGCTCGCGCAACACCATGTCGGTCCGCGTCGGCAACTACGCCGGGATGGACAAGGTCCGCGAGGTCGCCCGCTCGGCCGGATTCAGCACCGAGGTGCCGCCGAACCCCTCGTCCTATCTCGGCTCGTGGGAGGCCTCGCCGTGGGAAATCGCCACGGCCTACTCGATGTTTCCGAACAACGGCGAGCGTTACCGGCCCTACCTGATTTCGGAAATCAAGGACCGCGAGGGCAACCGGCTCTACCCGGTGTCCGGCACGCCGCAGCTCTCCATCCCGGCCGCCAACGAAGGGTCGGCCTGGTCGGTTTCCAATATCCTGCAGGAGGTTGCGAACCGCGGCACCGCCGCCTCGGTGAAGCGCCTGGGATTCACCAAACCCTGCGCCGGCAAGACCGGCACCACCAACGACTTCAAGGACGCTTGGTTCGCCGGCTACACCTCGTCCCTCACCTGCGCCGTATGGGTCGGATTCGACACGCCGAAAAAGACAATCCAGGGCGGCTACGGCTCGACCCTCGCCCTTCCCGTCTGGGTGGACGTGATGAAAACGGCGGACCGGCTCGGCTACAAGGCGGGGGAACTCCACAGCAACATGCAGGTGGTCACCCAGCGGCTCTGCCACCTCTCCGGCCGGCGCGCCACCGCCGGCTGCGAGGAGGAAGGCACGGCCTACGACGACCAAGTGCCGGCGGATCTGGCCCTGCCGCCCACGGCTTTTTGCCCGATCCACCCGGCCCGGGCGCTGCCGGTGGACGAGCCGGTGCGACCCGCCGTTCCGCCGCGCGCCCTGCCGGTCAACGACCCGCCGCCACGGGCGCAGCCGGTCGAGGATGCGCCGCCGCGGGCCCTACCGGTCGATTGATCCGTCGCGGCCGACTTTTTTCATCCGCCCCATGTCCACCTGGCGTCCCCTTCCCCGCCTGCCTTTCTGGAAACGCTGGCTTCCGGCGTGGCTGCATGGACCCGTCACCGTCCTGCTGTGGTTGTCGCTCGCCGGCGCGGTGACCGGCGCGGGCGTGGCATTCATCTATTTCATGCTGGCGATGCGCTTCGATCTCGACGAGGTCGCACGCCTGCCGGCTGGCGCGACCTTCTACGACCGCCGCGGCGTCGAATTGCCAAGCCCGTCCGGCACGGGCCGGAAACTCGTCACCCGCGGGGACATCCCGGACTTCCTGGTGAAAGCCCTCCGCGCCCGCGAGGACGCCCGGTTTTTCGAGCACTCGGGCGTCGATTTCCGCGGACTCGCCCGGGCGACGATCCGCAACATCAAGGACCGGGATTTCACCCAAGGCGCGTCCACGCTGACGATGCAGCTCGCCCGGAACACCTTCGAAATGCGGGCGAAATCGCTGCACCGCAAGTTGCTCGAGATCGCCCTCACCCTCCGCATCGAGTCACGCTACTCGAAGGATGAAATCCTCACGCACTACCTGAACCGGATCTACTTCGGCTCCGGCTCTCACGGCATCGAACAGGCCGCGCGCACCTATTTCGGCAAGCCGGCGCGAGAGCTGGACGAAAACGAATGCGCCCTCGTCGTCGGCATCATCCGCGGCCCGCACTTGTTTTCACCGCTCCGCAATCTCGACCTCGCCATCGCCCAACGCGACCAGACGCTCGACCGCATGATGGCGATGGGATTCATCGACCAAGCCGCGCGCGACCGCATCGCCGCCTGCCCCGTGATGCTCGCCTCCGACGACGAGCGCGGCAGCCGCCGGTCCTACGCGCTCGAAGCGGCGCGGCGGGAGTTCGAGCGAATTCTCGACGACTCCGACATCCGCCTCACCGGCCTGCAAGTCCACACGACCCTCGACGCCGCGTGGCAAGAGCGCCTGGAAACCGAGCTCGCCCGCGCCGTCGGCAGCCTCGAGTCGGAAAAATCCTGGCGGCATCCGACGCACGCCACCCACCCCGCGGGCGAGGAGCCCGACTACGTCCAATTCGCGGCCACCACCCTCGAGACGCGCACCGGTGCCACCCTCGCCTTGGTCGGCGGGCGGGATTTTTCACACTCGCGCTTCGACCGCAGCGCGCGCAGCCGGCGCGACCTCGGCTCGGTCTTCGAGCCCTTCGTCGCCGCCGCCGCCGCGGAAAGGCGCAAGCTCGTCATCCCCGGCCACCCCGTCCAGACCGGCCGCCAGATCGGCCCGGCGGAGGTCGAGCGCATCGCGCGCCGCTGTGGCATCGGCGGGCCATTTCTCCAGACCGAGGATCTGTTCCGCGGCTCGGTTTCCGCCTCGCCGATGGAGATGTCCGTCGCCCTCGCCACCCTCGGCAACCAAGGCAAGCGCCCCAAGCCCTTCCTCATCCGCGAGATCCGCGACGCCGACGGCAAGGTCCTCTACAGCGCCAAACCGCAGCTCACGCCCGCCCTCACGCCCGCCGCCGCGAACGAAGCCGCCTCCATCCTCCGCAAGCACGCCGGCACCCGCTGCTTCACCGGCGCCACCGGCTCCGACCGCGACGCCTGGACCCTTCGCCTCGGCCCCACCGGCTCCACCGCCATCTGGATCGGCTTCGACCAACCCACCCCCATCGCCCCCGGGAAACGCCTCGACGCCCTGCTCGAGGAGTTCGTCAGGAGGTTGGGGAATGATTGAAGGGTGTTGAAGCCCGTGGACGAGACTGACCAATCGGGATGGCCCCTTGATCAGACTACGCTCTCTTGTAATCGTGGCTCACGATGAAGTTGCTCCTTCCTCTCCTCGTCCTGTTGTCTGCTTCCGCTGCCCAAGAACTGCCACCGGAAGCCGCCCGGATTCAGGAGAGCTACATGAAAGCCCGCCAACCCGCGTTGGAGCCGATCGACAGAAAGTATCAGGAATCCCTCCAGAAACTCATCGATGCCTATACCAAAGAAGGTCAACTTGATGCCGCCCTCGCGATCCGCCGGGAGCTTGATCGTGTTGCTACCGCCGCCCTCCGGAGCACTCACACCAGCTTGCCGATCACAGGCGGACTTTGGCTATGGGACCGAGGACACCACCTCACATTCTCGGATGACGGAACGGCAATGATGGGTCGCCCCAAAGCTCCGCTGATCCGCTTCACGTGGGAAAAAACAGCGGGCAACAGAAAGATCCGACTGATCACCACGACTGCACCCGACGAAGGTGCGGTGCACGAAATCACCTTCGAGCCCGACTTCAAGTCGGCCGAAGTCATCTTCCGCAACAGAAGGTGGACGATTCATCGGCAGTAACACGACCTTGGCCCATCCTGCGAGAGGCGAGTCACCAGGTCCTACACACGTGTCATGGGAAAGGGGACCGGGGAATTCTATCAGCATGGGCGGCTGGCCGATCGGAGGAAGGTCTAAGACGCCGCCACTATCCGCAATCTTTAACGTCGTGCGGCCGGACCCGAACAATCCCAACTTCATTCCTCCGCCGTGCCCTTCGACTTCAGCTGTTCGCCCTCCTTGGTCTCAGAAGCAGCCTTCTTGGGCTTCTTGGGCTTCTTTCCTTTCTGGAAGACATCGCCAGGAAGCGAATATAGCTGGATCACCTTCCTTTGGTAGGGACCTGCGACTTCCCCTGAAGCCGTGGGAATTGGAAAGGAGACCTTTCCTCCGTCAGGCATCTCCTTGCAGAGCATCATGTGGCTGCCCTTCCCCCGCTCCTCGAGGAAACGGATCTGAGGGTCCGCGGCACGTACCGCGGCGATGAAGTCGCGGAGTTTGATTGGACGGGCCATTTAGCAGGCACCCTGAAACGCTCTCGCCAATTTGGTCACCTCCGTCTTGGTCCACTCCATGACGCTGGTTTCCGGAGCCTGCTTTCTGCGTGAACTCCTTTTTGAAATCCCCAGCACCGAGAGGTTCGTCTCGTTCCAAAGGTTCTGGATCTTCTCTGGCGCCGGGCGGAAGGGGTCAATTCCCTCAAACTTCGCAAATGAGAGCTGCGCCTCGATATTCGACTTGAGTTCCTCGAGCGCGTCCCCAACCGCAGCTCCTACCCCGATCACGTCCATCTCGAGACAGTGTGCGACCCAAAGGCCGTCTTCCTTGTAGGAAACGACACGTAACCGCAAGTGGCTCATGACGGGAAAGTGGTCCGTAGAACGGCACGCCGCAAGCAACGAATCATTCATGATCGCAGCTGGCCGACCATTCGTGAAAACCGCGAATTCCGCGCACTTCTTGAGGCGCGGAGAGGGCTTGGGCATCCAACCCCAGCTTTTTGCTTCCGAATGGCTCCGGCGGTTGGGATCGAACCTACGGGAGCGGCTTTGATCCTCAAGCAGTTGCAAGCCCGCTGCCACCCCGGGTGTCAGGCGAGGCTTTCAATGTAAGCCACATTCCCCTCCCCGAGCGCCGGATGCTGGCGCGGGTGGTCGAGGCCTGGCCCGAACTGAGCAACCCGCTCAAGCTGGCCATTCTGGCCATCGTGGATGCTTCCTGAGGAGGGCGAGCGGTGGCCACCATGGGAGAGGTGCGCCCGGATCGGTCCGGGGCTGTGGGAGGAACGGGCGGAAAGCTCGTGGTCCATCGTCGGCAGTCCCTGCCGCCCGAAGCGCGAGCGGATGCCCGCGGTAGCGGGCACCGCCGCGCTGCGGCGGCGGCCCTCTTGTCTATGGGCCATAATTCCAGCCCTGCCTCCCGGAGAACCCTGACCATCTGGACTGAAGGAGCCCGAGCCGACTTCCCCCGCGCTCCAGACCTGAACCCGAACCGCCTGGATCTCCATCCCGGAGTCGGCTCCCCCTCTCCCCGTGGCGCGGTAACGGAATTCTCCCGGAAGTCGAGAACCCGACTCATGCGGACGCTGGCCACCATGCGGCGGGATGAGGTTGCCTTCACGATGGCGCTGACCCTGCCCGGCTGCGAGATCGAGCGGTTTTCGCACGAAATGGTGATTGAGTCGTTCCAGGCGCTCATGCGCCGGCTCTCGGCGAAGAAGGCCTTTGCCGGTGTCTCGGGCTTCTGGAAACGCGAGCCCCAGCAGCGGGGCGCGTTGCACTACCACTTGCTCCTCTACGGCATTGAGGACGCTTCCGTGCGTTCGCAGCTCCACGCCTGGCTGGTCAGGCAATGGACTTCCTTCTTCGCCCCCTCCCTGAATGACCAGGAGAAGGAGCATCATCGCTGGTGGCACGCGCGACCCGAGAACATGCAGCAGGTATCCGACTTCCACTCCTACTTCGCGAAATACCTGGGCAAGACCGAGGACGCCAACGGAGCAGCATTTCCCGGCCGCTGGTGGGGAAGCTTCAACAAGCGCAAGCTGCCGGTTTCTCCCACATCGGAGGTGAAACTTTCGCACCGCGAAACCGTGCTGCTTCAGCGCCTCGCTCAGAAGCGCCGCCAAGTGCTCATCGACCGCGCCCACCACATCCGCGTCACCCGCGCCTTGGAGAAGGCCGGGGCGGGCATTCTCGCTCTGAGCGAATGGCAGCTACACCGCCTCCGCTGCGGCTACGATCTCAAGGGCTATCGTAACCCACCGACGGCCGGGGCGATTCTGCGCTGCTACAAGGAGCTCTGCATGGCCGCAGGGCTCCGGCCCGGGAGAACCCGCTTACAGGGTCGTCGAAGCGGAAAGATAATCCTGTGCGGACAAGCGGCGCCTTCGTTCGCTGTTCGAGCGCTTGACTATGCAGGGCGTTCAATGCGGACTCCGGACCAACAAAATCCCGCTGGAGCACCACCGGTGCCCGCCGGCGCTCACGACTGCAGTTCCCTAATGGGCCGCCCCCGCAGCAATGCTAGCGCCCCCGCTTTTTTCCTTTCCAGGATTCCAGTCGACTGCTTTCCTTGATGCGTCACTTAAGAACTACGAACCACAGGTTGCGTCACTATGACTGACAAGTTGCACCCAGGAAGTCCATTAGGCTTATGTCCGCGCGGAGGATTCTTACCACCCCGGGAATATTTCATTGAGGTGGTATCGCCCAATGTTGATGAGCTTCTAGGCAGTGTGGACAAATAGGAAGTGCTTGAAATCCAGCCCCATGAGTGCAG
>CBFGTW010000048.1:0-28819 GCA_965651855.1 uncultured Verrucomicrobiales bacterium
AATCAAACGAGTGTTTCGTACAAGCGCGGTTTGGTACCAAAATGAGGGGGCCCTGTGGTCGGTTCAGGGCCAGAAGACGACCAGCGCCAGCCCGGCGAGCACCGCGATTCCATAGAGGACGGCAATGCGTTTGAACAAGGCCGCCCCGCCGAGCACCGCCACGATCCCGCCCTTGAAGACGGTGTTGGAAACGGCGCCGACCATCACGACGCGCCAAGCGCTCGAGGGATCGAGATTTCCGGCGGAAACGAGCTGGGCGGTGGAGAGCGTGATCGCATCCACATCGGTCAGGCCGGAGATCACCGCCACGACGTACATCCCGCTGTCGCCGAAATAGTGGCGGCCGGCCGCGACCGCCAGCAGGACGAGCGCGTAGAGCGCGCCGAAGACCAGCGCCGGCTTGAGCTCGGCCGGATTCTCCGGCGGATCGACCTCCACCACCTCGTCGCTCCGGGAAAAATAGAGCATGGCACTCAGCGCGCCGAAGACGGCCAGCAGGACGATGAACGGCCAGACCATCGCCATGAAGTGCCCGCGCGCCACGGCGAACATCTCGACGAGTATCCGGACGACGGAGACGGCCGTGGCGATCAGGATCACCAGCGCGGCCGGCGTCGCGCGCTCCGGCTGACCTTTCGCGGCGCGGGACGAACTGACGGTGGTGGCGGTGCTGGAGATCAGCCCGCCGAGCAGGCCGCCAAGCAGCGTGCCGGCCTTCGCGCTGAAGAGGTGGTAGGCCAGGTAGGCGAACAGGCCGATGCCGACGATCAGCACGACCATCAGCCAGATCTCCCTCGGGTTGAGCACCGCGAACGGGCCGTAGTCGTCGTCCGGCAAGACGGGCAGGATCACCAGCGTGATGAGGACGAACTGCATCATCGCCTTGAGATCCTCTTTTCCGAGGTGGCTCACCCAGCCGTGGAGGACGCTCTTGACGTGCAACAAGACGGCCGTGATTCCGCCCGTCACCACGGCGACCTCCATCTCCCCCTGCATGAGGTAGGCGGAAATGAGGAAAACCAGCACCGCAGCGACCTCGGTGGTGAGCCCCGCGTCATGACGGCCGGCGGAATCCCGCGCGAGCAGGATGTTCGCCACACCGAGCAGGATCGCCAGCGCGAGCACCCCGGCGGCCAGCAACCACGCGCCGTAGAGCGGAGCGAGCAGTCCGGCGACGGCACCCGAGAGCGCGATCAACGCGAAAGTGCGGATGCCTGCGATTTCCCGGCTTTGGGTGCTTTCGCGCTGCAGGCCGATCAAAAGGCCCAATCCCAGCGCGATTCCCAACCTGACCAGGATGTCCACCGGCATGGCATCTAACATTCCCCACGACCCCGGGCTCCTCAACGGAAATGAGCGGCCGGTCCGGGCTTGAATCGCCACCCGCCACGCGGATAGTCCGGGCCATGCCTCGCCTCGCCCTGCTCCAGTCCCGGAATTTCACCTCGAAAGCCGAAGCGCTCGAGGCGCACGTCCGCCTGGTCCGCGAGGCGGCGGAGGGCGGCGCGAACATCGTGGTGACCCAGGAGCTGTTCCTGACGCCGTATTTCTGCAACGTCGAGGACCCCGCGGCCTTCGATCTCGCGGACCCGCTGCCCGGCCCGGTGACCGACCGCCTCGGCGAGCTGGCCGGTGAGCTGGGGATCGTGCTCGTTTCCTCGCTGTTCGAGCACCGCGGTCCCGGGCTCTACCACAACACCGCGGCGATCCACGACGCCGACGGCACGCTCCTCGGGCTCTACCGGAAAAGCCACATCCCGCAGGACCCGGCGTTCGAGGAGAAATTCTACTTCACGCCCGGCGACAGCGGCTGGCCGGTCTGGGACACGAAGTTCGGCAAGATCGGCGTGCTGATCTGCTGGGACCAATGGTATCCCGAAGCCGCGCGGCTGATGGCGCTCGGCGGCGCGGAGTTGCTCGTCTACCCGACCGCCATCGGCTGGCTGCCCGAGGAAAAGGCCGAGCTCGGCGAGGCCCAGCACTGCGCCTGGGAAACGGTGCAGCGCGGCCACGCCGTCGCCAACGGCTGCTACCTTGCCGCCGTGAACCGCACCGGCACCGAAGGCAAGACCGAGTTCTGGGGCCGCTCGTTCGTCGCGAATCCCTACGGCGAGGTCGTGGCCCGCGGCTCCACCGACAAGGAGGAGATCGTTTTCCACGACATCGACTTCAAGGCCGTCGAGGAATTCCGCCGGATCTGGCCGTTTTTCCGCGATCGGCGGATCGACGCTTATGGCGAGCTGACGAAACGCTGGCGCGGCCACTGAGCCGGCTCACTTCAGTTCGTGGTCCGCGGCGGTGACGCCTTTCTTGAAGCCGTTGAAATCGTAGGCGCTAGGCTTGTAGTCGCCGACGATGGAAACGTCGGCCTTCTCCGGCACCTCGAGCCCCAGGCCCCAGAAGACGCCGTTCGCCACGAGGCGGCGGAGGTTCTCGTCCGCGAGATCGGTGGCCGAGCCCATGGTCGTGCAGAGGATCTTGTTGGTGGTGCCGACGCGGTTCTCCACCTCGCGGAGCCAGGCGACGGGCATCATCGGGTCGTTCACGTCCTGGGTGCCGCCGTCGCTGGCGCGCTTTTTCTCATACGACGCCGGCTTGGAATCCGGCTCCATGCCGGCGAGCACCTGACCGCGGACGAGAATCTCCGCGTCCTCCGGCGGGTAGGCTTCATAAACATCGGTGTCGCCGAACATTTCGCCGACGCCGTTGAGCACGGGATGATCCTTGGCGGACGGCTCGATCAAGCCGCGGGTCGCCTCCTCCTTGTGGCGGCCCCAGTGGCTCACCCAGCCCTCGCCGAGGACCTGCTTGCCGAACTGGTTGTAGGCGGCCAGCGGGTGGTCGCCCGGCAGCTGGAACGGATGCGTGCTGGTGCGCAGGGCGACGATCGGCACCCCGCGCTGCACGGCGTTCTCGAAGCGCTTCATGGTCTCCTCCGGCCACTTGCGGAAGCGCAGCGACATGACGATCGCGTCGGCGGAATCCAGCGCCTCCGGCTTGCCCAGGCTCTCGCCGCGGTTCGGGTTGATCGTGCCATCGTCATCCGCGGAAAAAAGCACGGTGCATTCGAAGCCGTGGTGCTGGCTCAGGATTTTTCCGAGCATCGGCAGGGCTTCTTCCGAGCGGTATTCCTCGTCGCCGGCGAGCAGGACGACGTGCTTCCCCTTCCCCGGGCCGTCGCCCGCGGGGTAGGACACCCAGCCGGCGCCGGATTCGGCGGAAAGCGGAGCCACCAGCAAGGCGGCGCAGGAGATGGGGAAAAAGGTCTTCATGGTTCGGAGAAACGGTCCGGTCATGCATGAACTTGCGCCACTTTCCCGCCGAGGTGCAAGCCGCCATGCGCATCTAGCATGCTTGCGCCGGCACCGCGGCCACGCCAGCATGGCGGGCATGATCCGCTCGCTGGTTTTGCTCGTCGTTTCCGCTCTCGCGGGAATCGCCCAGGCGCAATACGCGCCGGTCAACGAACGCCCGCCGCAGCTCGCCCGCGAGTTCCGTGGCGCTTGGGTGGCATGCATCTACAACATCGACTGGCCGAGCAAACGCGGCCTGCCCGCCGGTGCCCAGCAGGCCGAAGCGCGCGCGATCCTCGACAAGCTCGCGGCCTTGAAAATGAACGCCGTGATCCTCCAGGTGCGGCCGCACTGCGACGCCGTCTACGACTCGCCACTCGAACCGTGGAGTCCGTGGCTCACCGGCACCATGGGCCGCTCGCCCGGATACGATCCGCTGCAATATTGGATCCAGCAGGCCCACGCCCGCGGCATCGAGGTGCACGCCTGGTTCAATCCCTTCCGCGCGCTTTCCAACACCTCGCACAGCTGCTGCCCGACCCACGTGGCCAAATCTTCCCCGCACATCACCAAGCCTTTCGGCTCGATGCTGTGGTGCGATCCCGCCCATCCGGAAACGCGCAGCCGGGCGCTCAACGTCATCCTGGACGTGGTGAAGCGCTACGACGTCGACGGCGTGCACCTCGACGACTATTTCTACCCCTACCCTTCCGGTGGCGCGCGCTTCAACGACGGCAAGACGCCCGCCCAGCGCCGCGGCTACGTCGATGGCTTCGTCCGCGATCTCTACAGCTCGGTGAAGCGGGCCAAGCCGTGGGTGCGCGTCGGCATCAGCCCGTTCGGCATCTGGCGGCCCGGCGTGCCGGCCGGCATCGAGGCGGGGATCGACGCCTACGAGGACCTCGCCGGCGACGCCCGGAAGTGGCTGCAGAACGGCTGGGTCGACTACCTCGCGCCGCAGCTCTACTGGCGGATCTCGCCGCGCAAGCAGAGCTTTCCCGTCCTCCTCGAGTGGTGGCGCCAGCAGGGCGAGCGCCCGGTTTGGCCGGGCATCGCTTCGGCCCGCGTCCAGTCGTCCGAAGACCCCGGGCGGCCGGCGTCCGAGATCACCAACCAGATCGATCTTTCGCGGAAAATCGGGCGCAACTGGAACGGCCACATCCACTGGAGCGCGAAGAGCCTGATGCGCAACCAAGGCGGCCTCGCCACGAAGCTCGGCGGCAGCTACACCCAGCCGGCCGCCGTGCCGCCGATGCCATGGATCAACGGCCAAGCCCCCGCCGCACCGGGAGTGAGCGCCGCGCTCGAGGGTGGCCAGACCGTCGTGCGATGGGTGCCGTCGCAGGGAATGGCCCGCGCCGCCGTGCAAGCGCGGGTGAATGGCCAGTGGCGGACGTTCCAGATCGCGCACGCCAGCAGCCGAGGCGTCACCATTCCCCGCGCCGAGGCGATCGCCGTGACCGCTCTCGACCGCTACGGCAATGCCAGCGCCCCGAAAGTGTTGGGCCTGCGGTAGCCCGGCGCGTCACATCACCCGGTTTTCCAGCGGCGCGCCCGCGAGAAAGCGGCGGAAGTTTTCCAGGAAATGGCCGACGAGCAACTCGGCCTCGCGGGCGTCCCCGCCGGCGGTGTGCGGGGTGATGTGGCAATTCGGCGCGCTCCGGAGCGTGTGGTCGTCGGGCAGCGGCTCCGGATCGGTGACGTCGAGCCACGCCGCGCCGACCTGGCCGCGGTGGAGCGCCTCCGCCAGCGCCTGCTGATCGACCGTCGTGCCGCGGCCGATGTTGTGGAAAATCGCGCCGCGTTTCATCCGACTGAATTTTCCGGCGTCGAAGTAGCGGACGGACTCCGCGTTGTCCGGCAGGATGTTGATCACGTGATCGGCCTCGGCCAGCGCGGCATCCACCTCGTCCGGCGCGATCACCGGGATGCCCTCGTCGCCGCGCGGCTGGCGGCGCACCGCGGCGATCTTCATCCGGAACGGCGCGAGGAGTTCGACCAGCCGCGCCCCGATGGTGCCGTAGCCGAAGATGAGAACGCTCTGCCCCGTGAGCGAGGTGGAGTTTTTCCGCAGCGCGTTCCACTCCGGCGCGCCGTTCGCGCAGCGGGTCGCGAGCGCCTGCGGGAGCTGTCGCGCCTGGGCGAGCATGAAGGCCAGCGCGTGCTCGGCGCAGGCCTCGGCGTAGACGCTCGAGCTGTTGGTGACGGGCAGCTTGCGCGCGGCCGCGAGTTTCCGGAAATCCGGGGTGTCGTAGCGCGTGTAGCCCGCGGTGGAAACATGCAGCCAGCGCAGTCCATCGGCGCGCTCGATGTCCGCCACATCCGGCTGGCCGAAGGCGACGTCCACGCCCGCGAAGGCCGGACCGGCGACGCTTTTTTGCAACACCGACTCGCCCTGCTTTTGTGGGAATACCAGCTCGTGCGGCGCCACGCCGTCCTCGAGCCGCTTCATCAGTTCCGGCGAAAGCCGGGCGTCCGTGTAGATCTTCAGGCGTTCCATCGCCGCCACCTAAAGGCCGCATCCGCTCCGGGAAAAGCCGGAATCCCGCCGCGTCTCCGCCCTTGCCACATGGCGGTTCCGCGGCTTGACTGCCCGTCCTCCGAAATTCTCCGCCGTGAAAGCCCACGAACTCTACGCCGCCGCCGACCACTCGCTCGTGACCGACATGCTCGACTGGTTCCGCGCGAACGACCGCAACGTCTACAAGTCCGCCGTCGCCACCCTCGCGTCGAACCGCAAGCTCCGCCCGGTCTTCATCCAGAAGAAGTCCCTGCCGGACCAGTACGCGTGGATCCACAAGACGCTGAAAATCGCGTCGATGGACACGATCGGCGAACACCTGATGCAGGCCTACCTCATGTCCGCGCAGCAATCGATGCTCGCGATGTTCTGCGACGGCCTCGGCATCCCGCACGACGGCAAGGGATCGGTGGTCGGCGATCTGCCGAAGAAGCTCGACAAGGAGCGCCTCGACGAAACGGTGAACCGCCTCGTGGACATCTTCGATCCGAAGCTTTTCACCTTCTATTTGCACGCGTTCAACATGCAGGTCCCCGGTGGTTGGCCGGAGCTGACCGAGAAGCTCGAGCAGGACGAGCGCCTGAAGCTCAGCGACGCGCCCGCGGCTTCGGAAGCTTGAGCCGCATCCACTTCCGCCCTCTCCCGCCGTGCCCAAGGTCTATCTGAAAACCTACGGCTGCCAGATGAACGAGCGCGACTCGGAGCAGGTCGCGCGCATGTTCACCGAGGGCGGCTACACCGTCACGGACACCGAGACGGATGCCGACGCGATCCTGATCAACACCTGCTCGGTACGCGACCAGGCGGAGCAAAAGGCGCTCGGCAAGATGGGCTTGATGGGCCACCAGCGCCGCGAGCGGCCGCACGTCGTCTACGGCTTCATGGGCTGCATGGCGCAGTCGCGCGGACCTGAACTCTTCGAACGGGTGCCGCACCTCGACGTGGTCGTCGGCACGCAGAAATACCACAAGGTTTTCGAGTATGTGGATACCATCCTCCAGCGCCGGCTCCAGGCGCGGATGGACGATCCGGCGTTCTCGCTGATCGGCACGAGCGTCTGCGACACCGCGGAGGAAGAGGGCTCGCAGAACACGATCCGCGACCACATGCCGAAGGCGCACCAGGCGAGCGCCTTCGTCTCGATCATGCAGGGCTGCAACATGCGCTGCTCGTTCTGCATCGTGCCGGACACCCGCGGCAAGGAGCGCGGGCGGCCGATCGACGAAATCGTCGCCGAGGTTCGGAACCTCGCCGCGCACGGCGTGAAGGAAGTCACCCTGCTCGGCCAGATCGTGAACCTCTACGGCCGCACCGAATTTCCGAAGATCGACGGCAAGTCGCCGTTCGTGCAGCTGCTGGAGGCGGTGCACGACGTGGAAGGCATCGAGCGGATCCGCTTCACCTCGCCGCATCCGATCGGCTATCGCGATGATCTCGTCGCGGCTTTCACTTATCTGCCGAAACTCTGCTCGCATATCCATTTCCCGATGCAGAGCGGCTCGGACCGGATTCTCAAAGCGATGCGCCGGCCGTACAAGAACGCGAAGTTCGTCGAGATTTGCGAAAAGATGAAGGCCGCCCGTCCCGGCCTCGCGATCACCACGGATATCATCGTCGGCTTCCCCGGGGAAACCGAGGAGGACTTCCAAGCGACGATCGACACCGTCGAGCGCCTGCAATTCGACAACGCCTTCGTCTTCCGCTACTCGAAGCGCAAGGACACGCCCGCCGCGGAGATGGAGGGCCAGCTGCCCGAGCGCGTGAAGGAAGAGCGTAACCAGCGCCTGCTCGAGGTGGTGAATCGCATCGCCGTGGCGAAGAACCAGGCGCTCGTCGGCACGCGCCAGCGGGTGCTTTGCGAAGGCCCGTCGAAGACCAACGCCGCCCGCCTCACCGGCCGGAACTCGCAGAACAAGGTCATCATTTTCGAAGGCGACGCCAACCGCCTCACCGGCGAGCTGCTCGACATCCACATCGAGGAAACCACCGGCTTCACGATGTATGGCACCGCCTGCCTCCCGGAGCGCCGGCTACAGCC
This sequence comes from uncultured Verrucomicrobiales bacterium, assembly GCA_965651855.1. Lineage (GTDB taxonomy): Bacteria > Verrucomicrobiota > Verrucomicrobiia > Verrucomicrobiales > Akkermansiaceae > Luteolibacter. Next base: position 7,853 of record CBFGTW010000048.1, read on the forward strand.
GGCCTGACCCGTGGCGGCGGTTTCAAACCGCCGCCACGGGTCACCCCGGCTTTTGACAAAGCCCGCCTCCCCCGCTAGTGCACGCCCATGCGTTCGCTCATCAAGCACGTGCTGACCCGCGAGGAACCCTGCGATGATCTCCACGTGGCGGGATGGATCCGGACGCGGCGCGATTCGAAGGCATTCTCCTTCATCGAGCTGAACGACGGCACTTGCCTCGGAAACCTCCAGATCGTCGCGGACGCCGGCATTCCCGGCTACGAGCGCATCGCGAAAATGACGACCGGGGCGTCGGTCGAGATCCGCGGCAAGCTGGTCCCCTCCCCCGCGGCGGGACAGAAGTGGGAAATGCAGGCGGCGTCGCTGAAGCTGCTCGGCGAGGCGCCCGAGGACTACCCGCTGCAGAAGAAGGGCCACAGCCAGGAATTCCTGCGCTCGATCGCCCACCTGCGGCCGCGGACGAATCTCTACGGCGCGGTGTTCCGGATGCGCAGCCGGTTGGCCTTCGCCATCCACAAGTTTTTCCAGGAGCGGGACTTCATTTACGTCCACACGCCGATCATCACAGCGAGCGACTGCGAGGGCGCGGGCGAGATGTTCCGCGTCACGACGCTACCCGACGCCGACGCGGCGAAGGTGGCGGAGGATTTCTTCGGCAAGCGCGCGTTCCTCACCGTGAGCGGCCAGCTGGAGGGCGAGTCCTTCGCCTGCGCGCTTTCGAACATCTACACCTTCGGCCCGACGTTCCGCGCGGAGAATTCCAACACCTCACGCCACGCGGCGGAGTTTTGGATGATCGAGCCGGAAGTCGCTTTCTGCGATCTCGAGGGAGATATGGATTTGGCCGAGGCGCTGGTGAAATATCTGGTACGCGAGACCTTGGAAAACCACGAAGGCGACCTGACGATTTTCGAGAAGTTCGTGGACAAGGGACTGCGCGCACGGCTCGAGTTCGTCGCGGACCGGCCGTTCGAGCGGCTGCCCTACACGGAGGCCGTGGAGCTGCTGAGGAAGAGCGGCAAGAGCTTCCAGTATCCCGTCGAATACGGCCTCAACCTCCAGTCCGAGCACGAGCGCTGGCTCACCGAGGAACATTTCAAGAAACCGGTCACGGTCTTCAACTACCCGAAAGAGATCAAACCGTTCTACATGCGCCTCAACGAGGACAACAAGACGGTGACGGCGATGGACGTGCTGGTGCCGGGCATCGGCGAGATCGTCGGCGGCAGCCAGCGGGAAGAGCGGCTGGATGTGTTGTTGGAGAATTTCAAGAAGCACGACCTCGATCCGGCGAACTACAGTTGGTACGCGGACCTGCGGAAATACGGCAGCGTTCCCCACGCCGGCTTCGGCCTCGGCTTCGAGCGGATGCTGATGTTCGTCACCGGCATGGCGAACATCCGGGACGTCATCCCATTCGCCCGCACGCCCGGGCATTGCGAGTTCTGAAAGGAGTGTCGGCGATCTCATCGGCTCGCTTTTCCTGTTTCCCGCCGGTTCAAAGCGGTGGCAGGGTGCGGGCGATGAAAACGATATCCGCTTTCGTGGCGGCATGGCTGGGACTGGCGGGAATCGCGGCGGCGCTGCCCAACTCGGTCCTCGGCGGCGTGCAGCTCGCGGAGAGCCCGCTCGACGGCGTGGACCTGACGGACCGTTTGCTCGAGCCCGAGGTGTGGGAAGAGCAAGCGGCGCTGCCCGGCGACTGGCGGGACGAGGGCCGGATCGGCGGGTTGGAGATCCGCCACCTCCTCGCGCAGCCGAAGCTTTTCGGCCGCCAGGTGCTGCTGCTGCGCGAAAACCGGCGCGAGGGTGCCTTGGAATCCCTCGAGGCGACCTTTGCCGACGCCGGTTCGTATTTCGGCTACTTCGACGAGGCGCTGCCGCAGAACCTCACCCGCCGCCAGCGGGAGGAGGAACTCCAGCGCCGGCTCGCCGGGAAGCAGGAAGCCTTCCGGGAAATCTACCGGGAATGCGTGGAGGGTCTGCGCGCGTCACTCGCCACGGCAAGCGGCAACGACCGCCCGAAGCGAGTGAAAATCGGCCGCACCCGTACGCTGCGCGCGGAGCCGGAGGAATGGCGGGTCGGCAAGCTGGTGGTGCGCTTGCTGGCGGCGGAAAACCGGCTCGTCCGGTTGACGATCCAGCCGCTGGACGCGGCGCGCGGAGACTGGCTCGACCGGGAGGTGGCCACGTTGGACGAGCGCCGGCGGCTCGAAGCGTTGGCTGCCGGAACGGAGCGGCAGCCCGACGGGACGGTCCTGCTCGGCACCTTGCGACCGATCCCCCAGGGCTTCCAACCGTATTGCGGGCTCAACACGCTGGCGATGGCCGCGCGCCACTTCGGCATGCACCTCGACGAGGATTGGCTGGCGGTGGCCGGCGGATTTCAAAACACCGGCAGCGCCCACGGCTCGAACATGCTCCGTCTCTACCAAGCCGTGGCCGCCGAGGCCGGCTTCGGGATGGACCGCAGCAACCGGTTCGACATGACGGCGGTGCGCCGCGCCATCGACAGCGGCCTGCCCCCGATCGTCTGGCGGCGGTTTTCCCACGAACGGAACCGCCTGCACGACCGCTTCGGCCGCGAACACGGACGAAATCCGGACGCCCTCCTGCCCGACCCGACCGATCCCGCCGAGCAAGCGAGCTGGCCGGACGAGAACGCGCCGCTGCACGCCTCGGTGATCGTCGGTTATCATCCCGAGCGGAAGGAGATTCTCTTCCTCGAAAGCTGGAGCGGTCGCGACGTGCCGCGCCGGATGCGCGTCGAGGAAATGGAGGCGACCACCTATCTGTGCTTTGTTTTCACACCTTGAAACGCCTATCTCTGGCAGCGTGGGCACCAGTAGGTGGAGCGTTGGCCGAGAACTTCCTGGCGAATAGGTGTTCCGCATTTCCTGCAGGGCTCGCCCTTGCGGTCGTAGACGAACAGGCGCTGGGCGAAGTAGCCCGGCTCGCCGGTGGAGTGGAGGAAATCGCGCAAGGTGGTACCACCGGACTCGATCGATTCGGCTAGCACGGCGCGGATGGCCGCGACGAGTTTTTCCAAGCGCGACAGGGAGAGCTTCGCGGCGGGAGTGCGTGGCCGGATGCCGGCGCGGAAAAGCGCCTCGGAGGCGTAGATGTTCCCCACGCCGACGACGACCTTGGCGTCCATCAACACCTGCTTGATCGGCATGCTCCGTGCGGAACAGAGCTGCTTGAGGCGCAGGGCGTTGAAGGCATCGTCCAGTGGCTCCGGGCCGAGCCGGCGAAGCAGCGGATGGTCGTGCGGATCGCCGGTCGTGTGCAGGACGAGGCCGAAGCGACGCGGATCGTGGAAGCGGAGTTGCAGACCGTTAGAAAGGCCGATGGCGAGATGGTCGTGCTTTTTCCAGTCCGCATCTGCTTTCACCACCCGCAGGCTGCCGGACATGCCGAGGTGGATGATGACGGTGGAGCGGTCGGAAATTTCCAGCAGGAGATACTTCGAGCGCCGGCCGACGCGTTCGATCCGCTGGCCTTCGATCGAGGAAATCGATTCGGGCACCGGCTGCCGGAGGTCTCGGCGGCGGACGATCACCTCGCGGACGGTCGCGCCGCAAACGTGCGGCGCGATGCCGCGGCGGGTGGTTTCCACTTCGGGCAGCTCGGGCACGTCAGCGCAGGATGTAGAGAGTCGCGGCGATGACGTGGCAGACGCTTCCGCCGAGCACGAAGAGATGCCAGATGGCGTGGTTGTAAGGCAGTCGCTTCCAGGCGAAAAAGACGACGCCCGCGGTGTAGCTCACGCCGCCCGCCACCAGCCAGAGCACGCCGGCGAGCGGCAGCGCCCGGATCATCGGACCGAGCGCGATCACCGCCAGCCAGCCCATCGCGATGTAGAGCGCGGTGGAGATCCAGTGATCCCTGCGGCGGGCGAAGCGCGTCTTGATCAGGATGCCCGCCAGCGCGAGGAACCAGACCACGCCAAACAAGCTCCAGCCCCATGCCCCTTTCAGCGCCACCAGCGTGAGCGGCGTGTAGGAGCCGGCGATGAGCAGGTAGATGCACGCGTGGTCGAGCATCTGGAACATCGCCTTCCGCCGGTGGTCGGTGAAAACGTGGTAGAGCGTGGACGAAAGATAGAGCGCCACCAAGGAGGCGCCGAACATCGCCGCGGCGGTGACGCGCACGGCGTCGCCTCCGGCCACCCACAACATGCCGACGAGCGCCGCCACGCTAAAAAGCAGCCCAGCGCCATGCGTCAGCGCACTGGCCACCTCCTCGCGGTGGCTGTCGCAGAGCGGAGACCGGCAGGACGTCGGGGACACGCCGACAAGAAAGCATGAAATCGGAAGCATGAAATCCGAAATCCGGGCCTCCTGTCGCCGGGCGGCTCACTGCTTCGTGATCTTCCAGCGGAGGAAGCGCGGACCGCCGGCCATCGGCACGGTCGCCAACGCCTGGCCGCCGACGGTGGAAACGCTGACACCATCGGGGGTCCAGGTTTTCAGGTCGTCGGAGCGCTCGGCTTGGTACTGTATGCCGGGCTTCACCGACGGCAGGACCCGCGCCATCGACAGGGTTTTGGAAGCGAGGTCGGGAAGCAGCGCATCCTGCACCACCGTCCGCTCGAACGGATCGAGGGAGAAAGCATACTCCAAGCCGTTGGCCAGGCCGTCGCCGTCGTGATCGTCGTCGAAGCCACCGCTGAGTCCCGGCATTTCATACTCCTGCCAAGCGTCGTAGCCGGTGAGCTGCGTGGCGCTGACGGTGAGGGACTTCATCGGTCCATAGGTCATCCAGGTGTTTCCAAGCTTGGTCCGCATCCGGAGATGCCACTCCTGCCCCGAGGCGAGAGCGGCTCCCGCCGTCGAGGAGGTGAAGACGAAATCCTGCTGGCCGGCCGCCAGATCGTTGGTCTTCCGCAGTTCCAGCCAGTCGCAGTTTTCCAAGGAGATGTCGTCCAGGAAAATGCCGGTCGGATGGCTCGGCGCGAGCTGCTGGGACAGGAATCCGCCACTGATCCAGACGTAACGGAACCGCAGGCGCACCGGAGAATCGGATGCCGGAAAGTCCACGGCATACGACTGAGGAACCAGATCCGCGTCCAGGTTGCTGCCGTTCAGCGTCTTGCCGTATATGGACGTGCCGGCCGAAGACCAGGAGCTGCCGCCGTCGTGGCTGATCTCGGTGATGAGATGCACGCCCGGCCCCATGTAGCCGCGGCGGTATTGGAACCGGAGTTTCGCGGAAGCCGAGGGAAGGATGTCCCGGTCGATCTCGACGATCTGCGTCGGCGCCTTCTGCTCGAGAATGTCATATTGCACCGGGAAGGTGAGATAATAGGACTTTGCTCCGGAGATCGGGCCGAAGCCGCTGAAACTGGCGGTGGACCGCAATTCATATGCATCGGGATCGGGCCGGCGGTCGATCAAGAGGTTCGGCGAAGCGTCTTCCGCGGACTCGGTCCACGTGGCCGGCTCCGATTGGAAGGCATTGACTTGCACCGCTTCCGCCATCGAGGGCGGATCAAAACGGTATTTTGCCGGGGTGGAGGCATGCGGTTGCCCGGTCCCCGCCAGCTCGCGCGAGTTCCCGACGTTCGGATTGATGAGAACGACCCGGTACGAGTGGCTCGCCGGAACGCCGCTGCCACCGATTCCTTGGATGACGACGTCAAAGGCCCGGTCTTCCGTCACCGACCTGGCGTTCGCGACGGTCCCCGACACATCCCAGACGATCGTGCTGGCACCGAAGCCGTTCACCACCGGCTTCTTGGCCACCGGAATCACGACGCCCGCTTGGTCCGTCATCGTCACCGTGGCCGTGGAAAAATCCGCGCCCGGATAACTCAGCGACCAGAAACGGGTGTTGAGCGGACCCGGGAAATACCCCGCCGCGGGATAAGGGACGAACCTGGGAGTGACATCCGGCGCCATCTCCGTCGGCTTCTGCGCCACGTAAAGCGCGTTGGTCGGAGGGATGAGCGTCGCCGTGGAGCCGTTTGTCGTGTAGAACCCCGGCGTGTCGCCGGTCGCGAAGTCCGTGGCCTGGGGAAAAGTCAGCCAGCGGCGGTGGCCCACCCCGGTATTCCATCCGGAAGTGCCGCTCACATCTTCCGCCATGTAGGCGCTGATCGCGCCGGGCCCGAAAAAGCCGAAGCTCAAGTTGCCGTTGGCGTGGGCGTTCCAAGCGTCCGAGCGCCAAGCCACCGTCTCGCCGGGCTGCGGGTTGTGGCTCAACGCCGGGCTCGCGCTTCCCAAACCCGCGTAGGTCTTGGCGATCATGTAGGCCGACCGCTGGGCGGCGGCGGACTTCAAGGTCGAACCCGCCGGCTGGTGAGGGTCCGACGCTTCGACCTTCACCGTCGCCCCGGTATTGACCCGAACATCGGCCGGCAGGCCGCACATGGCGCGGAAGTAATTGATCCGCCGCTCGACGTCACCGACGTAGGCCGCGGAAACCGTGCCTTCCGCTCCGGTGAACGGCGACGTGGCTGAATAGTTGCCGGTCCACTGCATCCGGTCCGCGTAGCCCTCCGAGGCCAGATAAACGCCGTGCCAAAATGCCACCACGTCGTCGCGGCTGCTCGTGTCGACACTGAACCCGCGCGTCGGAACGGGATACGCGCCCGGTGACCAGGCGGCAGCCAAACCGCCGGCAGCAAGCCACAATACCGGAGCAATCGAGGAAGCCGGCTTGATTTTAAGGAAGGGTGTAAGGTCCACAGCGGTTGCGCTCTTACCCCCGCTCGTTTCGGCCCGCAAGGCCGGAGAACACGCACGCAAAAAATGCGGAGTGCACGCTCAAACCCTCAACTGAAGGCAAATCGCACGGCGGAAACGCAGAACAGCGCCGCCGTTTCCACCCGCAGCGTGATCCCGCCGAGGGTCACTGGCACGAAGCCAACTTCCAGCGCGGCGGCCGTTTCCTCCGCGGAAAAATCGCCCTCCGGGCCCACCAGCAGCGTGAGCGCCTCCGCATCGCGGTGCGCCTCGAGCACCTCGCGGAACGGCCGCGCCCCCGCGGCCAGCGAGGCCACGATCCGCAGCCCGTCGCTCGCCGGCAGCCAGTCGGCGAAATCCAGCGGCTCGGCCACCTCCGGCAGGTGGTCCTGGCCGCACTGCTTGCAGGCCTCCAGCGCCACCCGCCGCCATTTCTCCGCCTTCCCCTCGCCCGGCTGGACCACCGTGTGCCGCGTCACCAGCGGCTGGATCCGTGCCACGCCCAGCTCGACGGACTTCTGGACGATGAGGTCCATGTTCTTCCCCTTGGGGATCGCCTGCGCCAGCGTCACCGCCGGCCTCAGCGGCGCGGAAACCACCGGCTCGCCGAGCTTCACCGGCACCCGGTCGCGGGAAACCTCCAGCACCTCCGCCTCGGCGCGGCGACCCCGGCCGTCGAAAACCGTCACCGTCTCGCCCGCCCGGATGCGCAGGACCTGCGCGAGGTGCTTGGCTTCGTCTCCCGCCAGCGCCGGCTCGCCCTGCCACGCCTCCGGTGGGAGAAAAAATCGCGGCATGGCGGCGGGCGGAGATTTCAGATGTCGAAGAACCGCTTCGCCTTCTGGAAGAAAGACTCCTGCATTGGCGAGTTGTGGTCGCCGATCGATTCCGCGAACGCGCGGAGCTTGTCCTGCTGCTCGTGGCTCAGCTTCGTCGGCACCTCCACCTGCACGCGCACGTGGAGATCGCCCGGGCGGCCGTTGCCGAGCGCGGGCATGCCCTTTTCGCGGAGCCGGAAAACCGTGCCGCCCTGCGTGCCGGCCGGCACCTTGATCGACGACTGCCCGTCGAGCGTCGGCACTTTCAGCTCGCCGCCGAGCGCCGCCACGCTGAAGGGCAGCGGCACCTCGCAATGCAGGTCCGGGCCCTCGCGCTCGAAGACGTCGTGCTCCTTGACGTGGAGGAAAACGTAGAGGTCGCCGGCCGTTCCGCCGCGCACGCCGGCGTCGCCGTTGCCGGACGAGCGCAGGCGGTTGCCCGTGTCCACGCCGGCGGGAATGCGGATCTTGATCCGGCTTTCGCGCTGCACCCGGCCGTCGCCATGGCACGCCGGGCAGGGATCGGAAACCGTCTCGCCCGCGCCGCGGCATTCGGGGCAGGTCACCTGCTGAATGAAAATGCCGGCTTGCCGACCGACCACGCCGCGGCCGCCGCAGGTGGTGCAGGCTTTCACTCCGCCGGAGCCTTTGCTTCCCTTGGCGTGGCAAACCTCGCACGCAACGTAGCGCTCGATCTCCAGCTCCTTCTCGACGCCGCGCGCGGCCTCTTCCAGACTGATTTCCAAGTCGTAGCGCAGATCCGAGCCGCGCTGCTTGCCGGAGCGGCGGGTGCGACCGCCCCCGCCGAAAAATTCCTCGAAGCCGCCGCCGAACGCCCCGCCGAAGACCTGCGAGAACAAGTCCATCGGGTCGTGGAAACCGCCGCCGCCGAAGCCGCCGCCACCGCCCGGACCGGAAAACGCGGCGTGCCCGTAGCGGTCGTACGCCGCGCGCTTGTCCGGATCGCTCAGCGCCTCGTAGGCCTCGCCGAGTTCCTTGAATTTCTCCTCCGCCGCGGGATCCCCCGGGTTTTTGTCCGGGTGGAATTTCACCGCCAGCTTGCGGTAGGCCTTCTTGATCTCCTCGGCGGACGCCCCGCGGGCCACGCCGAGGATCTCGTAATAGTCGCGTTTTTGACCGGCCATGGCCATCAGGCTTCCCCTCCTTCCTCCTCCTTGTCCGCCGCGGCCGGGAGCTTCGAAACCACCACGCTCGCCGGCCGCAGCAGCCGGTCGCGCAGGCGGTAACCGCGACGCGTCACCCGCAGGATGCGCCCCTCCTCGCCCTCGCCGCATTCCTCTTGGGAAACGGCCTCGTGGACGTTCGGATCAAATTGGCCCTCGGTCGGAATTTCCTCCACTCCTTGGTTGGCGAGGAAGTCGTTGAGCTGGCGCCGGACCATGTCCATGCCGATGTAGATCATCGATTTCTGATCCTGCGAAGCGGCCTGCATGCCCATCTCGAAGTTGTCGATCACCGGCAGCAAGTCCTCGAGCAGCCGCTGGTTGGCGAAGCGGATCGCGTCCTCGCGCTCGCGGGCGGTGCGCTTGCGCAGGTTGTCCATCTCCGCGGCGGTGCGGAGCGACATTTCCTTCCACTTCAGCGCTTCCGCCTCGAGTTCCTCCCACGGATCGAGGTCGCCCTGCGGAGTCTCCTCCCGGCTGGCGGCGGAATCGGCGGCATTCTCCTGTTCCGGACGCTCCTCGTCCTTCGGAGCGGCTTGGTTCGGATCGGCGTCGGCTTGCATGGCCGATAGGTGTAGTCGGGGACCGGCCAGCGTCAACCCTCGCGGGCCGGTCCTTCAGCACCCGGGGCCCAACTACTCCGATTGGATCGCCTGCCGCAGATACCAGGTCCGCGGCACCTTTTCGAAACACCCGACAAAAGGCGAGGCCTCAGTCGAGCTGGCGCGGTTCCGATGGCATCGTAGGTCTACCCGCGATCATCGCCGGCCGTGTCGCATCGCTGCATGGCCACTTGCCCAGCGCGTCGTAGCCCAAAACCCCTTCGATCCTGATTGAAAATGGCTCGAAGGTGTAGGTGGGAATCTGCCCCGCCGTCGACGGCTCTACCATGCTCCTCATGTCACAAGGCGCGAACCGACCCCATTCAGGTTGTCGATCGCCAGCGTTTTAGCACCACCTTCATTCACATCATTCCGCCACCTGCCCTAACATATACGCCTCGGTCTCTCGCCCATGCGTCTCGGTCTCAAACGGAACGCTGGCCCACTCCTCGGAACTGAATAGATTCACCAACTCTCGCCGAACTGCCTCAAGAACCGGCTTCTGCAACATTTCCTCCCGGAATTTCCCCCAACGCATGCACCAAGCTAAATACCCAACAATGGACACCTGCCCACCGGTCCCAGACTGCCCTTCATCCATCACAATGTACGCACCCGCAGCCTCCACCAAAGGAAACGCCGTCCAATCACGCCAGCGGTTAGGGAAATCGGGCAGCGAGAGGCCTCCTAGATACCCATTCTGAACCTCATGGGGATCCCTCGGATGATACAGGGCGCTCGCAACCCAACAAGCCCTCTCCAATTGCCCTGAATCCTCCTCCCAGCCAGCCCAGCCAAGCTCAATCAGTCTCAAAACCGCGTCCTTCTCACCGAGGCCTTTGAAATAATTCACCGCTTCCACCACGTCCCCGACCTTAACCTCTTCTTTAGAAAATAAAGCCAATTCCGTAACTTCCGCCTCGGAAAATCCCAGAAGCAAACAAATAAAGATCGCGGACCAAATCGCTTTCGACTTCATATCGATCCCCCCCTTCTTCTACTCAAGACTGTCAAGCTTCGTCGTTTGATCCCCGGGATACTCACAGTTCCAGCTCACGACCTGCATGGGGTCCTCGCATTTTGCGGTCTTGCCTTCTGCTTTGCTCCAATGCGCCTCGCTCTCGCGAGCATCCGGTCGCGCTGCGGCCCGCCCCTTTGGACAGTTCATTCCAAGTTCACTACAGCGACTTCTCGAGTTCCACAAGCTCCTTCGCCAGTCTCCGGTCCCGGCGGCCGCTGTCCGTCAGCCGGCTCACCGAGTTTGCCTGGCCATCGCCAGCCACTCCGCAATCCAGCGTTTGGCGCCACCTTCCGTTTCCGCAGCAACAGCGCCAGCAACACCTTCCGCCGTTCACCCTTCGGCAGCGCACGCAAGGCCGCCGGACCACGAGGCAGTTCCAGCGCGGGCGAAATCTGCCGCACAAGACACTCCGCGTCCTTGAGACTCCCATCCCGGCGGAACGGCCAGCGCTCCAGCAATCGATCATTCCCCGATGCGTCCGGCGAAGCTGCGGGACGGCGTCCTCCCCGAGATGGAGCCCAAGGCTCAGCCCAGGCTTTGCCGGAGGCGGGCAACGTCAGCCACGTCCTGAGGTCGGCCGGTCCTCTCCTTGTTCCGGATGAGTTCCTCTTTTCCGATGACCTGGATCTCCATGCCATCCAGGATCACTGGAATCCGTGAAGCCCAGGCCTCCTGCCAAGTGACTCCGCTGATGCCTGTCAGGATGTCGATGCGGTTGGGAGCCCGTCCGAGTTGAATCACTTGATCCGCTTCGAGAAAATCATCGCGGCTGATCCCCGCGTCCCCGAAACCAAATTCGCGCAATGCCAGGAGAAGCCTGTCTGCATTCCCGGGCGAGACGAGCACCATCAGATCGATGTCTTCCGTGAATCGCGGGGCACCGTGGAAGGCCAGGGCGTAGCCACCGACCAGCAGGAATTCAACTTTCTGCGAGAGACACAATGCGATGAACTCGCGGATGTCCTTGTGAAGTCTCATCGGATTCGGAGTAAAACAACGCACCGCGCTTCAGGATTTCCTCGAAGATCGCGAGCGCTTCCCGCGGATCCTCGATGAGCGGAGGAATCCCCTCCGCTTCGAGCGGCCTTTTGAGCGCGACCTTCTCCATGGGCCCAAGATAGGGACGCCTGGCATCGGCGTCGAGAGGTTCCTTTCCCGGAGGCGGACCTTTTCCGTCCGGCCCATGCGGGAAGGGGCTGCGGCCGCGGTGTCGAGGCATCCACTGGCGCGGCTCCGATGTCGTCAAGGATCGCGGAGGAGATGAAGCGGCCGGGCAGGGTCCGAGCCTCCGGGCGATCCGGCGGGGACGCTCCGGTCGGGTTTGCGGGAATCGAAACGCGGAGACGCGGAGGTCGCGGAGAGAGGCGCGGAGGGGCGAGATGAAGAGATGAAGTGAATCCTGGCGCGAAGCTCCCTCCCTTTAGAATTTCATGCTTTAGCCTTCGTGCTTTCTTATCTCACTCGCCTTCCCTTTTCCCCGTTGCCACCTGAACCGCCGTGCGGGCGGGTGATTGCGGATGGGCGAGGAGCCACGCGTCCACGGCAGCCGCATGCCCCGCTCGGGAGAGTTGACCTGCCATGAGGCCGAGAGCGGGGGCTTGATCCGCGGCATTGGCGTTCGTTTCCAGCCACGCGATGGCCTCGGACGGCGAGGCTTTCACCCATCGCCCGGCCATCTCCTGGAACGGTCCGGCCAGCCGCGGGACCGATGAAAGCTGGCCAGCCATCCCGTCGACGAACTCCGCCGGGGGTTGCCTCATGGAATGGATCAGGCTGCTCATGATCAGGTTTTCCCGGTCGCTTGCCTCCGGAAACTGGTTGGCGATTTCGACCAAGCCTGCAATCCCCCGGCCACTCACAGCCCCGCCGCCGAGAGATTCGAATTTCTCGTTCCTCTCTTCGTCGGGAAGACTGGAGAAGGTCGTGACCGCGAAGTCCGGAGCCGTTTCCCCGATCCCCCAGACGATGCCCTTCAAGGCCTTCGAGTAATACGGGCTGTCCTCGGGCAGGGAATTCAGCCACTCCACCGCCTGGGTTGCGTCGGAACAGACCCACCCGTGGACGATGGTATCCAGCTCGCAAGTTCCTTCCGGATGGGAACCGGTCATCTGCAGCACGAAGTCGCCCCCGAAACGCCTTCCGGCCTGGAACAGGAAATCCCACAAGGGCGAGCCTCCGTCGTCATGGGCGGAAAGCCCCTTGGCCCGTTTGAACTCGTCATAGAATGCCATCGCCTTTCCGCTGTCGCAGGCCTCGGCGAACAGCGCTTTTTGCAGGAGGTTCTCGGGCGTGTCGCGACTGCTCCAGACTTCGACCATCCGGCGGGCGAACTCGGCATCCGAGAGGATCCTGAGGGCCTGTAGTTCCTGGAAAAGGCGCGCCTCGAGCAACACCTCGGAAGGTCCGGCTTCATGGGGCGAGCGCGAGATTGTGGCGTTCGTCGATGGACTCTGCCCCGGCGACCTTGCCGTCTCCACGGCGCGGTGAGAATCGGCAACGGGGGGTTCAGGCGAGGCTTTGAGCCACCAACCCGCGGCGAATCCACTTCCCAAAGCGAGTATCAAGGAGGCAGAGAAGCAAATCGAGTTCATGAATGCTTTTGGCCAATCTTTGGGATATTTGCCAGAAGGAAAGTGGAAGCACGGGAATGGGACTGGCGACTTCTCGAGTTCCACAAGCTCCTTCGACAAGCTCCGGTCCCGGCGGCTGCCCGTCGGTCGGCTTTCGGAATTTGCGTGAACCTTGAGCGTGGCGGCGCATCCTGGCGGTCCAATACTCCAGATGGGCGGAGGGAGGATCAAGGGCTTCGATCCGCCTGCCCCCGCCGAACCGCCCGGAGGTCGGTCCCTGCCTTTCGTTTCGCCTCAGGCCATTTGACCCGAAGGTCCAGTCCCAGCAATCGGATGTGGCGGCTCATGTTGCACCTCCTGGGTCGGTTCACTCGTGGATCGAGAAGAGATAGCCGTACCTGCCAAGCGGCTCGCGAGGATGACTCCACTGCTCATAGGAAGTCTCCACGTCCGCGACCGAGAGCCGCAAGCCGCCGCCGTCGTCATATTCAAGAAACTCGTCTGCATTGTAGGCCGTGATGTGATTGAGGCCGTAGGAGGCCCGGGCTTTGCTGAGGACCACGAGCTTGTGGGTGGCCGGATAGTCCAGGAACTGTCCCGCAAGGGCGGTCAAGCGGCCGGCCAAGACGGATGGCTCTTCATCCTGCGCAGCCAGAGCAGCAATCCTTCCGGCGACCTCCTCCACCTCCTCGGCGGAGGGACGGGCGACCACGAGATATTTCGAATCGACGGTGTTCGTCGCTTGCCCATCAGGAAGGGCGAGGCGTCTCCTGAGGGCCGGGCTGATCGGAATCTCCACGACGGCTTCGGAGCGGTCGCAAATCCTGCTCCGTTCGAGATCCGCGAGCCAGCCTCTGAACTCCCGGAGAACCCTCTCCCGCCTCCTTTCATCCGACCATGCCGCGACCTTGTCGCGAGGAATCGCCTCATCGTCGGAAACCTGCGCGTGCCTTTCCTCCGGAGACACGGGAGGAAAGGGGCGCCCTTCAGTCCGCGCCGTACTCCCCGGCGAACCGGCCGACATGCTCCAGCCCATCCAACCCAGCCCGGCCAGAGACACCAGAACCGGGATCCCAATCTTCGCCCTTCTTGTCAGGAAATGGGACATGCTCTTCTTTCTCATTCTGCAAGCTCGTGCGGCGAGCCGGGAAAGATACCGCTTAGACCAACGGTTTCGCAGTTTCAAGCTCGCGCTGCCCGACACCGGCATTGACGCCTCCACGGCGACCGATAGCCTGCGGGCGATGATCGTGTTATCGCGTCGGTCTCTTTCGTGGCTTTGCATCGCCGGTTTCGCACTCGCTGCCGCGGGGTGGACGAAGGCCTGGATGAACGGCAGCGTGCGGGACGAGTTCGGGGAAGCTGGCGAGCTGCGGGAGGCGCGCCACGACGGCAGATCGTCGTCGCGCGGACGCGGCTCTTCCGATGGAGCGTCGCTGGTGAGCGACCCTCGCAGCCAGCGGCTGGTGCGGTGGATGACGGAGATGGAAGATTTGGCCCAACCGGGAAAGCCGAATCCCGCGTTCATCAAAGCGTCCGCGGCCACGCTGGACGATTCCCTCTATCACCGGCGGCAACGGGATTTCCGGCTCTTGATGGAAAAGATGCGGCCGGAGGACGCGCCGGCGATCCACGCCCAGTTCAAGGCGCTGGAGCGGGACGGCCGGTATTTTGCCGAGTATGCCGCATTCGCGATGCGCTGGGGCCAGATCGCGGGGGAGGAGGCGCTCGCCCATTGGCTGGATTCCCCCCGCAGCCACGGGAATCTCGTGGAGTTCATGACCGGCTGGGCGACCTCCCAGCCCGAAAAGGCGCTGGCTTGGGTGAACGAACACCAGAGTGAATTGGGCGATTCCAATGCTTACCGTCCCCTGCTCGTGGGCTGGATCAACACCGATCCCGTATCCGCCTCCGCTTGGCTGGAGAACGCCGACCTGCCGCCGCACCAGGTGGTGGACTGCGTGAACGGTGCCCTGCTCGACAAGATCTACTCGGACGGGATCGAGGGCGCGAGCGCGTGGTTGGCGTCGCTGCCGGACCACCGCCCGGAGTTCGCCGAGGCGGCGCGGCAGGCCTGGATGTCCCACCTGATTCATCAGGGGAACCTCGACCCGCGGAAAGCCGCGGCGACGTGGGGCGCCTTGGGCAGCCGGAGCTGGATGCAGGCCCAGGACTTCCAACGCTTCTGCCAATCGGTGGCCGAGGGAAACCAGGGATCGCTCGAGGATTTCGTGGAAAACCTCGCCAGCTCATGGCCGTCGGGAGAGGTCTCCGCCCAGATGGAACGCTGGGCCGGAAGCGATCCCCAAGCCGCCGCAGCAGCCATTTCCACCCTGCCGGACTCGCCGATCCGCGCGACGGCCACGGAGGCTTTCTTGCAGACGGTCGGCCGGTCCGACGAGCGAGCCGCCGACGAGTGGCGGGGATGGCTTGAGTGAAGCACTGATTCACGAGCATCAAGCCTCCAGTGCGAGGAGACCGTCGCGCGGCGCTTCCGGCGACACGGGCAGATCCGGAGATCCGCGCTCCGTTCGCCGCCGGGAATCTTTCCCGGAAACCGCTCTTGTCCGGCGGTGGGGATCGCGGATACCGTCGCCCAGCCTTTCGCACGCGTGCCGCAACCGCCTTCCGAAACCTTCGTCCTCGCCGTTCTCCCAGCCCGCTGGGGTTCCACGCGCTTCCCCGGAAAGCCCCTCCACCGCATTGCCGGCAAGCCGTTGATCCAGCACGTCTGGGAACGCTGCCGCGAATGCCAGAGCCTCGATGAGATCGTTGTCGCCACCGATGACGCGCGGATCGCGGAGGCGGTCGAAGCGTTCGGCGGGAAGGCGGCGATGACCTCGCCGGACCACCCGACCGGCACCGACCGCATCGCGGAGGCGGCGCGAAATTTTCCGCAGGCGACCCACATCCTGAACGTCCAAGGCGACGAGCCCCTGATCGATTCGGCGCTCATCGACGAGCTCGCCGGGGCGATGCTCGCGGACGCCTCGCTCGACATGGCGACCGCCGCGAACCCGCTCGATCCCGCCGATCCCGCGGTGGTCGATCCGAACGTGGTGAAAGTCGTAACCGCCCTCGACGGCCGGGCGCTCTATTTCTCGCGCTCGCCCCTGCCCTTCTTCCGCAATCCGGTGGCGGGACTCCCGGTCCTCCGGCACAAGGGGATCTACGCCTATCGCCGGGATTTTCTCGAGCGCTTCGTCGGCTGGGCACCCTCTCCGCTCGAGCGCGCCGAGTCCCTCGAACAACTCCGCGCCCTCGAAAACGGCGCGTCGATCCGCGTGCTGCTCACCACAGACACCTCCCCCGGTGTGGACACCCTCGACCAAGCATCTGAAGTCGAACGGCTGCTCTTGCTGAAAACTGAAAACTAGTCCCTAGCAAACTTCCCGTGAAATACATCTTCGTCACCGGCGGCGTCGTTTCCTCGCTCGGCAAAGGCCTGGCCGCCGCATCCATCGGCACGCTGCTCGAACACCGCGGGCTCAAGGTGCTGATGCAGAAGTTCGACCCTTATCTCAACGTCGACCCTGGAACCATGTCCCCATATCAACACGGGGAGGTTTATGTCTTGGACGACGGCGCGGAGACCGACCTCGACCTCGGCCACTACGAGCGGTTCACCTCCGGCGTGCTTTCGCGGATGAACAACCTGACGTCCGGCCAGGTCTTCGACTCCGTGATCCGCAAGGAACGCCGCGGCGAGTATCTCGGCAAAACCGTGCAGTTCATCCCGCACGTGACCGACGAGATCAAGGCGCGCATGCACCAGGTTTCGCAGGACAATCCGGACGTGGACGTGTTGATCACCGAGATCGGCGGCACCGTCGGCGACATGGAGGGCCTGCTTTTCATCGAGGCGCTGCGGCAGTTCGCGCTCGAGGTGGGCAAGGACAACGTCTGCTTCATCCACGTCACGCTGCTGCCCTACATCAAGGCCGCCGGCGAGGTGAAGACCAAGCCGACCCAACAATCCGCGGCGAAACTCCGCGAACTCGGGATCCAGCCGGACATCATCATTTGCCGAACCGAGACCGATCTCGACGAGGACAACCGGCGGAAGATCGCGATGTTCTGCAACGTCGAGAAAAAGAACGTCGTGGCGTTCCGCGACGTGGCCCACACCATCTACGAGTGCCCGCTGGACCTGCGGCGCGACAAGATCGACCGGCTGGTGGTGGACAAGATCGGCCTCGGCCACACGCCGGCTCCGGCGCTCGAGGACTGGGAAAGCTTCGTCCAGCGGGTGATCCACCCGAAGCACAAGGTGACGATCGCCGTGGCGGGCAAATACATCGAACTGCAGGACGCCTACAAATCGATCTACGAATCGCTGATCCACGCCGGCGCCTACCACGACACCAAGGTCCAGATCATCCGCGTGGAGGCCGAGGCCATCGAGGACCACGGGGCGCAGGCGGTGATCGGCGAGGTGGACGGCATTCTCGTCCCCGGCGGCTTCGGCGACCGCGGCATCGAGGGCAAGGTCATGGCGGCCAGATATGCGAGGGAGCAGAAGATCCCCTATTTCGGCATCTGCCTCGGCATGCAGATCGCGACCATCGAGTTCGCGCGGGATGTCTGCGGACTGGACGGCGCGAATTCGACCGAGTTCGACAAGTCGACGCCGCATCCGGTGATCTGCCTGCAGGAAGAGCAGAAGGGCGTCGAGGACATGGGGGCGACGATGCGCCTCGGCGCGAGCGAATCGATCCTCTTCGCCGGCACCCGCGCCGCGGCGCTCTATGGCAACGTGAACCGGATCCACGAGCGGCACCGCCATCGCTACGAGTTCAACTCCGACTACCAGGACCGCCTGCAGGAGTGCGGGCTGGTGATTTCCTCCGTCTCCGCCGAAGAGGGTTTGGTCGAGATTGTGGAAATCCCGGACCATCCGTTCTACATCGGCGCGCAGTTCCACCCCGAGTTCCAGTCGAAGCCGAACCGCCCGCATCCGTTGTTCGCCGGATTCGTGGAGGCGGCGCTGAAGCACGCGCTCGAGGGTGACGGCTGATGGTCGCGCAACGGGCTCGGGTCCGCGTTGTTGAAATCCGCGCATGAACCTCCGTCCCGCGCTGTTATTTCTCGTCGCCACGGCCGCGACCGCCTTCGCCGAGTCGCGGGTCTGGACGTCGACGGACGGCCGGACGCTCACCGGCGTGTATCTCTCCGCCACCAGCGAGGCGGTGACGGTCCGGCTCGCGGGATTCCGCGAATCGGTCATCCCGCTCGAGCGACTTTCCGCCCCCGACCGCGAATACGTCGCGGGGCGCCTCGCGGCGGCGAATTCGACGGAGACCGCGGAGGCCGAGGCGAAAGCCTATCTCACCTACGGGCTTTCCGACGGCTCCGACGACTGGGACGCCGCGCGGAAACGCCGGATCGTGGATGCAATGGACGCCGCCGTCCGGCTCTACAACCAGCACGGGAAATTCAAGAAACACGTCACGGCGAACAACAGCCCGGGCACGCCCACGGCGGACGCGAACTACGACGGCTGGATCAACTTCGGCGGCACGATCAACACGCGCGTGGCGCTCCACGAGATTTCACATACGCTCGGCATCGGCACCCATCCCGAGTGGCACAAGAACATCAAGGACGGCAAGTGGACCGGGAAGCACGCGCTCGCCCTCGTCCGCGAGTTCGACGGGCCGGACACGACGCTCAGCGCGGACCGCATGCACTTCTGGCCCTACGGGCTGAACTTCGACAACGAGTCGAGCCGCGAGAACGACATCCGCCACGTGAAGATGGTCGCCGCGATGCGCAGGGACATGGGCCTTGATTGAGTGGGGCCGGCCCGGCGCTCCGTCCCAATCTTCTTCCTTCAATGTTCGTTGCTGGACGTTCGATGTTCAACGTTCCCGTCCGCGCCCATCCTGTTTATCCGCGGTGGGAGTCTTGCGGAGCTTCGGCATGGCGGTTGCAAACCGCCGCCACGGGTCAGGCGCCGAGCATCGAGCGGAAGCGCGGCAGGATTTTCCGGTAGAGCGAATTTTTTCCGCCGCGGGCGAGCTGCTGGGCGACGAGGTGAGCGGACGAATCCGGATCCGCCGGCGACATCGAGCTGACCGTGTGGCCCGGCGTTTCGAGCTGCCGCAGGACGTGCGTCGAACCGGCTTCGCGGCTGACGCAGACGCTGACATCGCCGGCGCGCAGGTGCACGCAGCCGATCGGAGCGGACACGGATTCGGCGCGCAGAACGGCGGAAATCGCGCCGCCGTTCTTGTGTTCGAAGCCGAACGATTCGCTCGCGCCGTTGCGGCGGGCGACGTCGAGATCCAACTCGCTGGCATCGCGCCAGCCGGCCTGCTCGGCAAGCCAAGCGAGCATCTGGAGAGCGGAGTTCCGGTGGTCCGGGTGGTGGACGATTTCCACCGACTCGATCCGCGGCAGCGCGCGCATGGCGG
Source organism: uncultured Verrucomicrobiales bacterium (assembly GCA_965651855.1). Classification (GTDB taxonomy): domain Bacteria; phylum Verrucomicrobiota; class Verrucomicrobiia; order Verrucomicrobiales; family Akkermansiaceae; genus Luteolibacter. The sequence goes on from CBFGTW010000048.1 coordinate 27,153, forward strand.
CCGGATCGTCGAACAGCCCGGCGACGCCGAGCCGGAACTGCCAGGTGCGGCTCCAGGCGAGATCCTGGAGAACGAGCTCGGCGTTCGTCAGCGAAGCTTCGTCGATCTTGGCGAAGCCCTCCGCGGGATCGGCCCACTCGGAGCTGTCGATGAGCAGGCGGTCCATCACCGCGACGAGCCGCTCGGTGAAGACGGTGGAAAGTTCGCCCTGCCACCAGAAGACCAGCGGCAAATCCGAGTTGAGGTGGGCGAAGACCGTGTTGCGGAAGCGGCCGGTGACCTTCCCGGTCAGGTGAAACGCGATTTGCTCGCAGCAGACGGATTTCAGGCCGTGGGAAAGGTGGCAATGCGCGGTGATCCACGCGCGCAGCGAAGGATCGGCGATCGAGCGGTCGATCTCCACGAGGATCGCGCGGCAGGCGTGCTCGCGGGTCAGATCGCGGATGATGGCGGAGTTTTCCACCAGCGAGCCGTGCTTTTCCGAATAGACGACGAGGTTGATGAGCGAGGCGTTCGTACGCGCCTCGTCCTGTTCCCAGAGCTTTTTCAGCTCGCGGTCGATGGCGGCGATCGGGACTTCGACGCCGAGTTCGGCGTGGACTTCAGGCAGGCTGGCGGTCATGGCGGGAAACGGTGGACGGGTCAGTTGGCGAGCGGCACGGCGAGGCCCTGCGAACGCGCGAGAGCCGTCTGGTTGCCGTCGAAGGTGAGGAAGTCGGTGCAGCCGGATTCCAGCGCGGCGGCGACGTGGAGAATGTCGAAGCCGCGGTGGCCATGGACGGGCGTGCGGGTTTTCGAGAGGAGTTCGCCGCGGGCCAGGACGGCGAAGGAGTCGACCTCAACCAGCCGCAGAACGCCGACGTTCACGTGCTCGTTGATCTTGTCGATCATCCGCTCCGCCTCGCGCAGCGAGTAGCCTTGCGAGCGGTCCTTGCTGTGACGGAACGCTTGGAACCGAGCAGCTTGCCGGAATTCCCAGAGCAGCAGACGGCTCACCGCGATCGGCTCAGACAAGGTCGCATAAAACTCCTGCGCCTGCTGCGAGTTGTCCTGCTTGCGGTAGATCGCGCACAGGAACGAGGTGTCGGGGAATGCGTTCAACTCCGATCTCCGAGTTCAGCTTCGCGCATCTCCCTGACTTCCTCGGCGGAGAAAACCCGGTCCCCCCAAGTTTCCTCAAGCCACCGCTTGTGCGCCTCGATGTCCCACTTCGGCTTCTTCGGCCGCGCGGGATCCACCGGCGGGCAGAGCCGCGCGACGGTCTTGCCGTGCTTGGTGATCTCGATTTCCTGGCCGTCGGCGAGCCAAGCTTCCACCTTGCGGAAATCGTATCGGAGGTCTCTGACGGTGAGGGTCGGCATGGCGTTTTCCTTTGTGATGATTCTTTTCATCACACGCTAGCTCGTTGGTCGAGGCTGTCAATTTCAGAGCCGGCGCCAGGCGTTGCCGTCCTTTTTGAGCAGGTCGTCGGCTTCCTTCGGCCCCCACGAACCGGCGACGAATTCGGCCATCGGCGGCGGATTGTCGGACTGATGCCAGGCGTGCTCGATGTGGTCGATGAAGCGCCAGGCTTCCTCCACTTCGTCGCGCCGCGCGAAGAGCGTGGCGTCGCCGGCGATGGCGTCGAGCAGCAGGCGCTCGTAGGCTTCCGGGCTGCCCTTGCCGAA